>NZ_JACRSU010000005.1 GCF_014384785.1 Congzhengia minquanensis
CCCCAGTCGTTAGATAACTCTTGTAAAGTACGAAACTTTTCTCCAGCAACTAACCCGCTTGGATCCACAAACTTCAGCGGATTATTCTCACAATAAACGTACCAGTTAGAGCCGCTCTTTGCCGGGTCCTCACTGATAAACCTCCCAATACCCGGGTCCTCACTGATAAACCTCCCAATACCCGGGTCATAATACCGGTTCCTAAGGTAAATAAACCCTGTCTCGCCGTCGATATACTCCCCGCAGTAACGATACGGATTATCCGCCGTCCCACTGTTCGTGAGCTGCTTGCCGAACACGTCGTAATCATACGTCCTCACAGTCGCGCCGTTTTGCAGAACCGCCGTCGTGTCACCGTGAACGTCTTTCATCAAATACAGCGGCGCCGCTGTGCCCACCTTTCTTGACACAATCCCACCATTGCCAATGGTGTTCTTTGCCGTAAACGACGTCCCTTTAGACTCGTTTACCGTATAGCCCCTGTCCCAATAATAGTGAGTGGTTACGAGGCCCACCGTCTTCGACGCACGGCTCGTAAGCCCCTGAGCGTTCGAATATTCATTCTGTTGCCGAAAAATCCCTTTAAATACAATCCCGCCACTATAAATAAACTATCATCATTTTTGAACGCAAACCAAAGGACGCGAGGGGTGATTCAAATAAAATAACTTAACTTCTCTTTGTTAAAATAATAGAATCGCCCCTTTGCATCGTGACTCACCATCAATATGTCTGTAATCAGTTCTTTGCTTTCAAAGTGCCGTTATTAGAACTGTCCTTTTTATACTTATTCAGGCAGTTTATACTCCTTAAATCTAAGTTATCATAATTAAATTTTGTAATAACTTCAAGTGGAATAACAGTTAAACCATCCTCATCCCCAAAGTCTGTAAATTTTTGCATTGTTACAAATGATTCTGATATAGAGTAAACGGAACCAATAACATCATCACCGCCTAAAACATTTATCGCCATCATTTTTTTTGTTCTCATCGCTTCATTCATAGCCGCAACAAAAATACCTTTTTCACTGCATAAATTCAATTGCTCATGTTTTTTCAGATTTTGATTCTGTAAATATTCTACTTTTTTTTCGTATACCCCGTCAAAGTCAATCCGAAAAATATTCTCTATTTTGCGAAAAATATATCCGTCTTCAAATCCTTCCGGTGTAATATGCGCCATCGCCATCCAGCATTCATCAAATTGATGAATATACCCAACAGAACATGTGGAAGGTTCCTCTATATCAGAAAAAACGGACACCAACCTTTGGGATGATTTTAACATTTCTAAAAGCTTTAAATAATCATTCATTTGCTCACCTTCTTGATTTCCAATTTTGTTTTTGTTTTTTCTTTTCCGTTTGCCGTCCAGGCCTTGGTTTCGTATGTTTATCATTAGTTCTACTTTTGCTTCCATTTAATTTTGTATGCTCAGCAGCAAAAACAATAGCGACTGTAACTACAGCAGTTACCACATATATAGCGCCCGCAATCACAGTTGCACTTTTGCCAGCTGGATCAAAATTGCGTATTGGATTATTCATACAATAAACATATAAGTTAGAGCTTTGTCTTATTGATTTTAGATCTGGCTGCTTTTTTATATTATATATGCTAAGGTTTTAAACGGATGTTACGGGAACATCATATTTTATTTCGAAAAAATCCGTTTTTAATTGTTGGTCATCATCATCTTGATTAATACAGGGAGTAAGTTTATTTTGGATAACTTCTTGTGTTTCGTCTATTAAATATTTAAATTCTGACGTGTCGTTATCCCCATAAATCATATTCGCCGGGTTCCAATACGGGTCCTCACTGATAAACCTCCCAATACTCGGGTCGTAGTAGCGGTTTCTAAGGTAAATAAACCCTGTCTCGCCGTCGATATACTCCCCACAGTAACGATACGGATTATCCGCCGTCCCGCTGCTCGTGAGCTGCTTGCCGAACGCGTCGTAATCATACGTCCCCACTGTCGAGCCACTTTGCAGAACCGCTGTCGTGTCACCGTGAACGTCTTTCATCAAATACATCGGCGTAGCCGTGCCCAACTTTCTTGACACAATCCCGCCGCCTCCAATGGTGTTCTTCGCGGTAAAGTTCGTTCCGTCGGACTCGTTTGCCGTAAACCCTCTGTCCCAATAAAACCTTGTCGTTACGCCGCCCACCGTCTTCGACGCGCGATACCCTTCCGCGTCATACGTATATTCCGCCTTCGTCACGTTGTTCTCTTTATACGCAATCATTTGGCTCCGGTCGTTATACCAATAGCTCTTTGTCAGCAAATTCGTTCCCAGCGTTTCCTTTTTGCTCTTTAACGACCCGTCGTTCGTATACGCTGTAAACAATTCCGATGATGACATCGACTTTGTCACGCCTCCCGTTGTCCCGGTGATAGACTCCGACCGCGTTTGAAGCTGGTTCTGCGCGTTGTACATCATCGTTACCTTGTGTGATTTGATGTTCGTAAACTCATAGCTTGCCCCTGCGTTCGTCAGCGTGTAACTCGTTGCCGGTGCATATGTCATTACCTTTGACGTTATATTGCCGTTTGCGTTAAAACCATAGGTGGCCGTTGTGCCAAATTTGTCCGTCGAGGTCTTCAGCCTGTTTACTTCATCATACGTATATGCATTGGCCACAACCCCGTCTTCTGTTTCCTGAAGCAGATTCCCGTTGTCATCATAAACGTAGTTATAAGGCACGCTGCTAGAACCAATCTTTCTTGTAACCTGTGTAATCTCTCCTGCATTGTTATACGTATAATCCTGCGTATTGCTGCTCGACCCATACGTCACCCGGCTCACTAACCCCTGGGCGTTCGAATACTGATACGATATGTCAACCCCATCTCCCCAAACCAACGCTAACCGGTTTGCATTGTCATAAGAATAGTTCGTCACCTTGCCGGAATAGTCCGTCACCTTGTCTACATTCTTCGCCTTGTCATATTCATACGTAATCGTCTTCCCGTCCGGCATCGTCTTCGTGTGCAAAAGGTTGTTCCCGGTGTACGTGTAGCTCGTAATCTCTCCGCCGTCGTTTATCTCCGCAATATTCAGCCAGTGGTAAATCGTTGCTATAATTATACTAATTATATAATGAAATGTCAATTGGAATCAATGTTACTTTTCAATGAGAATGATCTTTTATCGGGGCTATAATAGAAACAATAGGGTAGTCTAACGACTACCCTATTGTGTTCTTTGTTCATCCAAAGAATAATTTTTAATGTGTTTATCAAGTTACAATTAGGCAGCGTCCCCTTAACCAAGCCCCATGCTAACAATAAGCCAATCTGAGTCCTCGTGTTTTTTTATTAAATAAAAATTTGTTTCATTTATTCCACTGCGAGTGGTTGAACCAAACTCACCCTTAAATTGTATATCATATTTTGCTCTTACCATAGATACCTGATAAGGTGGGGAACTATAAACTTCTTTATAATCAAAGAAAATTTTGTTTGAATCTTTTTCTTCTTGTAAATTAATAACCTTTACCGATATTAATTTATTAAAATCCAATTCTGCTCCATTTGATCTATGGGATGGATGGGTTATAGAATTTATTTTTTTTATGTTCTTATCGTTATATTGCTCAAAATAATAGTTTACTGTTTCTTCGGGTGACATGCCATGAGGTCGAGTTGGAATATAAAGTGTATAACATAAAATAATTAGTAAAACGAGAACAGAAATAATTATAAGCACGCGAAATTTCAATCTTTACACCTCCTTTATGCATCGTCATTCATTCTGATAATAACAACCGGATTTTCTATTACCTCTGCTAGGGATTGGTGATTCCGCTGATTTGAATGGGCGTTATAATATATATCGGTTTCCGTTACATCTGTTATAATCGTTGCATGAGTTGGCTGACCATTTTCATCACAGAAATATAGTAAATCGCCAGGGCGAACATTTTGATATTTTGCCGCAATTTTTACACCTGATGCTGACCACACTGTAAATTTTCCGGTACTATAACCAAAACTTGGATCACTAAAAATACGGTATTGTTCACTTGCAACCGTCCAACTCGCGGACCAACTTCCAATATATTTTCCTGCTATACCAATAACAAAATTCATATACCAATTATCATCTTGCTGCACTTTACCTGCTTTTAAACAGTAAGATACAAAGTTAGCGCAATCATGACCTTGGTAATAAGGATGATTACTACTAAATATTTTTTCAATAAAATATGTTTTCGCAAACCTTACCGCCTTATCTCTATCATACAACCCCCAAATATCATCGCGATTAATCGGATTGTTCCTGCAATACACATACAAATTTGAACTCTGCACAATCGCCGCAAAATCAGGCAATCCCCGCTCGCCATTATCCCCATAAATCATATTCGCCGGGTTCCAATACGGGTCCTCACTGATAAACCTCCCAATACTCGGGTCGTAGTAGCGGTTTCTAAGGTAAATAAACCCTGTCTCGCCGTCGATATACTCCCCACAGTAACGATACGGATTATCCGCCGTCCCGCTGCTCGTGAGCTGCTTGCCGAACGCGTCGTAATCATACGTCCCCACTGTCGAGCCACTTTGCAGAACCGCTGTCGTGTCACCGTGAACGTCTTTCATCAAATACATCGGCGTAGCCGTGCCCAACTTTCTTGACACAATCCCGCCGCCTCCAATGGTGTTCTTCGCGGTAAAGTTCGTTCCGTCGGACTCGTTTGCCGTAAACCCTCTGTCCCAATAAAACCTTGTCGTTACGCCGCCCACCGTCTTCGACGCGCGATACCCTTCCGCGTCATACGTATATTCCGCCTTCGTCACGTTGTTCTCTTTATACGCAATCATTTGGCTCCGGTCGTTATACCAATAGCTCTTTGTCAGCAAATTCGTTCCCAGCGTTTCCTTTTTGCTCTTTAACGACCCGTCGTTCGTATACGCTGTACACAATTCCGATGATGACATCGACTTTGTCACGCCTCCCGTTGTCCCGGTGATAGACTCCGACCGCGTTTGAAGCTGGTTCTGCGCGTTGTACATCATCGTTACCTTGTGTGATTTGATGTTCGTAAACTCATAGCTTGCCCCTGCGTTCGTCAGCGTGTAACTCGTTGCCGGTGCATATGTCATTACCTTTGACGTTATATTGCCGTTTGCGTTAAAACCATAGGTGGCCGTTGTGCCAAATTTGTCCGTCGAGGTCTTCAGCCTGTTTACTTCATCATACGTATATGCATTGGCCACAACCCCGTCTTCTGTTTCCTGAAGCAGATTCCCGTTGTCATCATAAACGTAGTTATAAGGCACGCTGCTAGAACCAATCTTTCTTGTAACCTGTGTAATCTCTCCTGCATTGTTATACGTATAATCCTGCGTATTGCTGCTCGACCCATACGTCACCCGGCTCACTAACCCCTGGGCGTTCGAATACTGATACGATATGTCAACCCCATCTCCCCAAACCAACGCTAACCGGTTTGCATTGTCATAAGAATAGTTCGTCACCTTGCCGGAATAGTCCGTCACCTTGTCTACATTCTTCGCCTTGTCATATTCATACGTAATCGTCTTCCCGTCCGGCATCGTCTTCGTGTGCAAAAGGTTGTTCCCGGTGTACGTGTAGCTCGTAATCTCTCCGCCGTCGTTTATCTCCGCAATATTCAGCCAGTGGTCATAGGTGTAGCTGATGGTCGTGCTGCCCACCGTCTTGGAGCGCAGCAAGCCCCCGGTGTACGTTAACGCTACAGTATCATACGTATACTGCGTCACGTTCCCCGATTTGTCTTTGCTCTTAAGCGGCCTTTCATCAAATTTGTAATACGACACATATCTGCTCTTGTTCAGCGCATCTGTTTCCACATTCAAACGCCCCAGCGTGTCGTAAGTGTACGTCGTCACGCCGCCGCCGGGAAGCGTCTGCTTCGTCACGTTCCCAAAGGAATCATATTCATAGCTTGTGCTCTGATTTAATCCATTTGTAACCTTCGTCATATTCCCCATTTTGTCATAGGTATATGTCGTCGTTACACCCTTCGGGTCGGTTACAGAACTTATATTCCCCATATGGTCATAAACCGTCTGCGTCGTTCGAAAGCTGTCCTGTGTGGTATATGCCTTTTCCATCACCGGGCGCCCGGCCACGTCAAACGTAATGTCCTTAAACTTTTTGCTGTAATATCTCGACTTGTTTGTTATGCTGGTTGTCAGCTCATAGTCATCATAGCTGCGCTCCTGACCATTCACAGTATAAAGGCCGTTCAAAACCTCTTTCACTGTTTCGCGGTCATAGGGGTCATAATAAATCCTTGTTTTGTTGTCCTTTCCGTCACAAATGTTTGACAGCCGGTGGCCGTAATAAACAAACGTAGAAACCGTTTGCTCCTTCTCTGCACTCGACGCCGAATCTTTATACCGTTCCGCCCGCTTTATCACCCTGCCCAAATCATCGTAATATTCTACATACGTGCAGCTTGAATTTAAATACGTTCCATACGCGCTGTGCTCGTTAAACCCATACTTAATCTCCGTTTTGTTCACGCCGCTGCCTAACGTATACGTATATTCCTTCGTCATAAAGTTCGGCGCTTCTTCGCTTAAAATCCAGCCGTTCGCCTGATACGTATTCACCGTTTTCAAGTCGTCCTGTGTTGTTTTTAACAGCCGCCCGCTGGTGTCATATTCATATGTTACCACAGCATTCCCCAAATTTGCACTTACAAAACTTGCGTTTAATCCGGTAATATTTTTCGTTGTCTTTTTGGTTACATAAGCGTTTCTGCCGTTTGCGCTCGATGTGGTATTATATTCATATGCATAATCCCTTAATACCTTGCTTGTACCGTTTCTTGTTTCCGTCAGTGTTTCGCCAACAACATTGCCCGGATAAGTGGAATCATAGGTATATGCCGTATCAAGAGTCCTGTCGCCATACGCCGTGCTCGTACTCGCCATTTTCTTTTTGTCGCTGGAAAGCACATTGGTCGTAACAAGCGCATTTGCCGTCCCTGCATACTGCGTCACCTTCGTCGGAATAAAATAAGGTGAACTGGAATATTCATAGGTGGTTGTGTTGCCCAGCTTGTCCGTCACATAAAGCGGCGCATCGTGCTTGTCTACATACGCATAACTTTCCGAATACAGCTGCTTCACATTCGCGCCTTTATATACTTTATATATCTTGCCGGTCTGCTGCTTATAGCTGTTATACGTATATTCCGTGCTTTTTTTATACACCAAATCGGTGTTGTCCGTCAAAATTACTTTTTCAAATCCCCCAAAGGATTTTAAAACGCCGGAATTATTGTTATAAAATAACCCAATATGCAGCGAAGTCATACCTGCCACTACACGAACTTCTTTTGTGGGGAACAGCCTTTCCGCATAAAGCGCCGGCGCTCCGGGGCTAGACATGGTTATTTTATTCACCTTGTTATACAATCCATTCTCTTTTACTAAATAATAAAGATTGTCCTTCGTATCAGGATAGAGCAAGCCCCCCGCCGGCAAACTGGTCAACGTACACAGGCTGGTTAATGTCCCCGCATCGTAATTTACCTCATAAAGCGTTGAATCCGAATAAACAAACGCCTTGTTGTAGCTGGCAGCACCCCGCAATACGCTGGACAGCCCGGAAATTGTTTTCGTCACAACCGCAGAGGTAGCAGGCGTATATTTTATCATGGTGTTGGTGTTCCCTACCCTATAAAACAGACTGCCGCCCTGCGAATATAAATAGGTAATATCAGCACTTGTCGTTATGGCCGTGCTGGTAATCGAACTCCAGGGATCTTCTGTAAGCGATGCATTCGGATCAAACCGAATCGACTGAAATCCGCTTGCTGTGCATGTGTCATAGGTGAACATCGTGCCGCTGTAATAAAATTTTGAAAAGTCAATGGTGCTGCCGATGTACGGAACAGCAAACCGTTCAATCACATCATTATACGTGCTATAACGATAAACAATGATGCCGCTTTCCCCACCTATACTTTCTCCAAGATCATTATAATTTGTAACGCCGCTAGAGAAGATATAAATATAACCGTTAACCGTCTTCACTGCTTTTATATTCAGTTTTTTATTGTCCAATACATTTAAAAACTCAACGTTTCCCTCTTCGTCTGTCCGATAGATAACGGTTCTGCATTTATGTTTGGCATCATCGTTAACAAAGGCCTGCTGCTGCGCCTCTACCCGATAAAGCGAATTATATACCATCACATTCCATGAGGTACTGCCTCCGCTCTCTGCAAATAGCGTCACCAAATTGTCTGCATCATAGGTCTGCTCCCGAACCATGTTGTGGTCCCGGTCAAATGTATAAACCGTCTGATATTCAGGAAACTGAACAACCGTATGGTACTGCATATCCGCATTAATCTGGTCGTGCGTATCGTTGTCTCCCGGAATATACCCGAACGGATACCCGGAATAATCATTTTCATATTTGTAGCGGATTCTATAGCCCGAGGAATCGGTTTTGCTGCTTAATTTATACACCTGATACCAGTCATAGAAATAACCGCCGCCAATTAACTTTTGGCTATACATTCTTCGGGCAATTGTATAGTCATAAGCAGACCAGCCGCCGGTAGGATACGTCACTTTTTCTAAAAGTATACACGACCCCATATGGTTATAACGAATATCAAATAAATCATAGCGATCCATTTGAAACGACTGCTTTTCAACATATTCATAGCGCGTTTGATATCCAGACGCATCCTCAACCGAGGTCAAAATGTAGGCTCTTCCCTTAGATGTGTCAATCGTATCCAGCTGCAATTTCGCCAAAACTTGTTCCTCAAACCGAAACGTAATCGAATCAATCCGCTTGCCGGAATACTTTACACTATGGCCATATTCAACATCAATCACGCGTCCGGTGCTGTCCGTTATCCTTTTTAAGGCATTTAACTTGCGGCTGCAATAATTTTCGTCAAACCGATAGCTGAAAAACGAACCGCTGTAATACGCAATTTCTCCATATTCAAAACAAATCTCGTTTCCAAATCTATCTGTAATGCTCACAATGTTCCCATATTGTTTGTCAAACCGCTCCACACGCCCGTTTGCATATGTCAACACATATTCATTCTTAGCAGTATCTTCTGTCAATACCATGTCCTGCAAATCGTAATTTTTCAAGGTAAGGTCAGAATTAATTTCATAAGCGCCGCCATCTGCAAGACATAAACTATACTTCTTTTTATAGCCATAAACTTCCTTAATGTTGTCGTTTGCAATATGAATGTTCGAAAAATTAAAAATCCAGCCTGCGGCAAACTGCCTGTAATTTAGCTCGCTGCTAATTCCCTTAACTTCAAACTCGTCCACCGTATTCACCGCGTCCGACGAGTTGTAGCGAATGGCTACATCCAAATCCAAACCATTCCTGCCGGGAAAAGAAAACAAAGACTTTGCATACATCAAATCCCCGGTTTTCAAGGAAACAGAATCGTTGTTCCCGCTTTCAAAATACATGGGCGAACTCACCGTGTCCACTTCAAAAACTGAGTCCGATTCGTCAGCCGATGCCGAAGCCAAAGCCGCATCCGACATCTCACCCACCATACTCTGATGCGCAGCAGCCATAAACGGCTGCGCCTCGTCATTTGCCTGCTCCGGCGGCAAATAGGAATAGTTGTTGTTGATAATGTCAACCATTCCTGCGCCTTCTTCCGGAGCAAATGAACTTGCCCTCTCATTCTCTTTCATAATAATTCCTCCCTCTGTCGTTGCCTGTTCCGTCGTTTGCATACTTTCGTTACATCCCCTTGTGTTCATACTATCACTTGTGTTTTCATTTGTCAACTAAGTTTTCAATTAATCCATTTGATTTCTAATGAAAAGCCTCCTTTACATTCAATCTACAATCAATATACAGCAGTCCACCCCCCACTTATCACCTGTTTTTTCCCATAATCAAAAGACTGCCGAAGAAACCAATTTTTTTGCCTTACTTCGCTAAATGGAAAAAGCAGGGAGCAAAACGCTCCCCGCCATCACCATGTTTTACCCTTGTTTGGACTCTACACAAAATCAGAAGCAGACCTGTAATTTGCACTAAAGTTACCAGTTTAAATTGTAAAATAGATTGCTTACGGTGGTAAAGTTGATAGTTGCATAAGTTGTTGATTTATTCTAAAGAGTGCTGTATAATAGCAGATACGGAGCATATAATAAAATATATCTTCCGTATTTCAACATTATGAACCGCAAATATTGACAAATTCAATTTTTCGTGATACAATAATGATGAAGATAAGGTGCGGGGGTAATACCTTTCCAAATAAAGAAGTCCCAACGGAAGATAAGCCCTTGCGTTTCGGCGCAAGGGCTTTTATCATAATAAAGGAAAAATGCGTATTTCTTTTGCTCTGTTGGAAACGCCATTATCCGTCAGAACCCTTGCCATTGACCATATTTCTTGTGATATATTTGATTCAACCATTATTTTGCTCCTCTTCATCGGTATTCTCCACAAGTCTTACATGAAATTGTTTAGGATATATTGAAAATCGCTTACTGTATTCCTCGCTTTTTCGTTTATCTTCTTCCTCTTCTTTTTTGCTATAATGTTCTCGCAAAAAAGATATTACTGCAATTTTCTTTTCAATTTTACTTAAAAGCCATAAATATTTAGAGCGTAAGCCTTCATCAATCTCCTTATTCAAATACGAATTACACATTGCTTGTAATTGGTCAAAATATGTTATTAAATCTATACCCATCATGCTAATCTCTAAGTAATCAATATAATATAAGCGGTCATCATCCGTTTTATATGGTTTGACAAGACCTTCCATCTCTGCAAACATATATTTTGTATTTTTAAGACCATCCTCCAAAAGTTCACCACTAAAAACTATACGCGGATGTTTTGCCAAATTACTTTCCAAAAGATATGCTTTTGATAGTCCTTCTCCATAGATGATATCGTTTTCATGAAAAAGGGCACCTTTGGCAACTCCCCCTCTTAACAAAATTGGAGCTTCTCTGTTTGCAAGTGAACTTTGAAGGTTCTTACAAATGTCAATTAACACAGCAAACGCATCTTCCACACTTGCTTTAATATAAACAATTACACTATCAGAAAGAATGGTATGATGTATATGCTGGTAGGCTTGAATTTCAACGCCATTTAGGTTTAAATGTCCTCGTGTTTTTTTATGTAATATATCAAAAATTTGATATATAGACTCGCAAGAAGCGGTCCTTAATAATTCTTTAAATCCAAGAATATCTAAATATGCAACATAATACTCATCATATTTTATCATTCGTTTCACAACTTTCCTTTATGAATTTCCTTTTTTACTCCCGTATATTATCGATTAAATAATTCTGAATTCATTTTCATCCGAAAATGCAGGGTGCTTAAATAACGCTCCTAAGTTTTCTAATGTACTTGTTACCATTTGAAATACTTGGCTTCTTCCAAAACAGTCTCGTTCTTTATAAAATGATTCCTATTCATTTAGAATCTCATTCAAAATTTTTAAATGTCTTTCTTCGTTATATATTACTTTCCCATATGTCATATGGATTAACCCTGTAATAGGCATCGCCACACGGAACGATAGTCCACCCGAAATTCCTTGATTATACATCTACACGCACTCCCTCATTGATCACATTGCGATAAAAAGGCATGACTTCCCGATATCGTTCACATGTAGGCTTATCCTGCAATTCCACAGAAAGTAAAGCGACATATTTTAAATCAATATCACTCGCCATTGCAGATACCGTTCTGCGGTAACGCGATCATTCCGTTTTATCCATATTTACCAATGCAAAAACGTCAATATCAGATTCACTGTCATAACCTCCGTGTGCATACGAACCATAAAGCAAAAAATTTTCAAGCTTTTTGCCGAATATATTTTTTAGTCCCACACCCGCCTCCTTAAGTAAAACGTTGAGCGTGCTTTGATTGCACATGAGCCTACCCTACCTTCTATGCAAATATATTTTATGGTTATATTATATCAGTATCTTAACCAAAAAGCAATTATTGTGTCAAAAAGCTCCCTCATCTAAAATAAATATGCTGTATTTACTTAAAAATATTTGACTTTATACAACTTCCTTTTTCTTTTTGCATTCTTTTAAAATTACGCCTCCAGCAAATCGTCAAACGTAATCCGCTTTTCTTTGCTCCCGCCGGACATACGCAAAATCCTGTCAAACGCATTATTTTCCTGTGTCTGCATAGAATAACTATTGACAGATGTTTCCCCTTGTGATACACTGTCAATAGGAGTTGACTTGCTTACGTGTGTAACGCCGTTATCGGCGGCTGCGTCAAGATGGTGGGTCAACTCCATTTCTATTACTTCATGTAAATAAAATTTGTTGTTCATGTTACTTCCGGGATAAGCCTTAACCACAACACCCAATGCGCGTGGTTGTCCCATAACTGTTCCGTTGGCAGCTATAAGATATGTGTCATATCCACGATTTTTCCAGTTTTTTTCAAAATCAAAGATAGTTCCTTTTTCAATCACATCTTTAATTGCTCCAACTGCTTTAAGCTTTTCACTGCTTGTTCCATGAAACACAGTAGATTTTGCACCGCGTTTTGAAAGCTCAACCACTCCAATTTCCGGGTTTACTGCTTTGTTTCCAATAGAGTTAAAATAATTTCCAATTGCTTCCGAAGCTTTCTCCCCCAGCCCGTCAAGAACATTTTTTTTAACATGAAATACTTTTGGCTGCCTTGCAATGTCTTGTAAATGCTCTTTCAATTTGGAGATTATTCCTGCCGCATCTGATTCAGCGCTATCAGCATGATACAGCACGAATGCATTTCCTGTTTCCTCCCCTGCAAACACCACGTCGTCATTCGGCTCCGCGCTTGCGGGAAACGTTTCCCTCCGCTCTTCTTCCGTTAAATCTGCCCGGCGCTCCACGTCCCGTGCCTCAATCTCTCCCGCAGTGTTTTCATAGAGCCGCTCCGCTTCCTTAGCAGAAATGCCGCTTCTCTCCCTCCAATAATCCGGCGAAGAACCAAAGCTAAACCCTTCTTCGTCCTGAACCGCGTGCTGAATTTCGTGAAGCAGCGTTTGCCGAAGCTTCGCTCCGTTTGCCTGCGGGCTTAAATAAATTGTTTTTGTGCCCGGGTCAAACGCCGCTTTTCCCATTCCAATTGCATGATAGTCCGACTTCACCAAAACCTCTTTTAAAGCGGGATACGCTTCAAACAGCAAATCATAAGAAATCACGTCCGATAAAGGCGCAGAAAGCTCCCCGCGGGATGCCGCTTGCCGCAGCCGTAAAAATTCGTCCGACTCCGCATCGCTTAACCCCTCCGTCATAGACTGAAAGTTCAATTCACTAATCCTTAAAACGTCACAAATCTTCCCGTCCTTTTTCCGAAACTTCATCTTGCTGTCGTCCAATTCAAACCGCCACTTGCCCTCTTGGCCTTTCACCCAGCCCGTTTCTTTCCAAATCTGCCGCGGCGTTTCTCCAAAAGCCGAAAGCCGCTTGGCCTTGTCCAATGCCGCCGGGTCATGTGTTTTAGCCCTTTCTCCCGCAAGTAAAAAATCTAACGTTGCATCATTTTCCTCATTCTGCATAAAATTGTTATTGACAGCTGCAGCATCTTGTGATACACTGTCATCAGAAGCAGAGGTGATGGCCCGGCTCTCACCGTCCATTTGGGCGGTCATCTGGGTAAAAGTAGCCTCTGCTTCATTAGAAGCAGAGGTGATGGACCGGCTCTCACCGTCCGTTTGGGCGGTCATCTGGTTAGGTGTAGCCTCTGCTTCTTTTGTTTTTATATCGTTATTCTGGGCTTCCGAAAATTCTAATGCCGCCCCGTCCGGCATCAACACCCTGTGCACCTTATATTTGTTTGCGCTGGTCCTTTTCACCACAACCGCCATGCTATAAAGTTTTCCGTTTAACTCAATCGGCGCGGCAAAGGTAAATGTCGGATATTCCCGCCCTTTGTGGTTGTCATTCGACCAAATCTGAATCCCATTTCGAATTACATCCGAAATCGCGTCAACAGATGCGATTTCTTCTTTTGTGGAAAGATATTTTAAACCACTTTTAATTTCACGGTACCCAACTTCAACAGGGCCAAATCCCTTTCGATTTATTACTGCCTCATTGCCATCTCCTATATTTTGAATACGTTTCAGCATATCCTTTTTTTGCTGTTCAATACCACTTCCAACATCCGTATCAAACGTCACTCGCTTCACAACCGGCATTGCCATAATTTTTTTCATGTTCGCTTTTAGTTGGTCACGAATAGACGCACTGCGTTTATCACTGCTGGCATAAAATACAACGCCGTCCGTTCCGCTATTTGTGCCCATTTTCGCCTGTTTTTCCGCCTGTCTCAGCGCCTGTTCCCACTTATATGCGGCAATCTCCAATTTATCTGCCACAGTCAAATCGCCAAAAATAGACTTAATTTTCTTCGCCATATATGAAAACCAAAGCGAAATGTTCCGGCAAAACCGCGCACTCGTCCCATACCGGTTAATGGCTTTATCTGTAGAAAATTCCGACGCAATCTCCGCCATAGTTTCCGACTCCAAATGCTCCGAAACATCAATCCCCAAACGGTCATATTTGTTAATCACCTGTTCCCGTGTCCGTTCCCACACTTCCGGCAGGGTGGTCTTTATGTAGTCGCTCGCCTGCTTTAAATATTTCGTGCTCACACGCTCCATAACGTGGGTCAGCTCATGCTTCATCACAACGTTTTGCGGGTTCTGCGCGTTGGGGTTTATATACACCTCTCCTAATTTATAATCCACATAACCATCAACGTCAGGCCAAACTCCGCTTCTATCGGTTTCTCCTGTCGGAAAAACCTCTTGCCGCTCCGTTGCCCCTCCTTTATCCCACAGCGTCTTTTCCCCTCCGGGGACGCTGCGGGAACCCTGTTGTCCTTGCCAAAATGCCTTTCTGCTTTCGGAGTCATTTTGATACTTCTGCAACATCGCATCAACCCGCTCCGCTCTCGGCGTATCAATCACCTTATACCCCAGCGCCTCAACAACACGCCGAAACGCCCCCATGCTCGCCTCCTGCGCCTTACCGCCGACCGCCGCCTCGTTCTCTTGCATGGCAGGGGCTTGGCTCTCACGCTGCTCTGCACCCTCCGGATTCACAGAATATACTGGTCCGTTTTCATCACTGTTTTTTTGCATTTCGGGGTTGTAATTTTCTGTGGTTTGTGGTATACTACTATCAGAAAGAGCATTCCAGTCTAATGAGTTGGTAGAATCATTTTTATTCACCATTCTCGTTACGGGTGCTCTTTCGTTTATTTTTGCAGGCTTAAAATTAATTAAATCGTAAAATACAAGGCTATCATCGGATTTCGTTCCAACAACAACATCAGCAGAATAATCTTTTCCGCCAACCCGCAAATTTACTGTACCACGTGCAAACTCACGAATACTGTCTTTCCTTGGGTGTTTCAAGCCCTCGCCCACATAGTCACGCGAAGCCTTAACAATTTCATCAAGGTTGTCCGATGAACGTAGTTTATCATCATAAACAGAAGGTTGTTTTCTTTTAAGGGTATTTGTATATTTTGAATTTAAAAATTCATCTCTTGACTTTTTCGTTATCTGAATCTGTTCATTTCCTACAGAAACGCCCTGCGAAAACCTGTCTTTTAAAATCTCTTTTACCTTGGCCTGTTTCTCTTTTTGATTCAAGCCTGCTAAAACGTCGTTCTCCACTTCCACAAACGGAACATTGTTTTCGTCATAATTAATCGCATACAAAATCCCGTCATCCGCTCCATTTTTCGCCCCTGTTCCGTTTTGCACGTTTTCCCTTTGTTCTTTCCCCGCGTTCACAATATCGTCAAACGTAACACTGTTTTTACCGCCTGCCTTTTGGCTTTTTCCACTCATTCCATAGTGCACGCCGCCCATGGCGCTGCCGGAAAGGCCGCCGGCTAAAAATTCAGGAACAATAAAGTCCGCAAGCGCCTTAGAAACTGCACCAAAATCTCCTTCCCCCGCCTGCTTATATTCTGCAATCCGTTTCTTTATGTCACTATCGCTGCCGTTCACCATGGCGTCAATGGCCATGTTCGCCGCAGAAGACGCAACCTCTTCCGACCCCTCCGCCAAAAAAGAACGTCCCATCGCCGCAAGCGCACCTTTCGGACTCCCTTTCATAATCACATCAAGACTAAACTTTTCCGAAAGCGCCTCCGTTAATCCATTGGCAAGCCCAAGCCCGACAGCACGTAAATCCGAATACCCTTTTGCCTTGTTTGCCACAATCTCACTCGACGCCAATTCCGACGACAGACCAACAGAAACAACGGCTTTGGCAATTGCTTCTGCGCCCTGCGCCGTTTTTCCCAAAGCGCCTCCAACCGCTCCGCCCGTCAACATCATCATTGCACTGTCTAAGCCTGAAAGCACTGCGCCGTGTAAAAAAGAACCCAAATTCCCAATAACCGGCAAATTCACGTTTATTTTATCTTCCCACTTTTTGTTGGTAACCTCCCGGGCCGCCCCCACCGCATTGCTTCCGGCACGGTAAACCGAGTTCACATCAACCTTTTTTCCATTTGCCGCGCCTGCAATATCGTCTATAACGGCAGCGGCAGAACCCACAGCCCGCGCCGGCGCTTCCAAAACAGAAAACACGTCCGACAAATGCGGGTGCTCCTTTGCAAATGCTTTTGCCCGGGCCGAATCCTTTTTTGCACGCCGGGCATTTAAATCCGGCTCTAAATAGTCAAGATATTCTTTTGCAGCGCGGTTCCCCTGGGTGTTGTGCAGATAGTTATAAATTTCTGTTTCTTCCGCCGTCAGCTGCTCTAAATTGTCAAGCCTTGCACCGCTTATGCCCGCATTCAAACCGCGCGCCGCTTTTGCTTTGCTGCGCTCGTTATCAATATTGTTAATATATTTAAAATCACTGTCAAGCAAACCGGCCTTTCGCTCTGCTGCAGTTTGCTTAAAATCGGCATTGTTTTTCAGCGAAAGAAAAGAATCCGCCTTTTCCTTCGCCTGTCTCTCCAACATCCAGCGCGCCAAAATCTTGTTTTGCCTTTCATACCCCGCGGCAACGTCCGGGCGATTGGCAGCGCTAATCGCCCGTTCGTTTTGTTCAATCCGTTCCCGAAGCTGTGATGAAGAAAAAGAACCAAACTGCTTCAAAAGCGCATTTTCATAAGCGTTGTCCCGGTCTTCTTTTTCCTGCCGCGCCAACACCCTGTTGAAAGATAAAATTTTGTCAAAATCGCTTCCAGATGAAAGCCTGTGTTTCTCCAGCGTACGCGCTAACTGCGAAATCCGCGACAAATAATCCGCCGTCACAGGGTCAACCGTTTTGCCTGCCGCAGGCACATTCGTCCTCCGCCGGGCCGCACCGCCGCGATAACTGTCAGCCGCTTCTTTCGTGCCGCCGCTTATCCTGTTCCTAAGCCGCTCCAATGGGTCAGGAACACCAGCAACAGGTGAATACGCTCCAAACACCGCAGGGCTTCTGTCTGCCGCTTTCCCGCCGCCCGTCGCTGAGCCGCTCTTTTTCCCGCTGCTGTTTGTCCTGTTCTTCATCCTCGATATCGGCTCGTTTACCGTTTTCAGCCCCGTGAGAGGAGAATAAGAGGTCGACAAACTGTTAGAACTACTTTTGCTGCTCCCGCTGCTATTATTGTTTTTCGCGTCATTTTTTCTGTTGTTTGCGCTGTTGCTTTTGCTGCGATACATCTTCGCCAAATATTGATTCTGCCGCGCATACCCTGCAGCAATGTCCGGCCGCTCCGCGCTGTTAATCTTCCGCTCGTTATCTCTGATTAGTTCGCTCAGCTCCGACTGCGATAATTTCCCATATTGTTTTTCAAGCGCCGCCGCATACTGTTGTTTGTCCATCTTTCTTCCTCCTGTTTTCACATGTCTATACGCCAAGTTTAAAACAATCCACGCGCTATTTACCGGCTTATTTTTCCGCAAAAAAAAAGCACTGTGCTTATATAGCACAGTGCGAAAACTTTTCTACAACACGATTTTGTTTCACAATTCCATTGATTCATTTATTCTGCAACAATGTGTAATCTCTGCGGCAAATTCGGGTCTGCCTGAAGCATTGCAAGAATTCGCCTTGCAGGTCCGTCCGGCATATTCCGCCCAGCTTCCCAGGCCTCAACGGTTTTTATCGATACACCCATAAACCCTGCAAACAAAACCTGTGTCATGCCCAGTCCGTTTCGAATGTCTTTAATTTCTTTTGCTTCAAAATCAGGAACCGGCTCAATCGAAATTGTCTTTGTTCTTGCTTTTATTTTGCCCTCGTTATAGTCCACGGCTTCCTGTAACCCCTGCATAATTCCATCATAAACGTTCACTTAAAACACCTCCGAAAGCGTTTCTTTCATGCGCGCAACCAACTTTTTCAAATTGCGTTTTTCTTCTGCACTCAAATTATCCTTTTCATTTTTAGGATATGCAAAAATTAAATAAATCGTTTCAACAACGCAAAAATCAATATAAATAATTCTGCTGCTGCCGCGTTTGCCTCTGTTCGGCAAAGAAAATCTCATTTTGCGAAGACCACCCGTTCCAGAAATTACGTCACCAATCTGTGGGTTTGCTAAAAGCTGTTCCTGCAAGGCTTGCAAATCATCATCTGTCAATCCCATTTCTTTCCACACCTTGTCAAACACAGGCATCATCACAAATTTTCTTTTCATAGTATCACCTAACTTTAGTATTATTATACCCTATCTAATAGGGTATGTCAACACCTTTTCACAAAAAAAATAAGCGAACTGCCAAGCAGCCCGCTTTTCACAACGCAAAATCTGTTTTGTTATTTCGGCAAACTTCCAAGGTAACTTAAAACCATTTCAGTCAATTTATCCGCTCCCTGCGGAGTCACGCCTGTTTGTTGCTTCAACGTTTGCCAGTTATACACTTCGCCCAAAATGCCCGATAACGCACTTATCAAATCCACTCCGTTCAAAGCGTCTAACCAGTTTAAATTTTTCGCCGCCGTGTCGTTTGCAAGCTCCATGCCCTTTGTCGTATTCACTGCCTGCGAATAGTCTTCCTGCGCCATAGGCTCGTCATACATTGCCCCAATATTGTCCGCGCGCTCTGCAGAATTTGTAGCTGCCACATCTTGTTTCCACTCATTTTCCGCAAACCCCGGCGCATACTTCCGCGCAAGCTCACCATTTAACAACGAAGTAATCAAATCATCTCTCTGTTTCCTAACATCTAAATTTCCGCTTTCCAGCTGCTGCTCAAAAAGCCGCCCTGTCCTGTCATCATTTACCCGGGTATAATATGCGTCCATATCCTCCTTGTTCGCGCCGGAATTCAAACCATATTCATTCGCCAGCATACCCCACGCCGTCGCAAGGTCATCCGCTTTAAAGTCACGTGTGTCTTTCCACCGGTCATAGGCCCGGTCTTCATACTGCTGCCCATACTTTGCCGCATCGTCTAACGCCCGCGCCCGAACTGCCGCCGCCTGGCTCATCACGGCCGGGGAGGCAAGCCCACCGGTTCGAAACCGCGCCTGGGCCATGTTCGTATTATATTCATCCTCAACCGCCCGGCGGTAAACGTCCATAAAATCCTGATACGCGCGGTCGCCCTTCTGGTCATACGAAAAATCCCCATAGTTCATCAAAGCGTTATACGCCTCATCCACGCCCCCGCCATACTTGTCATATGCGTCCTTTAAATAGTCCGTGCTCCGGCGAAAACCATTGTCCGCTTTCTCTAAAATTTGATCCAGCTTGTTTTTATAAACATATGCTTTCCCATTCGAAATAAAATCCGGCTTCATAACCTGCCCGTTAATTTCAACAGTCCCGTTATCCCCATTCCATGAAATATTCATGGGCGTACCTAAGCTGTTTGCATAGTCCCGAACCGCCACCATGCCGTGCTCCTGGGCATACTGCCCCACCGCTGCGTCCACTGCGGACTTATCACCAACAAAGGAACGCCCCTCGTCGGAAACGCGCTCGGCTTTTATCAAGGGATTCCCGTCAAACGTAACATTTTCACCGTCCCACCCAACTCGTTTGCCGTCAATCCCCAGCTCTTGCTCCAAATAGTTCCGCACACCAAAATCTGCATTTTCATTCCCATTCTGTTGGCCCACGCTGCCCCCGGCCGTAATATCCTGCGCCAGCGCCGCCGGCTTCCCGCCGCCCCCAGCCGGATTTACCGGCTGAACGGAGGACGGCTGCCCGGTCAAAGCATTTACATACTGCGCATTGCCTCCTGCCGGCTTTTTCCGGGCAACGTTTGCCTGCACATCGTTTTCCACTGTTTTCGGTTCAAACGCCGCCGCAGGATTACTCGCCTCAACAACACTTTTACCCTGTTTCTTCAATTCGTCCTCATAACTCCGCATCACAAAATCACTCCTTTACTCGTCGAGTCAAAGTCCGCTATATCCGTAATTTTTTCAAGCAAACTACCTGTTTTGCTTCACGTCTCCTCCGCGTCACGTCAAAGTCCGCTTTCCGTCGGTTTTTCAAAACCAAAAACCTCCCTGCGCTCCGTTGCCGTTCCTCCTCCCCACAAAGCCTATTCCCCTCCGGGGGCTTTGCGGGGGCCCCATCAGGCGGGCTCGTTAAGCAAATTACTTATTTTGCTTAACGTCTCCTCCTTGATATAGCGCAAACGAAATCCCTTTCAGTGTAAAAATCCCTTTTCCGCATATGCGAATACAAAATTCATCACATTTCCGAAACTTAATCGGCACATACCGCACACGCCCGTTCGCAATCTTTGGCGCAGCGGGAACAAATTCCCCGTTGTCTGCCGAAACCAAAATTTCAAAATACCCGTCGTCGCCTACCGGGTCAAACTCAAAATAAATCCGCGCCGCGTTCATTGACTTTTTCTGAAACGAGAAAAAATATTGCTTCGTGTCTAAACAAAATTCCACTGCTTCCCGCACGCTATCCATGCGCCACACAACGCCGCTTTCTTCCAGCGCATACAATTCTCCGCCAAACCAAACAAACTGCTTCGCGGCAAAGTCGTCATGCACACTGAAAATCCCTTTGTCAATGTGATACACACAAAGCTCCCGCTTAAAAGCTTCATTTTCTTTCCACGCAAGCGAGCAGAATAATTTTCCGTTATCTCCGCCCAAAACGCCCCTTAAATATGTCCGCCCCAACGAATCCGGCAACGGCTGAGGGTAAGACCCCGAAAACGCATACAGCCCGTTTGAAGACAGAAAATACATTACATTGTCCACCACACAAACTGCCTCGTTCCCCGTCGCTCCCACATCCGCGATGCGCTCCATATAAAAGGCCAGCCCGTCAGAGGAATAAATCCGATACATGGCGTCCCGCTTAAATACATAAAGCGCATTGTTAAACGCGCACATGGCCGTCCACTTTCCGGGATCTGCGCTTAAAACAAATCCGGCGCCGCCCGCGCTCGCAGACGGATTAAAGTTATACCGCTCACCTGAAGCATACGAATAATAAACCGAAACCCCCAGCGTGTCACAGCCAAACAGCCGCCCGCCAAAAGCCGCGCCAAAAACCATGGGCGGGCTGATAAACAGAAGCTCAACGTCGTTCCAATACCAATTCAAATTGTCATTTCCGGCTACAAACCCAGCGCAAAAATTGCCTGAAATCGAGGGCCGAGGCTCTTCTTCTCCTTCGGGAATGATTGCATTTTCCAAAAAATATTGCGATAAATTTAAAACCTTTTCGCCGGTTATGGTATAAGCCGAAAAATCAATACAAATATAATACTCAGAATACGGCTCCAAATTGTCTTGGCCATATAAAATTTCATTCTCATTTTCGTCCACGAAATACACCCGGTCCATCACCATATAAACATCATCGGGAATCGGACAGCGATATTCTTCACGCACTGTTCCGTCGAGCTTTCCATATCGGCAATACAAATTCATCTTAAATGAAAGCCCAGTATAAAAATCCCCCGCGGCAAACCTGCTCTCAAACTCCACACACGGCACGGCAGAATTCAAATTTCCCCGCCTATCAGCTTCAAATTTCACACGAATAGAATTGTTGCCAACCACAAATGGTTCGTGGGAATAATTATAACTTTTACTCCCATTAAATTTTTTATCAAAAGGTTCCGCAACCGAAGCAGTATTGACCTCCGCCGAATAGGCAGGCTTTCCGTTTTCCTCTTCCGTCGTAACCGTAATGGCTTCCATATTGGGAAACAAAACATAATCGCCCATATATTCCATCATATAAGAAACGCCACTAAAGTCAACCGCACTGGTTCCCGAAACCTCCTCCCCCCGATAAATAAACTCCCCGTCCTGCGTAATCCCTGTAACGAGATAATCGTCTTCTAAATCTGTGTCGCCGCAAATCAGCCTCATAGCGCTTTGCGTTTCCGTCTCCAACGGATAAATCTTCTCCCTGCTTTTGCGCGTGGCTGCAAACGGAAACGTCTCACAATCCATGTTTTTCATTTCCGACAGCTGAAAATCATTAATCTTCGCCGTGCGGTTCACCCCATAAAACGCCGAAATTTCCTTTTCCGAAACCCGGCTCCCCTGCATCTTCGGAAGAATCATAAAATCACCACCTTAGTAAAAAAGGGCAGACGCCGCACACGGCCAACGTCCGCCCTAACGCCACTTCGTCGGAGCAAAGTTCACTTTGCTCCTCCTCTTTCCCACAAAGCTGCGCTTTTCGGGAACCCTTTTTTCAAGTCGCTTTGCGGGGACCCCATCGCCACACTGCCCCTTATAGGGTCATTGTGGCCGCACTCTCAATTCTCACCATATTCAGCTGGTTTAAAATCTCCGCCGTGTGGGTTGCTTTCCAGCCCTGGGTGCCTCTCTGGTCTAACGGGTCGGTAGAACCGCCAGAACCCAGCTGCTTCACAATCATTTTCAGGCCGCCGCCCGAAATCTCCGTCACGCCGTAAGCGTCCGCACCAATCACCAGGGTAGCAAACACGTCAATCTTCGTGGCATCGTTTCCGCTGGTTGTGGGCGCGCCCGCTTTTTTAAACACGGTGGCCTCCGAACTCTCCACAAAACGAATGCCATAAAGGGTTCCAATCTCCCCGGCATACAAATCCTTGTTGTCATAGTTCTTCACGTCAATCCACTCGCTGTCACTCATTAAATCAAACCCAACAAAGGGATGCACAATAGCAACATATGCTCCATTAATCTTAGACGCATTGTTGTTTTTCAAAATCGCCGCCGCACGCTTCACGTCCGAAACCTTTAAGGTGTTCGCCGCAGCAGTCAGAGCAGAACGCGAAGCGCCGCCCCCGGCATATAAAACGTTGGTTCCTGCCGCTAAAATCTGTGCGGTCAGAAAATCTAATGTTTCCGCCGCGTTCTGCGATAAAATCTTGTTGTTCTCAGTCACAACCGGGTCAATTGCCGAGAGTTCCAGCAAATCAGAGGTGGTAATATAAGCGCCATACTGCTTCACAGTTGCTTCAACCTCTGTAATGTTCATGCTGCTTCCGTCCGGCGTTACACCTTCTGTTAAAGCAGTTGTAGCTTTTGCCAGCTTCGAGAATTTTCTGAAATTAATCTTCTTGCCGCTTCCCTTTGGAATGGGCTTTTTCTGTCCAAACTGGTTATGAACCAAATTGGGCTTTGCATTCGCCAAAAGCTGTTTTTCGTAATAGGTCTGAATTGTGGGGCTTAACGTACTTGTCCCCGTTGTATTTGTCTTATAATCTGCCAATTTGTTCTCACTCCTCTAAAATCTAAAATTCTACCTTTTCTCTCGTCGGAGCAAACTACGCTCCGTTCGAAATTTCCTTGCGAAAATTTCTTACAACGCTTCGTTGCTCCTCCTCTCCCCAAAACGCGCTAAGAACGCGTTTTTGGGGCCCCATTGTTCCCCTCCGGGGGCTTCGCACCCGTTCCGAGTACAGGCGGGAGCCCTACGCGTTTTGCGGGGGCTCTCTTTCCCTTAAAACTCTACCTTTTCTCCCCGCGCGTCAGGCCAAAGTCCGCTTCTCTCAAGTTTTTCTTACAAAAAAACTTTCGCTCCGCTCCCTTGCCCTTCCTTCTTCCCACAAAGCATTCGCTTTGCGGGAGCCCTAAAATGAGCTCCATTCACTTTGTTCTAAAACTCTACCTTTTCTCCTCTTAACACTCTATTCTGAATATCAAGTATATCCTTATCACTCATTTTGGCAAAATCCGGCGGTTTTCGCTCCGCTTTCACTCTGCCTGCAACACCGCCCTCAACCGGCCTTACAGCCTGCGCGCCAAACTGCTTTGCCGAATCCGTAAAAGACGGCTCTTTCTGCCCGCCTGAGGAAGCCTGCGCGCCGCCATAAATAGTACGATACGCCACTTCCACCGCTCTGTCCGGCATCTGCGAATATAAAGAAAACACAATCTTTGCAAATTCCGGGTTTTCCATGGCGCTGTCTAATGCAAAAGACGGGTCATGTTTCGAAACCTCCGCCCCCTGCCGGCGAATGTTCGCCACAACCTCCCTTGCCTGCGCCTGTTTTGCTTGACGGTCAAGCTGTGCTTTATACCCGTCGCGTTCTGCCTCTGCGGCTTTCACCGCCGCATAGCTTTCAGGGTCTTCCTCACCCCGCTGCTGTGCTTCCAACATCAGTTTCCTGCGCGAAAGCTCTCTGTGTGCGTCCTCTTTCGAAACTCCCAAAAGGTCGCCCAAATCAGAAAGCAAAGAATCATATTCCATATTTTTCGATTCCTGCTCCCGCATCATCTTACCATATCGCTTGTTCCAGGCGTTGTCAAACACCCGCTGATATTCTTCCTGTGTGTGAAACACACGAAACGGCTGCGCACTTCCTTCTTCTGTTCCACCAGCTCCCGCATTTTGTGCTTCTCCCGTCTCTTCCGGCGTTTGGGCAAATTCAGCCGATTCGCCGTCTGCGGTTATCTTTTCCGCATCTTCTTTTTCCAAAAATTTGTCTTTTCCGTCTTTGGGCACAGGCGAATCCCCGGCACTTTCGCTTGCAATAAATTCATTTGCTTCCTCGGCGTCAGAATAAACTCCGCTTTCTCGGTTTTCCCTGCCGGAAAGAAAAGCGCCCGCTCCGTTATTCTTCCTTTTTCCCACAAAGCTGCCGCTTTGCGGGACCCCTGCGCTTTCGTTCGCAATAAATTCATTTGCTTCCTCAAGCGTTAATTTGCCGCTGTCCACCAAATCAAACAAATTTTCGCTGCTAACCTCTTGTTTTTCTTCCTGAACCTCATTTTGCTCCATGCCGTTTTCCGGCACGTTTTTTTCAGTATGTTCCATACCGCTGCTACCACCTTTCCCCTCACGAAATCTCAACCGATTTCTTCTCCCTCGCTTTAATCATTGCGTCCACTTTCTTTTTCTGCGCAATCGCATTGTCCAACACCTCTGCCAGTTCTTTTGGAATCCGCACGGTCTCTCCGCACCGAATCTGATAAACCTTACCATTCACACAGGCTTCCATCGTGTCGTCGTTCGTCAGCAAATTCATAGGCAAACAATAGTCCACCCGGTTGTCTTCCGCCGCTGTTTCAAACGATTCGGCCTCCTCTGTCCCTGTTGCCGTTACATTCGTTTCTTCCGCTTTTGTTTCTGTCTTTGCTTTTGCCATAATTAAAACCTCCTCAATTTTTTATTAACTCCCTCTGTAAAGTTATATTTACCTTTGTAAGGTTAAGTTTTGCCATTTTCTAGTTAATCCGCCAACGGGCGTCGCCACAAGCTACGCCTGCTCGTTTTTGCCAAAACCGCAAAAGCTTCGCTTGCTCCGCTGTTGAGCGGTTCGCGTCTCGCCAATCGCGCAGCACTTTGCTTGCGCTCTTGAGGCGCTATCACATGGGCGCTATTTGCAAAATTAAAAATTTTGATAGCGCTCCATCCTCTTTCCCGCGTCAGGCCAAAGTCCACTTTGCTACGTTTTGCTATTCGCAAAACCTCCGCACGTTTCCTTGCCCTTCCTTCTCCCCACAAAGCATTCGCTTCGCGGGGACCCCATTATTATTCCCTCCGGGGGCTTTGCACCCGTTCCGAGTACAGGCGGGAGCCCTAATCCCCAAGGGGATTTCGTCGAGACAAATTCTGCTTTTGTCAGTTTTGCTATTCGCAAACCCTCCCTTCGCTCCATTGTCTCTCCTCTATCCCACAAAGCCTATTTCCCTCCGGGGGCTTTGTGGGACCCCCTAATCTGATAACGGATTATAGATATACTCCTTCTGCTCCTCGGCCACGGGCACGGAAATGGGATTCACCATACACATATACCGCGTCTCGTCATAAACGTGGTCCTCCGCCTTTGTGTCCACGTCCTCCACGTCCAGCTCGTCATAACAAAGGGCCGGCACCGTGCGGATGAAGGCCTTGCACGTATTAAAAACATAAAGATAAGGCCGCCCGTCCTCTCCAAACCGAAACCGCCGGTGCAGCTGCATCTTCCCAGCCATACGGTCATGCTTTCCTTTTTCCCACACAACGCCGAAACGCTCCATCTGACTCACAATCGACCCGGCCGACCCGTGAGAATCGTCCCAAATGGCAGGGTCCGCAACGCCGAAAATCGTTCGCCCCGACTCATACTTGTCCTCAATTTCTTTTATTTTTGCCGCAATCACATCAGGCGACCACTGCACACCGCAGTTCGGCTCTCCCGTGCAGCCATAAAGCTCACGATACCGGTAAAGCCGCCCGTCCGGGTCTGCGGCCCACCAGCCAACAGAAAACGGACGGGAAAACCCAAAGTCAAACGACCGATACCGCCGCCACGTATTCGGAATTTCAAACGGCGCAATCACATGGGTAAACCGCCGGTCAATATAGTGGGCCGCATCGTCGCGGAACTCTGTAAACACCTGCCCTGAAAACGAATCCCAGTCGCCGTATAATAACGCCTTTTTTAAAGCCTCCGGCAGCGTTCCCAAACGCGCCACATAATCGGGGTCGTTGTCTAACAAAGACGGATTATCAAACACCGTTGCCGGCACAAAACAAGAAGAAACAGAATAATTTTTTCCCTCAATCGAAATTTCCCGCACGTACCGCTTCAGCGGTTCTTTCCCAGCAATATAGCGTTCTTTCACCCAACCGTGTCCAATGCCGCCGGGGTTGCAGGTCATACGCATATAAACCCGCGTTCCGGGCCCCTGGGGGCGGTTACGAGACCGCAAAGCCTCAAACTCGTCATAGGTAAAATGGGTCAGCTCGTCAATGCCGATAAAATCAAAGTTCCGCCCCTGATACTTGTTTTTGTCCCGCTTGTTATACATCGAGCCGAAAGAAATCTTAGCCCCCGACGGGAACCGCCAAACATGCTCCTGGGCGTTATACCGCGCCCCCGGAAACGCGGACGGGTAATAGGTAAAACTCTTGTCAATCAAAGCCGAAAGCTCAGGATAAGATTTTCTCACAATCAAAGCGCGATAATGCGGAATCCCAACCTGCCGCAGCGCTTCAATCACCAAAGCCTCGCTCTTTCCGCCTCCCGCCGCCCCGCCGTAACAAACTTCGTCCTCTGTCCGCCGCATAAATGCAATCTGCTTTTTCTGCGGTTTCCAAACCACGCCTGTCGAAATTTTGCTGCCTCCGTTTTGCTCACGCAAACCAAACATCCGTTCCATCAGCTCTGCCCCAACGGTATTTCAACAAGCGTACCGCCGTCAAAACCGCTGTCCTGCCCGCTATCTGCCATACCGTCTTCATTTCCAATCGGAATTTCCACAAGGGGCGTACCTGCTCCGCCCTGCGGTTCTCCGCCCGATTGCGCCTGCTGCATAGCTTCCGCCTGCTGCCTGCGCTTCATCGTAAGCTCTTCCAAATCCCGAATCAGCTTGTCTTTTCCATCAAAATTCAAATTTTTTAAAATAAACGACGCATTTTCAAAATTGTCCGGGTTTAATAACCCCGCATTGTTCAATTCCAAAATCAGCTGGTTGTGGGTTGCCCGCTGGTAGGGATTGTTCTTCTCCACCGTCAGCGATATATCAAACACAGAACGCTCGCCGCCAGAAAACAATTCCGCCGAAGAAACAGAGCGATATTCATTCTTGCCGTCGTCCCCGGTAACGCGAAAAATCCGGGGCTCGTCATAAAACTCCCGAATCAATTCCACCACCAAACGCACCATCTGCTCAAAGGCAATATATGAAAAGGTCACACTATCCCGCACCAGCTTGTCTGAAGCCGTCTGCAAAGCCGTAATGGCCGAGGCCGCCGTCACACCGCCGTTCGACCCGCCCTGGGCAAAATCCCGGTTTCCCGTAATCTCTTTTAATTCCGCTATCTTGTTGTTCCTGTGCTCCACAATATAGTTTGGCAGCTGGGCCACATTCAAAGGAGCCGCCCGTGTCTCGTCCAAACTTCCCCGAACATGCACCAGCGGCCGGGAAACGTCCAAAAATTCATCTTCGTTCACACCGCTGTTCTCCGAAAAGAAATACCGGTCCTGGGCACAAATCAAACACTTGCGGTTAATGGCCTCGTCCAAACGGTCAATATACGCCTGCATGTCCTTTGCCACGTCCACAAGCCCCAAACCGGTCAGCTCTCCCGGAACAGGATTTAACAAATCAAAAATAAAGGGATACTCCCCATGGGCATAAAACCCGTTTTGAAACTGCTTCCCCTCGTCCTCACTGGAAAATAAAACACGGCTGCCCGAAAACCGGGCAAAATGTAAAATCCGCCGCCCGCCTTTTTCAAGCTTTTTATAATAGGCGTCGGTAATCACAACCGTCCGATATGCGTCCTCACCGGCAAGCTCTTTCTGCTCGTCATACTGCATCTGCATCGAAACGCCCTCTAAATTGTCATAAACCGCGCAAAAATCCTCCGCGTCCATAAACGTGTCATAAAAAATATACTTCGATTCCGAAAGCGAAACCGCGTCCGGCTGCCAGGTCAGGTTTAACAACTCCACGTCTTTCACTTCAATGTCGCCCCGGCCGCCCTCCGCGTCCGGATTAAAAAACACGCCATAAGCCGCCGTGCCCGAAATCAGCTTGTTGTAAAGGTTTAAGTCATACGTCCGTTTAAAGGCGCACCGCTCCAAAATAAAGGGCACAATCTCCGTCAAAACTTTTGCGCTTTCCTCGTCTTTGGGCTCCCTGGGCAAAATGTTTGCAGCAGGATAGTTGTCCATCAAATCCGCATGCTTATACTGAATGGCGTTAAAAATATGCCCGCTATGCGACTTCGGACGGCCTGCCCCTGCCGCAAAGCCTCCCTGATATTCCGTCTGCTGCTGTTTAAACCAAAGCCGCGACTGCTTCACCCGCTCCCGAAACCCGGAAAGAGAAGAGCGATATTGCACATAACAGCTTTTCATCTTCTCAAAATCCATACGCAAAAACTCCTATATCTGACTAAAAATATCCCGAATGTCGTCCTCTGCATCGGCAATGCGCTTCTCCAAGCCAGTCACCGTCGCTGTCAATATATCAAGCTCTGCGCTCAAACTTTCCACATCTCCCCGCAAAAGCTTAATATCCGCAGCCAAAGCAGACAAATCCGCCGCTGCCGCTGCCTTTTGCGTCTCCTGCTCCCGCACATAATTTTCAATCCGGTTCAAGGCGTCACAAAGAACCATCACCACTTCCCGCATATTTTCACTTCTCGGCCTTAAAAACTTAATCATGCTTTACATTCTCCTCGTCGGAGCAAACTCAGCTCCGTTCGCAATTTTCTTTCGAAAATTCCTCACGCCATTTCGCCATTGCTCCGTGGTTCGCGCCGTTCCAATCAGGCTGCGCCATTGGCTTGCCCTCTTGGGGCGCTATCACATGGGCGCTATTTGCAAAATTAAAAATTTTGATAGCGCTCCATCTTTCCCAAAAGGCTTATGCCTTTCACCCGTTCCGAGTGCAGGCGGGAACCCTATTCTTCTGCCGTAGGCGCGTCACCACAAGCTACGCCTGCTCGTTTTTGCCAAAACCGCAAAAACTTCGCTTGCTCCGCTGTGGTTCAGCCGTCAACGTTTGCCAATCGCGCAGCACTTTGTTTGCGCTCTTGGAACGTTTTGACATGGGCGCTGTTACCCAAATTAAAATTTGGACAGCGCTCCATCTATCCCACAAAGCCTTTCCCCCTCCGGGGGCTTTGCGGGAGCCCTATTCTCCTGCCGTAGGCAGAAGAATAATGCCAGTCGGCCTTTCGTCGTCTACTAACTCACGTTTATCGCCCCAGCGGTCCGGCACACGGTTTTTCAAGTAAAACATATCCGCAGTCACATCAGGCGGAACAAACACTTCTTCCTCGGCATATTCAATGCGCTCAATCTCTTTCACCTTTTTCCCGTTCTCGAAAACGGTTTCCCGCACTTTAACGGGCTTTTTCACAACGGCTTTCATGCCGCAGGCTTTTTCAAACAATGCGTTTTCCACCTCGGCATTCGCCTCGTCCGCGCCCGCGCGTAAGACGGCCGAAAGCGCCTCATATTTGCCCTTATAAATCTTAAAAGTCGAATAGGCAATTCCAAGTTTTTTCGCAACCTCTTCATCGGTCCACCCCATACGCTTCCAGCACAGAATAAGCTTTAGCTTAGGCTCCACAAAGCGGTGATACTTGTCCTTTTTCCCAGGCGCAGTTTTCTTTTTTTTCCCGTGAGATTCCCGGCCTTTTTTGCCGTCTCGTTTTTCATGGCCGAAATTAGAGCCAATTTCATCTGCCATATCCACACCGCCTCCTGAAAACTCATTCTATCCGCAGTTTACACCCCGCACCCCTTTTGTTACCGCCATTTTTTCGCAACTCGTCGGGACAAATTCCGCTATAGTCGGTTTGGCTATTTGCAAAACCTCCAACCGCTCCATTGTCCCTCCTCTTTCGCAAAAAGTCACGCTCGGCTCGCCTGTTCGGTTGCAAGCGCCCTCACAACGGTTCGCTGTCGCTAACAACTTTTTGCGAATATGGCGCCATCGTCGCGGCAAGCTCCTTCTTCCCACAACGCCTTATTCCCCTCCGGGGGCTTTGCGGGAGCCCTAACGCTTCGCGGCCCTCCCTTTTCAAGGCTTTTGGGCGCTCACATATTCGCCTTAACCTCACATATGCGTAATATTCGCCTGTCAAATCGCTGATAATGTATTCCACGCCTAAAAGCCGATAACCGGGATAGAGCTTTTCCAAACTCTCCCGGTCTTCAAAATTGCAAATAAGTCCTGCACGCTTCCTGCTCACCCGCTGGTCGCTCACCTTTTTCGTCTTGTCCGGGTCTTTTAAGTTCCGCGAGCAGTTATAACGCCGAAAATAAAGCTTTTGCTTTGTCATGTAAACCGACAACCCCACCAGCCCGTTATCGTCAAACTGCAAACGCTTTGTGTTGGCTCTCCCAGCTGTCCAAAGGGCTTCCAAGTCGTCACGGCTTACACCGCCTGTCACAATCAGGTGATGATGCACCCTGCCAGAACGGCTGCCCTTTTCCGTAACAGATATGTATTTAAACTCCACTCCTGCGGCTTTATACAGCCTCCGCACCCGACGAAAAAAATTTCTCAAATCCTTTTTTGCCGCATCTTCCGTTTCCGGCATGCACTCGTCTTTGTAGGTCAAATGCAGTGCCAAATCACGGCTGCAAAAATTTGCATGCACCAGCCGCGTTAAATGCCGCCTGCTGTTTTTTTCGTTTAGCCGCGCCTGACATTCACCGGTTGGCTGAAACCTTCCCCGCTTCGATTTTGTTTTCTTGTAAACGGGAAAACACTGCGCGTCTAAAAATTCACCGCAAAAATACCTCACTTCACGATATTTACTCCTCACAATATCAACTCCGGTCCTTAATTTAATATTGCATACAAGCCCGCGTCGCAGCAAGCTACGTTTACTCGTTTTTGCCAAAACCGCAAAAACTTCGTCCACTTCGCTGCTGCTCCTTTTCCCCACGAAGCCTCACCACTTCGTTGGCTTCGTGGGGGCCCCATTATTATCCCCTCGGGGGCATTTCGCCCGTTCCCTTGCTCCTCCTCTTTCCCACAAGGCGCAAGCCGCCTTGCGGGAGCCCTGGCGCTTCGCGTCTTAGCGGAAGCCGCTCCGTTTCGGGTCTTTATTTATCTATTTAAAAATCCGTTCCCAAAACTCTAAATAAAATTTTTCTCTCAAATTATAAAGCTTTTTTTCGCTTACATAAAATTTAATCGATATTCCGCTAACCGAAAACTCCGGCTTTGTCAAAAGAGCAAACAGCGCGTCCGAATCAGCGCCGCCAACATCGACACACAATTTACAAATTAAGTCCCGATATGATTTCGGCAAACTGTGAAAATTTGCACACAAAAAATATACAAGCCCCTGCTTATAATAGGAAAGCCGAATCCCTCTCTTTTTTTTGAACATATTAAATCTCCCCGTTCCTGCTGCATACCGGAATTATACTTACCGCCTTTTACAATCTATATAGCCCATACTTTTTAAAATACAAATCGTCCTCGCTCCAACATGGATAAATCTCTTTCAAATAATCCCGAATTTTCTCCTTAATTTCCTCACGCCTTACTGTATGGTCATAATCATAATGACACTGACAGCACAACGTCACCACATTTTCCTCAATCCCCAACCCGCCGTGGGAACGCGGTATGTAATGCGCATTCGGCATTGCCTCCCGGTTTCCGCATAAAATGCAGCTGCCTCCATCCCGTGCCCAAACCGCGTCTTTCACTTTTTTTGTAATATCCAATTGTTTCGTCCTACTTTTCACTTTAATCCACGCTCCCTCCACACTCATATTTTTAATGCGCTCATAGTTTGTCATTGCTGGTCACTCCCTTCAAAACATCAATACTATATTCGAAATCAACAAACCGTTCGCATAAAGGGCGATTAATACCGTTTCCAAGCCTTGTATAGATTAATTCCATATCTTCTGCCGTAAAATTTGTACCCAAGAATTTATTAATACCGCCGCGCATAAACTTATGAAATCTATCGTTTTTTGCCTTTGTTGGGAATGGCTCTGTTTTAAACGCTGCCCTTGAAAACCATTCAAGCACCTTACATTCCACGTCAAGTACAGAGTTGCAATTTTCTAATATAAAATACTCATTTGCGTCTCTGTGGGCAACAAATTCCCCATCAGCGTTTATAAAGCTGTTCGGGAAACATCTCATCAGCTCTTTTGCCACTTCATATTTATCCATTATTTTCACGCTCCCTCAACGCCTGTTCTGCCTCTTCGCGGGTTAGAAATACGGTTTTGCCAATTGCATCTTCCGAAAATCCGTTTGTATTGCTATAAATACCTTTTCCATCTTTTAGTTCCCATCCATACAAAGTACTGCATTTTGAGAAATGAATTGCAATTACTATATATTCCTGAATAAAGCCCCTGTCACATCTTGGTTCATACACTGTATCCCCAACCTTACACGGAAATTCAACAGCATTTACGGTGGGTGCTTTTTCCACAGCTTCCAACGCATCTTTTACACTCATAACGTCATACCCAAACTGTGTAAATACGTCAGATATGTAATCGTATAGCTTATCAGCGTCTATTAATCTACTCATTATTTGTCCCCCTCTCCTATCCGTGAACTCGGATACATTTTTTCTCGCAGTCCTCAAATTCAATATCTATCAATCCATAATCAGCAAGTGCATAGATAAGTGGTATTTCACACTCATGGCAGTAAGTTTGTCCGTCAAAGATATACGTGTCTTCCTTTCGGTCATTTTTCCCGCATTGGCCGCATTTTACCATTATTCCGCTCCTTTCACTCCACGCCGTAATCATCATATACTGATAGCAGTAGCTTCCAGCCGCTCATCTGCGCCGCAAGTGGCTTGTTTTGCGGGGAAGCCTTGCATGGGCGCCGTTTCCGAAATCAAAGATTTCGACGGGGCCGCAACGGGGTGATTTTTTTGAATCCATGTGAATTAGTAACTTTAATATCTTCTCTTGCCTGTGCCATCTCCAAAACATTCAGTCCAGAAGATACGGCCATCCTCGCCGCAGTCTTTACTCAGCTGGGAGATTCCCTCGCTACTATCCTTGCCGCTGGGGAATTGTGTGAAAACGATGAGGAGGGCGACAGCCAAAACTAAAACGGCAATTCATCTTTATCCGCCGCCGGCAAACCAACAGGCCGCACCCAAAACAATCCATCTTTACTGTATTTTTACACATATTTCCTACCTCTTGCTGTCTTGTCCGCTTCTTCCACAATCACGTCTGCCGATTCTGTAATATTTAAAAACGCCGCCCGAACACCTTCTAACGCACAGTCCTTTCCCACAGCGCAAAGTCCGAGCACCGCAAGTCCTTTTATGTTCCGCGCCTGCATCTGAATCTCAGAAAAAACGCCGCCCTCCAAAATGCCACGCATTTCCTCACACAAACATTCACACCGCTCTTTTGCCTGTTCCAACTCTCCCTCAAAGCCCACAATCATCTCTGTATAGTCCGCAACCGCCTTATTGTGCTCCGCCAAAATACGCTGTTTTTCTCCTTTTGCGTCTTTTAATTGCTGCTCCAACTGTTTGATATATATATCATCAATTGATTCTTTCGCCTTCTTGCTTTTTTTACCCCGCAAATCATACTTTGCAATCTGTTTCGATATGGCAGTCGTCCCTGTCCCAAACCGCTCCGCAATTTCGTCAAGCGTCAGCCTGTCCAAAACATACCCGCGCAGCCGTTCAATGTTTTCCTCGTTCCACTCGACCCTGCCGGCAGCTGGCCTGCGAAATTCTTTATATCGCTTACTCGTTACGTCCTCCGGCAGCGGAACACCATTTTTTTGCAAAACCCCAACAATATCTGCCGGGCTGCACAGATTCAGGTCTGCTAAAATTCCAATCTGTGCGGCCTTGTCAGCGCTTTCACTATAATCTTTTACAATTTCGAACTCCGTCATTTCCATCTATTGCTCTCCTTCAACAATGAAAAAAACTGATTCTTCTCGCATTTTCGGTTCTTTCAAACGCTTGTTTGCTTCTGACGTGCGATATGTAACGCCGCTTTTCCGCACTTCATAAATTTCCGGCTCTGTTTTTTGACACGACGAAATTAAGTTTGCAAACAAAGCAAACAAAAATGCAAACACCACCAGTTTCACCATGTTCTTCACACCTTTTTCAAACCGTTTCCCGCCAACGCGACAATATAAATCTCTCAAATACTTTTTCACAGTAATCAACCTTTCTTAATTTCTTCCTGCACAGCGGCCTCCGCGTCCTCTGCCATACTGCGCCAGCCAAACATCTTAACCGCAGGCTCCACTTCCTCCATGGGCGCAAACAGCGCCGACTGCCGCTCCTTGTTAAATAACACCAACTCAAACCGCGCCGGCAGAAACGGATTTTCCTGCTTTAACACGCGCTTCCCTAAAAGAATATATTTTTTCTCTTTATAAAGCACAGCTTTTCCCAAATTCAGCCTAATCTCCGGGTAGTCCAAACCACTCACCTCCCGTTTCACTCATCAAACGTCGCTTCCCATTCCTCAAGCTTCGCAAGTTCAATCTTCCATCGACCCTCAATCTTCCTGGCCGGAAATCCCTTCCTGTGCATCAACTCATAAGCCTTTGTCTGACCAATTCCATACATCTGCATAAATTTTTTCAAACTAATGTACTTCGGCATTTTTATTCGCTCCTTCCCACTCTTTTAAAATGTTCCCCACAAGGTCAAGCACAACCGCGCTCTGTGGCGTGCGCTTATACCCGGTAATATAACTCGACAATAACTGCGGTTTCAAATGATAGCCATATTTTTTCAGTTCTTCCAGCAAATCAAGCTGCGTTCTGCCAAGTTCCAGCAGCTTTATTTTAATCGCTTTTCCCGTCATGGCTTTTCTCCTTTCGTCTTTTATGATTAATTTATCAATAAACCATTTTAAGGTAAAAACAAGATAACGCGCTTAGGTAGAGTTTGCATGATGATTTAAAGGGGGAGTGTCACCATGCGCCGTGTCGGGATTAACACTTTTGTTTTTACAAATTTCAGCGCGTTATCCTATTTTTCCTGTAACCATCATTGACAAAATTTTTACGCTGTGCTATAGTAAAGGTGCGAATCAATAAAATAACACTTACCCGCTATCAAAAGCGGTGCGTTTTCGTTTGCTCTTTGGTGGGTACAGGTACATTATATAGGATTTCCTAAATAGTGTCAATACATTATTTAGGATTTCCTTAATATTGTGAGAGGTGACTAAATTATGTATGATAATTTTGTGAAAATCGTACAAGAAAAAGGACTTACTGCGTATCGAGTTGCTAAAGATACCGGCATATCTCCTACCGTCTTTAGTGATTGGAAAAGTGGGAAATCATCTCCCAAAATAGACAAAATAAAAAAAATTGCTGACTATCTGAATGTTTCCGAAGACTACCTTATGGGGAATACAGATAATCCACAGCCAATCGATGAACAGTTGTCCGGCGTTGACTTTGCCCTTTACGGGGAAGTAAAAGAAATGACAGAAGAAGAAAAACAAGATGTATTAGACTACATCAGATATAAAAAATTAAAAAAGAAAAACTCTTAAACTATTTGTATAATTCGGGGGGATTAATATGAATTTATATGAGTTATATGAGATTGCGGACGAGAACGCAATCAATGTAGATTATTTTCCAATGCGGCAAGCTGTGTCTATATCCATTCCTGATTCTATTGCAATTGATATAGATAAAATTGAAACTTGCCGTGAAGAAAAAGCCGTGCTTGCCCACGAACTGGGCCACTGCATGACAGGTTCTTTCTACACAATCAGCACAATTGATAACCGGGGGAGAATGGAAGAAAGAGCGAACCGGTGGGCAATAAAAACACTACTTCCCTTTTCGAAACTGAACGAGGCAGTTGTGAGCGGCATCTACGAAACCTACGACTTAGCCGACTACTTCGAACTTCCCGAATTGTTTATAAAAACAGCCTTAAATTATTATTTAAACTGCTGCGGATTAACATTCAATCATAATTCTTTAACAAAAGTATAATTGTAGAGGAATTTTTATGCCGAAATCAAAATATAAAAAACGTGCAGACGGCAGATATGTCAAACAAATTAAAATTGGATTCCAGGATAACGGCAAACCCAAATATAAAAATATCTATGCAAAAACAATTCCCGAGTTGGAAAATAAAATTTCAGAGTTTAAATCACAGCTAAATAAAGGAATTCTTGTTGACGATAAAAACATCACCCTGGGACAATGGGCTCATCAGTGGCTTTCAACCTATAAAAACGACGCAAGCTATAACACCTACGCCGCTTACGAAGGCTGCATCCGGCGTTATCTGCTGAAAATGCAAATCGCAAATTTAAAAATATCAAAAATAACGCCCATCCAATTACAGCAAGCCGTTAACCAACTAACAAACAAAGGTTTAACACGCTCAACCGAATTGTTTGTTCTGTGCCTACACCAAATCTTTGCTGCTGCCACAGAAAACGATTTAATTTTTAAAGACCCGTCAAAAAGTATCAAAGCACCGAAATTTCACAAAAAGGAAAAACGGGCCCTAACAGAAGAAGAAAAAAACGCCATAAAAAATGCAGACTACACGCCCAAAGAGCGCGCCTTTGTTATGATTGGATGGCAGGCAGGCCTCCGCCGTGGAGAAATCCTCGCACTGCGTAAAAGAAATATTGATTTTAAAAAAGGAATCATTCACGTAAAAGATAATTTAATCTTTAAAGAAAATGTATCAGAAATCAATCATTACACAAAAACAGACGCCGGTGTCCGAGATGTCCCAATGCCAAAAAGCCTAAGCGACTTCTTGAAAACATATGTCACCTCCTGTGACGACTACCTGTTCACCACACAAAACGGCCAAATCGCCACAAAATCCATGCTCCGGCGTATGTTTTCATCCATTCAGAAAAAAACATCATACTATATGAATGACGGAATGAAACCAACTTTCACCGCACATACGTTAAGACATACTTACGCCACAACACTATACTACGCCGGAATCGATGTCAAAACCGCCCAATACCTGTTGGGCCATAAAAGCATCACCGTAACGCTCGACATCTACACACACCTCGAACGTAGTGATGCCGACATAACAGAAAAACTTACATCCGCTTTCCAATAATCAGTCAAATATTCAGTCAAAAAAATCAGTCAAACATATTTATTCAGTCAAAATTCAGTCAAACACCATTTTTTAACCGAACGACAAAAATAACAAAACCCCGCAAGCCTTACGGCTGCGGGGTTTTCTGGTGGTACACCATCGGGGGCTCGAACCCCGGACACCCTGATTAAGAGTCAGGTGCTCTACCAACTGAGCTAATGGTGCATATAGATAAAATTAAACCACTCAACGAGAATTTATTATATCATATTTATTTTAATTTGTAAAGTATTTTTTTCATATTTTTTGAAGAAACCGTCCCGCATTTGCGGGACGGTTCTCATTAACTGTTTATTTTGTTTTCCATTCAGGCGAAGCAGACGTATATGTCGCCGCACCTTCTATTGGTTTTATGTTGATTAGGTTTCCCCAAACCATGACTTTTGCAGTATCGGGTGAAGAGTTATAAGGAACACCAACTACAACGTTTTGCTTTTCATTAATGCTGGTGGTCACAACACCCACAAGCTGGTTGTCTTGATAAAGCGCTGTGATCACTGTACCTGTAACGGTTTTTCCGAAATCAACCTCAAATGTTGCTTTTGAGGCCGCCGTATCAAGCGTAATTACGTTGCCTGTACTTTTGGCAAATGTCAGCGCAAACACCCTTACAGTACCGCCGGCGCTGGATTTTTTAGAAATCGTAACCGTGTGTTTTCCTTTTTCCAGATAGATTGCCTCTGTCGAAGACAATTTAGTTGTACTGCCTGATGTTCCCGACAATTCATACGTAACATCATCAATGACATAATGAAATACCGTCTGGTTTTCAGGATTGGTATAATAAAGACCATAGTTATAATATCCGCTTTCCTCCACTGTTACGTCAAAGGTATATTCCGCACTTCCTTCCACAACAATGTTTCGCAAATCGGAGTAAATACCAACGGTAAGCTTACCGCCCTGCCCGTCCTGATGAGGGAAATACCATCCGTTGGATAAATTTCTCCAGCTTGAATGGTTCCATGCGGGAATAATCGTTTCATTTGTTATATCTGTTGAAATAGGGCCATCCGTGCGCTGCAGTTCCATATTGTGAATCTCGGCAAAATTGCCGTCTAATACATGGATAATAAACTCATGCTCTCCTGCATTTAAATAAATAGGATTCGAAAGCCGTTTCAATTTTACCGGCAACGAGTCTCTTATGTTATTCGGATTGGAAGTATCCTGATACATTTTTGTGGTAACATCATTACCATCTATCGAAATTGTAAAGGAATTCTGATACATCATTGCATTTGCATACATGGTATAATACCCGCCGTCTGCAATGTTCAGCTTAAATTGATATTCTCCGGGACCGGTTATGGTATATACACCGTTATCAGGATCCACCACTGCGGTTCCTCCCAAAATAACGCCGTAATCTAATCCAATTGCTGTTCGAATTGATCTTGCAGGCACATCAATTGTCGTACCCTGCGCAACATCATCTGAATGTTCACAAAGCAAAAGCCTAGCAATTCCTACTCCCGCCGTATTTGACGTAATGGTGATAGTATGCGGCCCCTCTGCAATATCTTTTGCTTCAAAAATTTTTCCAAGCTGGTTTATGGTAACAGTTTGCGGAGCCTCCTCGTCCACTACATATGTCACAGACGCATTCTGGGGTACAGCGCTTTCTATCATCTTTAAATCCGCCGAATCAAACGCCCCGGATTTAAATTTGAACGTAACACTTTCTCCCGCATTCAGGTTAATCATTCTTCCAGAGGTAGAGCCGGTAATAGAAGAAATGGAGGTTCCATTAAATTCTGCAGGCAATGTTGTTGCATCAATTATATTAGACTCTGTCGAGGGGTCAATTAAAATTTCTTTAAAATAAAATCCGGCAATTTTCGGTGTCGCAGGGTGGTCAAACCGAATTGTTTGGTTTCCTGCGCCAAGATATACCGACGGCATAGTAAAGATAAGGTCGTCTGCCGTGTTGTTGCTATAGGGCACTGTGCCAATCAGGGTTCCATTTACAGAATATTTTAACTGTTCATTAATTTCTTTTATTTCTTCACTGTCTTTTACCGGCCCGCCTGAAGGATAAGTATTCGCAACAATCTTAACACTATACAGCCCCGGTGTTTTCACATCTAAACTATATTCAATCCATTTTCCGTTGTCTAAGTGCAAACTAATAGGAAAAGTTTCGCGGCGGCTGCTTAACAGCTCGCTGTTAAAGTCGCCAATTAAGGCGTATCCGGGAGTTGGCATATTCTTCGCCTGGTCGGTGTTATTTAAATGGCCGTCGTCCATGTCAGAGACATTAACGGCGTAATGAGATGGAATTGAGGTTTTTCCGTTCACAGGCAGATCTACACACATCACGTCGATATAATCAATGTCAATTGCTGCGCCGTTAGAAGCTACAGTCAGTTCATATTTTACGTCCTGCTCCAACAGAACTGGCAGTGTGGTAGATTTACCAACTTTAACATATTGCTTCCCTGCTAACAGTTTATCGTTATATGCAAAAACATTCTCCATGCTGGATTTATTAATGATTGCTGTTGAAATCGTCCCTGCATAATCCTTTGTTTTATACACATAAAAAATATAATTTCCAGAAACGGGCACCGAAAATTCAACCACCTTTAAAGCTCCGTCCTCAATGGTTTTTGTAGCGGCGTCTATCTCAATTCTGGTCAAGTTATTGTCAACGTTTACAATTTTGTCGTTACTCTCAACAACTTCTTCAAACAAAATATGTTTTACATAGGTGCCAAAACCGTTTGATGTAATTTTTAATGTGTGGGTTCCCTCAGGAATAAAGATTGTCCCTGGATTATGCCAATGATCAGGTAAATGATCGTTCGTACCGCCATTCGCTTTACACGGAATGGTATCTTCATGTGTATAAATTTCTGTATCATCGAAAAATAACGCCATAGAACCGCTTTTATCCTCTGTAGCTTCGGTTGAAACATTATACGCATAATAGTTGGCCAAAATAGACAGGTTGTAATTCCCTGCTTTCGTTACGTTTAATGTATAAACGCCGTTGGTGCCGCCATTAAAATGAATTTTTCTTGTTATTGCATAGGGGGCGGAGAGGGTAGCATCTGACAAATCACCCCAATAATCATAGCCGGCAATCAAATCATGATTATCACCTGCACACATTTCACCATTAATATGTCCATAATATCCCACGTAGGAATATGTTGTATAGTCCCCGGGATATATGGCGCGTTTGCCGCCATTCAGCGTGACATCGGTGCATTTAATATCAATGTAAGGAATTGTTGCAGCAACGCTTGACGTTACGGTCACAGTACACGCGCCGGCATATAAAGCTGCTGATTCAGACTTCCCTGCGACTGCGCCTATTCTGGAATATGTATTTTTATAACCGTCCGATTCAGTTTTCAGATCTCCCACGCTGAGAGCAACCGGGTCACCGCCCGTAACTTCTGCAGTCTGTGCAAAATCTGCTTGAATCGCAGTTTTTACAGGACCGGTCTGCCCAACAAAAATTGCATAATCTCCTGCGGCAGGAATATCGACGGTAAAGCTTCTTGCAACACCTGCCTCAAATGCAGGTTCTGTGTTTTCAATTCGGATGAAATTATCACTTAAATACTTTACATCATATTCGTCAGCCGCAGAAACTTGTGGTATAACCATACTTAAAAATACAATAGAAAATACCAAAACTGTTGATAAAATCTTTTTCATGGCTTTCTCTCCTTACATTTAGTAATTTTAAATCATATACCATTGTTTTTTATTATAACATATGTACAAATATAATAAAAGTCTAAAAAAATAAAAATTTAATATTTAGCAGTTTCACCAAAACCGAGGTACAAAAATTGTGAAAAATAATTAAAATAAAAAGGGCGTTTTGTAAAACGCAAATTTTACAAAACGCCCCAAAACTCTGTTTTTATGCTTATTTCATGCTGTTTTCGTAAGCTTCGATCATCTTTTTAACCATCATACCGCCTACAGAACCGGCTTCTCTAGCTGTGATATCGCCGTTATAGCCCTGTTTTAAGTTAACGCCAACTTCCTGCGCAACCTCCATCTTAAATCTGTCAAGAGCTTCTTTTGCTTCAGGTACAACTGCTTTGTTGTTGCTTGTCATAATTAAACACTCCTTTTTTCAAATATTTGCGACAATTTAACTCCTTGTCACAACCTTATTTTGTTCCATATTCACTTGATAATACAAGGAAAAGTCTGTATATTTTTACAAATTTTAATTGAAAAAAGCGTTCATTATATTTTAAGCAAATACTGCAGTTTTAAACAACAAAAAGGCGGTTCTAATTAACAGAACCGCCTTTTTTAAACAACTTATTTTTAATTACTGAAACTTAATTACATAATAACTATCCGGAGCGCCTTCACTGATTACCTTAATGAACATTGCTTTACCGGAAAGACCATCCTCTGTCCAGAGGTTTACAAAGCCTTTTTCACTCCAGTTTACATCAAAGTTCGGCGTGCCTTCAAAGTATTCGTTTTCTCTTGCATCGCAGTTTACTGCTAAAGCTTCATAGTCTTTGCTTTCAGGTGTATCAGTTGCTTCGCCGATTGCATACTCAAATTTTATACCGTCATCATCAACCGGTCCTTTACCCCAGAGACGCATATACTTTTCTGATGAATCAGGTGTTACTGTATATTCTTTTGTTTCCGGCGTAAAGCCTTCAATTTCAAAACCTGATGTTTCAAAGTAAGAAACCTCTGCTGCAGGAAGAACAATTTCAAATGAATAAATGGTTTCTTCACTTGCTGCATTCGTCAGCTTAATTTTAACTGACGTCACCTTACCTCTTTCTAAATCGAAGTAGAACGCATTTTCTTTATTTGCAGATTCAAATGCACCATTATCAATGCTGTATTCGATTTTTACGCCTGCATCAGCATATCCTGCAATTACATAATTATCATAACCAATTGATGCTTTAATGTCTTTATATTCTTTCGTATCCGCATCAAAGTCTGCTACTTTAAAGCCATCTGTAAAGATTGCATTCAGCTTCGCATCACCTGTGGAAATCGGTGTGTAAACCGCATTAACTGTTGTTGTTGTTGTAATGTCTTCTTTGACATCCCAAGCTCCGGTGAATCCTGCTTTAGAAGGTACTTCGGGGAACTCGGATACTGCTACTTTTTCCCCTACATTCTTCGTAATTGTGTTAACCGTCACACCGTCAGCCACAAAAGTTACCGTAAACTGTTCTACCGGCTTCGGTGTAGAATTTGGATAGCCAAATACAATATTCATTGCAGGACGGGTATATGTATCGTCTGATACACCAAACTCGCCGTCTCCTGTCTTTATAAACAATGGAGATGTTGTACCTGTCTGTACTTTTACTGTTGCCGGGTCTACGTCATAGCCTATCGTAAACGTATTCTCGTCAAAGTCCCCTACTGTCTTGCCTGATACAGGTTTGAATACAAAACAACCAAGCTCCGCTGGTATATCTTCTGCATTTAATCCATCTGCATCAATTGCCTCTCCACTGTTCCATACTGTAAACACATAATTTTGACTTAAATCAAAACCCTGTGTCGCTGCAGATGCACCTGTTTCACTTTGCCAGTATGTTGTATAGAATGGTTTGTCTCCTTCTGCTGCTGCTCTCCATTCCTTCGCTTTCTTGTCATATGCCTGGAGCTCTACTTTTGTGCTGTCGTATTTAATGTAGAACTGACCTGCTGCTCCTGATTTCGTATTCTCCAACGATATCGTCAGAGGGAATAAACCAGCATATGTCGTTTCATTCCAGTCTTCTTTCGAAAACAACTGTTTACCATCTGCTTCATTTCCATCACTGTTCTCCGTAGGTCCTGCCGTTATTACATATGCGGGTGCATTCGGGTCTGGCTTGTCTGGTTCATCAGGAATTTTTGTATATACCGGCCTTACCGTTGCTGCTGCTGTAATATTGGTCTTTACGTCCCATTCTCCTGTGTAACCTTTCTTTTCAGGTACCACTGGAAAATCCGCAACCGCAAGCGTTTCTCCAACTTTCTTTTCATATGTCTGATATGTAGAACCATCTTCATTTAAGAATGTTACTATGTATTTTGCTACCGGTGTAGAATTTGGATAGCCAAATACAATATTCATTGCAGGACGGGTATATGTATCGTCTGATACACCAAACTCGCCGTCTCCTGTCTTTATAAACAATGGAGATGTTGTACCTGTCTGTACTTTTACTGTTGCCGGGTCTACGTCATAGCCTATCGTAAACGTATTCTCGTCAAAGTCCCCTACTGTCTTGCCTGATACAGGTTTGAATACAAAACAACCAAGCTCCGCTGGTATATCTTCTGCATTTAATCCATCTGCATCAATTGCCTCTCCACTGTTCCATACTGTAAACACATAATTTTGACTTAAATCAAAACCCTGTGTCGCTGCAGATGCACCTGTTTCACTTTGCCAGTATGTTGTATAGAATGGTTTGTCTCCTTCTGCTGCTGCTCTCCATTCCTTCGCTTTCTTGTCATATGCCTGGAGCTCTACTTTTGTGCTGTCGTATTTAATGTAGAACTGACCTGCTGCTCCTGATTTCGTATTCTCCAACGATATCGTCAGAGGGAATAAACCAGCATATGTCGTTTCATTCCAGTCTTCTTTCGAAAACAACTGTTTACCATCTGCTTCATTTCCATCACTGTTCTCCGTAGGTCCTGCCGTTATTACATATGCGGGTGCGTCTGCACTTGGCTCCGCAGATACAAGATTTAAACTGCACATGGTGCTCAAAATCATCATGAACGCCAATAAAACTGCAAGTTTTTTCTTCATTTCATTACCTCTCCTTTACTAATTTAATTTTAATAAAATAATTGTGCGGCTTTTTTGCCGCAACTCGTCCGAAAGGACGAAAACATTTTTACGCATCACTCTCTTTTCGCTTTTGTAAATTTTATTTCATTTTCATATAAAATTTTGAAAGCCATATGTATGGATACGCTTCGTACAAATATTTCTAAAATAAATATGATATATTTATACAATATTAATTATAACTGGTAAAATCAAAAAAATCAATAGTAATATGAAAGATTTTTTGATTTTTTTTTTGTGCAAGTTGTATAAAACTACATATAGTATATTTATGACAATATATTCACAAATTACATGCAAAAAAATGAAAAAAAGTCTTTACAATTCGCTGAAATTGTGGTAAAATAACATTCGTCAGTAAAAAATGCTGCTGTGGCACAGTAGGTAGCGCAACGCCTTGGTAAGGCGTAGGTCGGCGGTTCAAGTCCGCTCAGCAGCTCCATCGGCAAATGCCGCATTTTTAACGCATCTGCTTTTAAGCAGATGCGTTTTTTATTGCATAAGGGAGAACCCTTGCGGTTCTCCCTTTTCTTTATAACACAACTACATCAGCTTTTCCGGATAAACGCCGGCTTCAACCAGTTTTTTAAAGGATTCAACCACAACCGGCGCGTCTTCTTTATATGTAACGCCAAACCACTTGTCGTTCGTTTCCAAAAGTTTAACGCTGGCCTTTCCAGATTTTATCATATCGTCGATGATGGTAGGAAGCAGATATTCAGATTTCATGTCTCCCGGTTTCACCTTAGACAAAAAGTGAATAAAGTCTTCTTCCAGACAGTCAATAAACTCCGGTGTAAGCCCCCAAAAATTCATAGACACATAGCTTTCAGCATCAATAGGTACAAGCGTACCATCCTCTGCCGGCACCGCTGCACCGCCGGGGATTTTGGTAATATCGGAAGTTTCCACAACGTCTACCAACATGTTATTTTCATCAACCGTGCAAATGCCGCGGGTAACACCGCCATTGTCGCTGAGCGTATTTTTTAAAATGAAGCCGGCCATGCAGTAGTTGGACGAATTTTTTCTTGCTTCTTCAGAAACCAGGTAATCATGCACCCGGACAAAGGCCTCTTTTCCATAGTAGTCGTCTGCATTAATAACGACAAAGGGGGTTTTAACAATTCCCTTGCAGGAAAGAATTGCGTGACCGGTTCCCCATGGCTTTTTCCGTTCTGCCGGCGTTTTATAACCTCCAGGAAGATTCTCCAGTTCCTGAAATGCATAGGAAACATCACAAATTTTTTCAATTCGATTGCCGATAACCTCACGAAAATCCTTTTCTAAATCGTGGCGGATGATAAAGACAATTTTATTAAACCCTGCCTCCAATGCGTCATGAATTGAGTAATCCATAATAATTTCACCGCTGGGGCCCACAGGTGCAAGCTGTTTGATTCCGCCCCCGAACCGGGATCCGATGCCCGCTGCCATAATTACTAATGTTGTGTCCATTAATTTGCCTCTTTTCTCATTAAATTTCGGATTCTATTATACCACAGCACAACGCCGTTTTCAAGTTAATTTTTCCAGCGAAAAAGAAAAACCGCATTGCGGAGTGCACACCGCAATGCGATTATATGATACTTTATTTTACAATCCAGTTGTCGTCTGTGTTTAAAACCGTAATATTTTTTACAAGAGGCGTAACGTCCGTCAGATTGTTCCAAATAAACAGCTTTGCCGAATCCGGCTGACCGCCGGTATAGGGCACGGTTTCTGAAACAGCTGTGTCCTCCTCAGTGACCGGAATTGAAACAACGCCCACCAATTCCTCGCCGCTGTAAACTGCCATAACCACAACGCCCTCGGCAGGTGCTTCTATAGCGAAATCAAAGGTACAGGTGCCGGCAGAAGCGTTTATCATTACAGCGTTGCGGCTGTCCGCCTTTTCAAATTCAACGGCTGCAATCCGCGTTGTGCCGGCCGCAGGATTTGCGGCAATGACTTGAACCGTATGATAGCCCGCCGGCAAATAGACTGTTTCATCAAACGTTTGTGCTGTGTATGCTGCTAACGGGCAGGAATAGCTGATGGAATTTGAAGCCGCCCCGCCGTCCACACTTAATTTTATTCCAGTTGCAGTTTTTGCGTCGCCGCTATTGTCATTGTTCAGCAAGAGGCGGACGTTATAAAAACCGGCTTTTTCTACATTCAGCGCATAGGTAAAATCCACGCCGGAATGGAACACGGCATTGTCGTAGGTTTCGCCGTCTACCTTATATTGGTCACCCCAAACCTGGTAGCCAAACCACCAGCCCTTGTTGTTAATATTTCCGGTTTTATATTCCCTTGCGCCAAAGCGCGTAATGCCGCTTGGCGATAAAATCTTATCAATTCTTCTGATTTCAAGCTTAGAAAAGACGCCGCCGTTTGCATATTCCAGCCGAAACGTATGCTCGCCCTGGTCCAACGTTACAGAATCCTCAACGATTCTCATCTCGCGTCTATCGGTGTGTGTAGCCAAGTTCCCCGTTTCTGCATACATAGGGTCAGTTTTGTTAACCCCGTCCACAATCGCCTGCGCGCTTCCCGGGGCACCCTGTGTGGAAGTCAGGAAAAACATATAGTCGCCCTTTTCCGAAATATTGAGTTTAAACTCTGCAAAACCATTGTTTTCAAACGCAACGTCTGCGCCGGAAATAGAGGTGCCGGAGCTGTTCACTGCCGCCGCAAAGGGAATTTTCGTTTTTCCGCTGGCTGCTACGTCCACCGCAGCAGCGGGAACTTTTTCAAGTTCAATTGCAAACAGTCTGGTGTCCGCCTGCACACCGGAGGTCTTTTTAAACGTGAGCGCGTGCGTTCCTGCCGTTAAATAAACCGCATTGTCAAATGGGTGTTTTGTCACCGCCGCGGCGGTCGTAAAGGTTGCAGTTCCTGACGCCGCATCTGACCCGTCTGCATAAACAGACCAAACCAGGCTTTTGCCGGCCGAACCGTTTAGGTATAGGCTCATGTCATACCAGCCTGTCTCATTCACATTTACTTTATAGGTAATTAATGCTCCCGATGTATTATTGCAGGCAATAATATTATAATAGGTGCTGCCTGCAATGTTGAAACTACCGCCTTGAAGAACCTGTCCGGCGGGCGACCACCAGTCGTTGCCGGATACGTAATCAATAAAATCATATCTTGCTGCAATCACTGTCTTACCGGTTGGTTTTACGGCAATGTCCGTGCGTTTTACACAAGCCTGCCAAACTTCCGTGTCAACCGTGAAAGAAAGTGTTATGCTGTGGGTGCCTGCTTCAAGCTCTTTTCCCGAAACGAGCGTCCAGGGCATTTGTTTCGTCATCTGGCTGCTTGCCGCATTGGTTATATACATTGCATGTGTATCGTTCTGAGTACTTCCGTCAAAATACGTCTCGATACCGCCAAGAGCAGATTTTGCTTCCAGCAAGACAGAATAGGTTCCTGTTTCCAAAATATCAAACGTATATGTCACATCTGTCCCGGCGAGAAATTTTAACGCTTTGCTTTTGCCTCCCACCAGACCGTTTGCCGTGTTGCTTGAAGCAGATCCAACCGAAACATTTTCCTGTGGTGTGACGTCTGCATATTCATTCAACGCCAAGAACGTAGTCCCTTCGGCATTTACTGTTAAAGCGTCTTTCCGTTCGGCAGTCAGTCCGTCGAAATATCCTTCGCCGGATAAATTCAGAAAATAAATATCATTTGCGCCGGCGTTTAAATAAACTGCCGGGAACGATTTCGACACAACGCCCGTGTCGCTGTCTTTCAGATAGCAAATTTCACCGACCTTGTCGGAGTCTTCTAAACCATTTGCGTACAGCGAAACCATGTTGCTGTTGTTATAGATGCTGAGGCTGGGCGTGAACGTATAGTAGCCTGCTGTTTGCACGTCTAAGGTATATTTTAAATATTTAGAGCTAGTAAAATATACGCCTCTAAACGATTTCACCGGGCTAGTCAACTGGGAAGAGGTATAGTCGCCCACCAGTGGGTATCCTTCCGGAACGGCTTTCCGTCCGCCGGACATCTGCTGGTCAACGTGCACGGTTCCAACATTTGCATCAATCCAGTCCGACGGGGAAAGAGATACCTTGTCAGATAAAATGGAAAGCTCAAGCTTCCTGACATCAATGTAATTTACCGTTGCATTTTCAGAAAACGAAAGGCTTATGGTATAGAGTTTGCCCGCTTCAAGGGCAAGATTATCTTCACCAGTAACCAATTCCGACGTCGTGTCACTTGTAGTTTGCTTGCCGTAGAATCGCACATAGGCCGGATTACTGTAGTTTTGCACACAGTAGTGCGTAAAGCTAGCAATTGCTGAGGAGCCATCCGACACCTGAACCGTTGCTGTTGATGCGCCATTGTTTTTTAATGCAAAGAGCGCATAGGTTCCACTTTCGGCCGGGGTGAATGTAAAGGAACGCGCCGTGTCTTTTGCGAAGGCACCGTCAGAAAGTTCAATTCTTAAAAAGCCGTTATCCAGGGTTTTCACCGTATCCCCCTCCGCGCTTATCTGCATAGAAACCATCGCATTCAGCACAAGAATTGCCGCAGCCGTAAAAATTGTAAAAAATCTTTTTTTCACAGTAATTTCTCCTCTCTCCCTATAGTGAAACAAACAGGAGGAAAAGGCCCTCCTGTTTGTTTATTTTTGCGTTTTAAATATAAAAAAACTTAGTTTAAAATTGCAAGTTCTGTTTCCTTATCAAATAAGTGCACCCGGTTCATGTCAAACGCAACTTTAATATCGTCTCCAGCTTTTGCTGTAGATCTCGGATCAACTTTGGCAATAAAGGATGCGCCTTCAATCGTAAGGTGAAGCAGGGTTTCTGAACCCATCAGCTCTGTTACTTCAACATGCGCATCTACAACGCTAGTGGGTGCGGAGCTTAAATAAACTTCCTCATCGCGGATATTTTCCGACCTTACGCCCATAACAACCTGCTTGCCGATATATCCCTTGTCAATAATTTTTGAAGCTCTGCCGTCAGGGAACTTAACAGAAGCTTTCCCAAACGTAAAGTAAACGCCGTCTTCTTTCTTTTCCAATGTGCCATCAACAAAATCCATAGTCGGGCTACCGATGAAGCCGCCGACAAACATATTTACAGGATTGTCGTAAAGCACCTGAGGCGAGTCAATCTGCTGGATAATACCGTCTTTCATAACAACGATACGGCTTCCCATTGTCATAGCCTCTGTCTGGTCGTGGGTAACGTAGATAAAGGTTGTTTGCAGTCTTTTATGTAATTTGTTGATTTCTGCTCTCATCTGTCCGCGGAGTTTTGCGTCAAGGTTTGAGAGCGGCTCATCCATTAAGAACACCTTCGGTTCACGGACGATGGCACGTCCCAATGCAACCCTCTGGCGCTGACCGCCTGACAAAGCCTTCGGCTTTCTGTCTAACAAATGTTCAATGTCCAGAATTCTTGCTGCTTCTGTAACTCTCTGCTTAATCTGCTCTTTCGGCATTTTACGAAGTTTTAAACCAAACGCCATGTTGTCAAACACCGTCATGTGCGGATACAGGGCGTAGTTCTGGAAAACCATTGCAATGTCCCTGTCTTTCGGGGGCGTTTCATTCATCAGTTTGTCGTCAATATAAAGTTCGCCTTCAGATATATCTTCCAAACCGGCAATCATACGAAGCGTTGTTGATTTACCGCAGCCGGAAGGGCCAACAAGAACGATAAATTCCTTGTCTTCAATATCTAAATTGAAATCACCAACAGCGGTAACACCACCTGGATATCTTTTGTAAATGCCTTTGAGATTAAGTCCTGCCATTTTTTAACTACCTCCAAATTTAACTTTCACTTTATTTCACATAAAATTAGTAACAAATTAATTATACCATAATTCCAGCCCGATTGTTAGGCCATTATTGAACAAAATTTTGGCAATTTATTTGGTTAGTTTGCATAAAAGCATAAAACTAATCAAATTAACTAAGCATCTTTCATTGACAGTGAAATTCTGTTTTTCACAAGGTCTACGGCTAGCACCTTAACAGAAACCACATCACCTACACTCAAAACTTCCTTGGGATGTTGAATGTAGCGTGCGCAAATTTGCGAAATGTGCACCAGTCCATCCTGGTGGACGCCAATGTCAACAAACGCGCCGAAATCAATCACGTTCCGAACGGTTCCGGTAAGAATCATTCCGGGCTTTAAGTTTTCAATGGACATCAGTTCCGATTTCAAAATGGGTTTTGGCAAATCGTCCCGCACATCGCGCATAGGCTTCTTAATTGCTTCGATAATGTCCATTATGGTAATTTCACCAGTATTGGTTTCTTCTGAAATCCGTTTTAAATCCAGTTTTTTTATTTCTGCGTCAAACTTACCCCGGTCAAGGGACACCACAGATGCGCCGGTTTTTTCTAAAATCAGTTTGGCGGTTTGATACGATTCCGGATGAACAGGTGTTGCGTCCAGCGGATTTTTCCCGTCTGTAATGCGCAGAAATCCAGCGCACTGCTCAAACGCTTTTGCTCCCAGCTTTTTTACCTTCATCAGCTGTTTGCGCTCGGTAAATTTGCCCTCGGTTTCCCGATAGGCCACAATGTTTTTCGCAATGGATTTATTAATTCCGGAAATATACGAAAGCAGCGGCACCGACGCCGTGTTCAAATCCACGCCCACGGCGTTCACGCAGGATTCCACCGTTCCCGCAAGGGCCTCGCTGAGCCGTTTCTGGTTCATATCGTGCTGATACTGCCCCACGCCGATGGATTTCGGTTCAATTTTCACAAGTTCGGAAAGCGGGTCCTGCAGCCTGCGAGCAATGGAAACCGCACTGCGCTGCGCAACGTCGAAATCCGGAAATTCCTCCGTACCCAGTTCTGATGCGGAATAAACAGACGCGCCGGCTTCATTTACCACTGCATATTTCACTTCGTGCTTTGTTTCTTTTATTAACTCAGAAATAAATAACTCAGACTCTTTTGACGCGGTGCCGTTCCCAATGGAAATTACATCCACGTTCCACTTTTCAAGCCTGTTAAGCAGCATTTTTTTTGCTTTTTCCTTGTCGTGGTGCTCCAGTGTAAAAAAGGCCACGGTTGTGTCGAGCACTTTCCCCGTTTCGTCCACCACCGCAATTTTGCAGCCCGTCCGGTAGCCCGGGTCTACCCCCATGACGATTTTCCCCTTCACCGGCGGCTGCATGAGCAGGCGGCCCAAATTATCGGAAAACACATCAATGGCAGATTCCTGCGCCCGGTCTGTTAGCTCCACGCGGATTTCGTTTTTCACAGATGGGGCAATCAGCCGTTTTAATGCGTCCTCCACGGCGGAAACCACCATTTCGGTAAGGCGGCCGGTGCCGTCCTTTTTCACATACAGCCTGGAAATACCCTGCACGATATCTGCGTCTTCAACGTCTAACGATACCTTTAAAAAGCCTTCATTTTCACCGCGGTTGATTGCCAAAACTCTGTGATTGGCAATTTTCCGCACCGGCTCTTGAAAGTCGTAATACATGGCGTAGGTACTGTCTTCATCTTTTGCTTTTTTCACCGTCATAAATCCGTCGTTCCAAATTTTTCTGCGGACAAAGGCCCTCACCTGAGCGTTGTCGGAAACGGTTTCTGCGATGATATCAAGCGCGCCGGCAAAGGCCTCCTCTGCCGACTCCACGGTCTTGCCCACCAGCGCTGACGCGGCCTTTTCCACTTCCGCTTCCGTGACAGTTTGTGCCAAAATCAGATCTGCCAACGGCTCCAAACCTTTTTCTTTTGCCATAGAGGCCCTGGTTTTGCGTTTCGGACGGTATGGCCTGTATAAATCGTCCAGCTCTGTCTGGGTCGAAGCCTTTTCAATCTTTTCTTTTAATTCATCGGTGAGCGCGCCCTGCTCACCGATAAGCCTCAATATGTCGTCACGCTTTTCTTCCAGGGCGCGAAGCTGTTTCAGACGCTCATAAAATTTTCTAAGCAGTGCATCGTCGGCAGAATTTGTCAATTCTTTCCGGTAACGCGCAATAAAAGGAATGGTGTTGCCCTCGTCAATTAAAGTGACTATGTTAGAAATCACCTTGTCTGACAGGGAAAACTCCTCTTTTAGCTGCTTAAATATTTTATCCAATGCAAATTACTCCTTTAATGAATTGACAAATGCCGTCAGCATGCCATAAACCATCTTGGCCGCTTCCTGTCTTGTTGCGAACTGGTTTGGATTAAAGTTTCCGTTGTCATCGCCCGAGATGATGCCCAGTCCATAAATTGCAAGAACGTGGTCTTTCGCATAGTCGCTGATGGTCCCGTAATCTTTAAACACAGAACTGCTTGCCTTGTCTGCACGGATTCCGTTTGCTTCCAGCACAGTATTAATAATTTTTGCCATATCCTGACGCTTAATCTTCTGGCCGGTTCCAAACATGTTTTCACCAATACCGCTTACAATGTTGTTTTCATACGCGCTGGCAACATAGGAATAGTACCACGCTCCCTCAGCTACGTCTTTAAAATCAACCTTTAATGCTGTGTCGTTTAAATCAAACAGCTCAACCACCAGCTTTACAAATTCTTCCCTGGTGATGCTGGCATCCGGCTCGAAGGCGGTTTCGCTCTTGCCGTTGATAATGCCGCGGTTATAAAGCGCCGCAATAAAGCTTTTTCCCCAGCCGTTTGCATCTGCAAAGGGATAGGATAGCGATTTTACAACATAAACGCCGTCTGCCTTCACCTGTGCTAATATTCCTTTTTCCGACGGAACGGAATATTTCACCGGAACAAGCTTTCCGCCGCTGAATTCATAAATCATGGGGCTTTGTGCCTGTGTGGAAATTTCAATCACATTGGCGGTGTCTGCTTTGGTTTTAATAATAAATCCGCCACCCAATAGCTCGTCCGTAATACCGTCATAAGATTCTAAAACGGTGTAGTTGCCGGTTTCTTCTTCTGTCGGCTTTGTGTCATCCGGCTTGTTGTTATCTGAAGTTCCGCCATTTCCACCGCCGCCCGTGCCGCCATTTCCGCCGCCGGATTGGGAGGAGGATTCTTTCTTGCAAACGCCAAGGTCGTCAAGGGCCGTTGCCACCGAGGACTTGTCGCTTTGCGGAACTTTACTGTTTAAAAAGGTAACTAACGTGTCAACCATCTGCTGGTAGGTCACGGTTTTGCCTGTCTTGCTGATATAGCCGTCCCAAACCGCATCGAAATCATCAGCAAATGTTTGGCTGACGAAATTTACATCAAATTCGCCGTCTTTAAATTTTAGCATCGGTTTGCTTTCGTTAATTTCCGGTATTATGGTAAACAGATTTGCAACAACACCGGCAGTAATTCTGTCCTCGGTAAAGATTTTTTCTGCCGCCGGATAACGCTTATACAAAACATTCATCAATTTTTCCATGCCCTTAAGCGTTGCATTCGAAGCATTTTCCAGCTCAATTTTCTTTTGAAGAATATCGGCGTAAGTGAGCCGAATCCCTGTTTCATCTTTAATACAGGTAAAGGACTGAAACACCCTCCTTAACGTCGGCTTGTCCACGGAATCACCGACAATTTCTTGAATTATACCGTCCATAGCACCGGAATCTAAGTTAAGCAAGGCCGCGCTTACACCGGTATCGGTTGTAATAAATGGCCGAAAATAACTAATGTAACCGTCACGCTGTTCCGTTGTATATTCTGCAAGTTTATTTAAAACCGAATCTAAAATTCCGGAATCTTCTCCCGAAATAACGCCAGCCGGCATGATAACCAGCACAACAGCAAGTATAATAGAAATAATTCTTTTCATAATTTATCCTTTCTGCTAATCCTATTTCATATATTTGTTTCATCTGGCAAAAAGACCGCAACTAAATATGAAACGTCATTGCGTTTTCAATCCGTTGCGGTCTCATTCATTTAAAATTCAGCTATTATTTGCTCATAAAGGTGTAATATTCTAAACCATTGTAGAGCATCTTAGCGGCTTCTGCCCTTGTTACATCATTAAAAGGCTTAAAGGAGCCATCCGGATAACCACCGACAATTCCAAGGTTGGTTGCTTTGCCTACATATTCTCTTGCATAGCCTTGAATGTCTGCTGCATCTGTATAGGTCATAGATGTTGAAGCATCTGAGTCTTCGGTGAGTCTCATAATAACAGTAATCAGTTCCTGTCTGGAAATTGTGCGGGTGGGTTTAAATTCCCCGTCATCATAACCGGTGAAGAGCTTCTTTTCAACTGCAATATTTACATAACCTCTTGCCCAATCTGCGATCGTAGCATCATCTGAGAATCCGGAGTTTGCATCTGCCACTGCAGCGTCAGGTGTCAGACCCATTGCACGAACCAGAGCAACCGCAATTTCCTGACGGGAAATGCTGATGTTCGGTCTAAACGAACCGTCTTCATAACCAATAAAGATTTTTCTCTCTGTCAGGTTCATGACATACGGTACTTCCCAGCTGCCTGATGTCATATCGTTAAACAGCGGTTTTGATGTGTTGTACGTCGGCGTTGTCAAAACAAACTCATCATCCGTAGAAGTGCCCGGTCTGTTCGGTCTTGTTGAACCACCGCCGGGGCGTGTAGGATCCGTATCATCCGTATCATCCGGATCTTCTTCATCAGCCGGTCTTTCTGCCGCTGACTGACCTTCTTTGTAGAGATTAATATCTTCATTTGCAAGAACAATCTTTAAATTGTCTTTCTGTTCGTCAGAAAATGAGTTAAACATTTCTACAACACCGGTAAGAATATCGAAACCTTTCTGAAGGTCGGTGCCTCTTGATTCTACATCTACACCGTTAATTGAAGAATACTCCAATGTACTTCCAAGATCCTTAGCAAAGGTCTTGCTATATGTAGAAAGCACAAAATCGTCGTTTCTGTCATTTGTCATTTTAAAACGGCCGTTAAACGGTGTAATCAGGTTCAAGAAATTTGCACTGTCAATTTCATGAAAATCTAAGCCTGTTTCTGCATCGTCAGTGATATATGCGTCAAACAGTGCATCTGCCGCAGCTTTTTCTTCAGCATTTAACTCAAGAGGCGTTTTCTCGAACACCCCGTTTACAGGATCTTTGCCAAAATTGTCGAGAGATTCTTTTCTGGCACTTAAACTGGTGTTTTTATAAAGCTCCAGTAAAAAGATAAACTGATCGCTGTACTTATCTTTTACCTGGTCAACAAACTTATTAAAGATAATTTGCATGTCATCGTTTGCCGGTAAATCTTGTTCGCCTTTCAAAGCGGCAATAATTGTGTCAATGCCGTTTGTTCCGTCAACCATATATGCTTTAAATACCATCCAAATTCGAATGCGCTGGCCTGGATCTTCTGGCATATACTTACAAAACTCAGTTACAATCTCTGAAATTTTGCTTTCGGGCACATCAATTGAACCTGCCGCAAACGCCGGAGTTACTGACGTAAGCAATAAGGCAGATGTCAAAATGGCACAAAGAAACTTTTTCATTTTTAACACTCCTTCGTATTTTTGTAATATTATATTTTTATTTTAACCATGAGCAAAATACTGATATACCCCAATCGATTTTGCGAGGCATGGTTACCTCCTAAAATTATTCCTCCAACAAGTGCAGGTATTTTGAATAATATTGTTTAATTTGTTCTTTGTTTTCATCCGTTAGGTTCTCCTGCAGAATTTGCATTGCCTGCGTAAGCTCTTCCTGACTGATTCCGTCCTTTGCAAAAGACAAAAGCCGGGAATATTCCTCAGAGGGCAGCGCCTTTGCCAGAAGGGACAGCACTGCAAACTTGTCGCTCACAGAAATTTTCGACTCTAATCGTTTCATTGTTTCGGCGTCAAGCTTTATTTTAAGATTTTCTGCCGGGCCTGCATCATTCCCCTCGGTAACCACCGGAAGCTCCACGCTGCCATTGTCTTTCAGCAGGTCGCTGTCGCTGATGGTCTGTGTCACTTTTGAAAACATTTTGTTTACGGCCACATTAAACGCAACAACACCGCCAATGACCAAAACAGCAAAAACAATACCTGCAATAAGGAGTCTTTTTTTCGTAGATTTTTTCACGCCGGGCCTCCTTAAGTGCATAAACAAATGACACTGTTTTATGTTATTATATCGCGAATTGCTGCAATTGTCAATTCTTATTCCATATTTTTTTATTATTTTTCTGTTACAGCCATGCAGAGCACTGTTTTTATTAATAGTATATATTATGACTATGAAATTATCAAGTATAATTTGAAAATTTGTTGATTTTTTTTTGAACTTATGGTATGATAAAGACAAATGATAATATGTGGTGTTGTATGCAGTTTGTTTGCATGCATCTCCCGGCTCCGGAGGTAACTTAAAATGTACCGTTTCTTGTTTAAACGCGTGCTTGATATAATTATTTCTCTTATTGCTTTGCCCTTTGTTTTGGTCATTTCTCTAATTCTGTCTGTCGTTATTTTTTTTGACGACGGCGGAACGCCTTTCTATTTTGCAGAACGGCTGGGCAAAAACGGCAGAGTTTTTAAAATGTATAAACTGAGAACCATGAAAAAAAATATGCCCGATCTGCGCAATCCCGACGGCTCTACATACAATTCAGAAGACGACTATCGCTTAACTTCCTGCGGCAAATGGATTCGGCGGTTTTCGTTAGACGAGCTGCCCCAGGTTTTGAACGTGCTGAAAGGTGAAATGAGCCTTGTAGGGCCCAGGCCGGATTTGCCCTCTCAGGAAAAATTCTATGTGGGCAATGAGCGCGACAAGCTTTTGGTGCGGCCCGGCATTACGGGTTATTCCCAGGCCTATTTCAGAAACTCCATTAGCTGGAAGGAACGGATTGGGTTTGATATTTTTTATATCCAGAATGTTTCCTTTATAATGGATATGAAAATTATTTTGAAAACTGTTACAGCTTTGTTTCAATCAAAAAACATTTACAATACAGCCGTTCCATCTCCCTGTCCAACGGTGGAAACTGTTGTGAAGGGGTGAAAAAATGTCATTTGCAGTTCACGGTCTTGCGTGGGACACAGAATATTTCGGCTTTCCCTGTGCAAACATTGATATTTCGGGGACGCTGTCGGATAACGACGCAAAAGAACTGGTTCGGTTATCAAGGCAATACCGGTTTGTCACCATCCACAACCCGGATGCATTGATTGGCAACGAAAAAACAATTTTAAGCTTACCCAATACGATAAAAACAGATGTCAATATTCGGCTGTGCAGTTCAGACCCTGCGGGCATTGAGGGGGCTGTTTCTGCACTGCCGTTAGAAATAAAAGAGGGATATTCCGTTGTTTTGGACAATAATATGCCCCTCAGTCCCGATGTGTTTGACGCTGTGCAGGGTTCGTTCGTCCATTCCCGTTTTTATCAGGACAAGCACATTACAACGGAAAAGGCCGACGGCGTGTTTTATAACTGGCTGAAAAATGCTCAGAACAGGCCGGACAAGTATTTTTGTATTTGCAGATATCAAGGCCGCTGCGCCGGTGTTATGCTGCTTTCTTTCATCGACAAAAAAAGCATAGTCATTGAGCTGTTATCCGTCTGCAAAACGTTTCAGAACACGGGAATCGGAACCTTAATGATGCGCCGGCTGGGCGTGTTTCGTGCTGAAAAAAACGTGACAAAAATTTTAGTTGGCACACAGGAGCGCAACAGCGCGGCTTTGGCCTTTTATAAAAAAAATAATTTTAAAACAGACAGAAAAACCCATATATATCATATGTGGAATAATTGAAGGAAATGAAGTCTGCATGAATATACTTTATCTTACATCCGTTTTCCCGCGTCCTGAAAACGGCGCCACCATATATACTGACCTTGCCTGCGAGCTGTCCCGCAGGGGACACAGTCTGACGGTGGTGGTTGCGGATGGAAAAAAAACGCAGAAACAGGCGCAGTTGGGAACCGAGCGCGGTTTGGAAGTTCTTCGCGTCCGCACCGGAAACCTATATAATGTGGGCTTTTTAAAAAAAGGACTGGCAACCCTTTTGCTCAGTCATCACTTAAAAAGAGGCATAATGCGGTTTTTGAAAAACAGGACGTATGACCTGATTTTGTATGAAACGCCGCCCCTTGCCGTTTATAAAACGGTTCAATATGCGAAAAAAAGATTTGGTGCATCGTCCTTTTTAATGCTAAAGGACATTTTTCCGCAAAACGGCGTAGACCTGGGAATTTATAAAAAGAACAGCTTCATATTTCAATATTTTAGAAGACAGGAAAATGCGCTTTACCGCGTGTCGGACAAAATTGGCTGCATGTCGAAAGCCAATATGGAATATATGAAAAAACACAACCCGGCGGTATCCGGCAAGGTAGTTTTTTTCCCCAATACCAAGGCGGTTTCTGAAATGCCGGCAATTTTGAAAGCGTCTGTCAGGGAAAAATTCCATCTGCCAGCGGACAAAACCATTTTTGTATTTGGCGGAAACATTGGGCTTCCTCAGTCGCCAGACGCCTTAATTGCGTGCGCGAAAAAAATTTGCGAAATGGAAAAGGCCTTTTTTCTCGCCGTTGGACGGGGAACGCACACCGAGTATGTGCGCCATGCGCTGAGCAACGCGGACAATTTTATGGTTTTAAACGAATTGAAGCGGTGTGATTATGAGGAATTGCTGTCTGCATGTGATGTCGGTCTGATTTTTTTAGACAGCCGGTTTACGGTTCCCAACTTCCCCTCCCGAATTCTTTCCTATATGAATTTTTCTCTGGCAGTTTTGGCCTGCACCGATAACGTCAGCGATATAAAAGACTTACTTTCGGAGGCTGGCTGCGGTTTTTGGTGTAAGAACGGTTGCCTTGCGCAATTTAAACAGTTTGCCAGAAAACTGTGCGAAAATCCTCAAATGCGGGAAGAAATGGGACGAAAGGGCTATTTATTTTTTAAAGAGCGTTTAAACCCAGGCATAAGCGCAGATTTGCTAGAAACATATATGGGAAATTGAATGGGTGAAATTTGATGAACGTGTTATACCTTACGAACCTCCCGGCGCCTTACCGTGTAGATTTTTTTAACGAGCTGGGGAAAGAGGTGAACCTGACTGTTTTATATGAACGCCAAACCGCCGGCGACAGGGACGCGCGCTGGCGCAGCAGAAACGCTGAAAACTTTCGCGAACTCTATTTAGGCGGTGTAAAAATCAGCGCGGCGGCTTCTTTTTCCCGAAACGTCCTGCACTATTTGAAAGACAATTCTTTCGACGTGCGAATCATCGGCGGATACAGCACACCAACCGAAATGCTTGCAATCAGGTATATGAAACGGCATAACATGCGGTATATTTTAAGCATAGACGGCGGTTTTCCTGCAAAGGAGCATCCGCTTTTAAAAAAGATAAAAACCTATTTTATTTCGGGCGCCGCCCTGTATTTGGGAACCGGGAAAAACGCAGCCGGCTATTTTACTCACTATGGTGCAGACCGAAATAAGATTTTACAATATCATTTTACGTCCCTTTTTAAAAATGACATGTTAGCGGCGCCGCCCACGGAGCCGGAAAAAATAAAATTAAGAAAAGAGCTGGGCATTTGCGCAAAAAAAATGGTTTTGTCCGTTGGGAGGCTGCTGCCTTTAAAGCGCTACGATTTATTAATTGAAGCGGCGAAAGACTTTCCCGACACGGAAGTCGTCATTGTGGGGGGAACGGCCGACCGTTACCATATGGAGCTTATTGACCGCATGGGGGCAAAAAACGTGCGGTTTATAGACTTTTTACCCTACAGCGGCCTGGTTCGTTACTTTCGCGCGGCAGACGTGTTCGTAATGCCGTCTGATTCCGACGTTTGGGGAATGGTTTTGGTTGAGGCAATGGCAAACGGGCTCCCGGTAATTGCCACAGACAGCTGCGGCGCCGCGCCCGACTTGATTTTAGAAGGGGAAAACGGGATGATTGTGCCAAAGGGCAATATGATGAAAATTCGTGAAGGGCTTGCATTTTTATTATCTTCAGACCACACACGATATTGCTTTGGAAAAAAAAGCCTTTCTGTTATAAAGGAGTATACGATTGAAAACGAGGTACGCGACCACATACAGGCGATTGATACATTCATGGGCAGATAACATCATATCCTTATTAGATGTGTTTTCCGCTTTTCTGCAGACCAGGCTTGCCCCTGCCGTAAACGGTGTTACCAGGCGGTTCCCCCGGATTGCAGAATTTTTTAAAAACCTTACGCCAAAAAAACTGTTCGCCTTTTTGTGTATGGTGTCTGTTCTGTCGCAGATTGATTTTTTGTCTGAAATCTGGCTTGTCCGTGCCGCGGTTATTTTGCTATGGTTCATGGCGTTTCTTTTTTTTGCCGCAAAGTCGCGCCTTAAGCTGCAGCGGGAGACGTTGTTTTTCCTCTGTCCCATTTTAATTTTTGATTTACTCACATTTTTAACCGGTCTGGTGAAAGGAAACCTTTCCGGTTATCTGTGTTCGCCAATTACCTATTCGGCAAACCTCTCTGCGTTTGTATTCCTAACAGGGTCGCTGGCCGGCGCTGTTTCGGGAAAAAAACTGATTCTTACCGGCGCTAAGGTCTATGTCCTCTGTGCCATTTTCATATCCATTTACACCATCATAACCAGTTTTTCAGGAATTTGGCTCTCGGCTGAAACCTATGTTTATTCCCGCAAAAACTCCCTGGCTCCGATCATTTTAACAGCGGTTTGCTGTATCATGTTTTTAAAAATTATTAAAAATGTAAAACTGAACACACTGCTTTTGGTGTTGTTTATCGGCTTTATGGTGCTTTTAAAAAGCCGCGCGTCCATCATTGGACTCGCGGCCGCTTTGGTTGTGTGGTATGTGTGTGTGATAAAGAATAGGCGAAAACGCCTTTACATTATCATTGCTGTTCTTTTGGCAGTTCTGCTTGTCCTTGTCATACCGGCCTTGCGCGAACTGGTAATTGGAAACATTATTTTTAACAACCGCGCATCTTTAGGCGTAAACGAAATTACCTCTGGGCGTTCAGAACAGTTTACTCTCATATTTCTGGCAAATTTTCCAAATGCCCCGTTTTTCGGAAGCGGAAGCACTTACATCGAGTCGCTGCCATTAGCTGCCCTGCTCTCTTTCGGAGTTGTTTCCGCGCTGCCGCTTCTCATTTTTGCGGCTGTCCCCCTGCGCACGGCGACTCTGTTTAAAAATGGCCCGGTTCCAAAATCGTATGTATTGTTTTTAAAGGCAGCCTCCATTGCATTTTTAATCAACTGCCTTTTTGAGGAACGCGCGCCGTTCGGCCCCGGTATCACGTATTTTTTTCTCTGGTTCACCAGCGGTTTTTTCATCGGCTGTAAAAAAAATCTTTCCGTTTCCATCCGCTGACGAAAAACTGCTAAAAAAAGCTACATTATCGTGGTTAAATAACTGTAAAACTCAATCAATGCAATTTTTACCCTGGGCTCTGCATTGCTGAGGTCCAGCTTGTCCCCGAAGTCTAAAACGTTGCCAATCTGCTGAAGCTTAAACATTTCGTCACTGTCGGGTACAGTCATCTTCACTGAGCTTCTTCCCAAAAGAAAATCGATGCTCACATCAAAATAATCTGCAATTTTCCGAATCATTTCGTGATCGGGCTGTCTTTTCTCTGATTCATAATTTGCAATGCAGCTTCTGGAGATATTGAATCTCTTTGCCAGTTCGCCTTGCGTCATACCACGTGACATCCTCAGCTTTCTTAAATTTGCCGAAAAGACAGTGCTCTCTAATTCTTTCACAATCCCTTTTTACTCCTTTCTGAAAAATTTGTCAAAAATGATAAAATTCTAAATCATTTTGATGATTTTAAGTATATCAGTAAAATTGTATAAAATCAATACGAAATCCGCTAATTTTTTGTTCATCTTAAAATTGAAACATTTTATGTTTTTTTCGTGACATTGCCCATTTGCCCCTTCGCCGCCTTGACATCATATTGCCGAGATGATAAAATAAAGATGTGTAAAGTACCAATTCTGTTTCGTTGTTTTTTCACATATAATGTTAGATATATATTAATTTCTAAAGGGGCAAACAGCATGACATTGGATAAATTAAAACCGGGCGAAAGCGGCACGATTGTGGCAACAAACGGCGAGGGTGCCTTAAGACGCAGACTGCTGGACATGGGCCTTACGCCAAAGACGAAGATAACCGTCCGCAAGGTTGCGCCCTTAGGCGACCCGGTTGAACTTTATTTGCGCGGCTATGTGCTGACCATCCGGCATGAAGACGCGGCAAAAATTGAAATCACAGAGGTGATAAATTCATGAACTATCTCGCCTTAGTCGGCAACCAGAACTGCGGAAAAACCACGCTGTTTAACCGGCTGACCGGCTCAAACCAGCACGTGGGGAACTTTCCCGGCGTGACGGTGGAAAAAAAGGAAGGTGTTTTATTAAAATATAAAGATTACAGCGTTGTGGATTTGCCCGGCGTTTATTCACTTTCCCCCTATACCTCGGAAGAAATTGTCACGCGGGACTTTGCTTTAAAAGAACACCCGTGCGCCATTATTAATATTGTAGACGCAACAAACTTAGAGCGCAACCTCTATCTTTCCCTCCAGCTTATGGAGCTTGGAATTCCCATTGTCATTGCTTTAAACATGATGGACGAGGTGCGCCACAACGGAAACACCATCGACATTTTAAAGCTTTCGCAAAACTTAGGCGTGCCGGTTGTGCCCATTTCCGCCGGGAAAAATGAAGGCATTACCGAACTTGTGAAAACCATTATTAAAGTTGTTGAGAAAAACGAGCCCCCAAAAAAATTCGACTTCTGCGACGGCGCCGTTCACCGTGCGCTGCACGCCATTGCACATTTAATTGAAGATCACGCAGAAAACAGCGGCTATCCCCCGCGGTTTGCGGCCACGAAGCTCATTGAGGGGGACGAGCTGATAAAATCGGCTTTAAACCTCCCGGCAAACGACGCACACGTAGTCGAGCACCTCATCCGCGAGATGGAGGAGGAACTGGGCACCGACCGTGAGGCCGCTTTGGCCGATATGCGCTATAACTATATCGAAAAGCTTTGCGCCACCTGTTCAACGAAGGCCGGGGAAACACAGGAACAAATCCGCTCAGAAAAAATCGACCGGGTCTTAACCCACAAGCTGTTTGGCATTCCCATCTTTTTGTGCGTAATGCTGTTAATTTTTTATCTGTCCTTCACCCTGATCGGAGCGCCATTGCAAAATCTTTTAGAACAGCTGATCGGCGTTGCCTCAGGCTGGCTGGACAACCTGCTGTCTTTCGCCGGTGTCAGCAGCTGGGTTCATTCCCTGGTAATTGACGGGGCGCTGGCGGGCATTGGCAGCGTTTTATCCTTTATGCCGATTATTGTTCTGCTGTTTTTCTTTTTATCAATTTTAGAAGACAGCGGTTATATGGCCCGGGTAGCCTTTGTGATGGACACGCTTCTTCGCAAAATCGGCCTGTCGGGCCGGTCTGTGGTGTCCATGCTCATTGGATTTGGGTGCAGTGTTCCGGCAATCATGTCTACGCGAACGCTCTCCTCTGAGCGGGACAGAAAAATGACCATTGTGCTGACACCTTTTATGTCGTGCAGCGCCAAGCTGCCCATCTATGGCATGATTACTGCGGCATTTTTTCCCGGCCATGCGGCGCTGGTGCTTTTAAGCATGTATGTACTGGGGATTCTGGTGGCGGTTTTGTCGGGCCTTTTGCTGAAAAACACCGTGTTCCGCGGAAAGCCCACGCCCTTTGTGCTGGAGCTTCCGGCCTACCGGCTACCCTCTGCCAAAAGCGTTTTCATTCACATGTGGGAAAAGGCCAAGGACTTTTTAAAAAAGGCCTTTACGATTATATTTGCTGCCTCCATTGTCATCTGGTTTTTGCAGAACTTTGACGCGCGGCTTAACATGGTGGAAGATGCGTCCCAAAGCATGATTGCCTCCATCGGCTCATTCTTAGCGCCCATCTTTGCGCCGCTGGGATTTACCGACTGGCGGGCCTCTACCGCGCTCATCACCGGCCTTTCCGCAAAGGAAACCGTGGTGAGCACGCTGACGATTTTAACGGGAAGCGCCACAGACGCGCAGCTTTCCGGTGCGCTTGCTGCAATGTTTTCTCCGGCTGCTGCCATTGCGTTTTTGTCGTTTACCATTCTTTACATGCCCTGTGTTGCGGCCTTTGCCGCGTCAAAACGGGAAATGGGCTCTTTAAAAGGCGCGGTTTTAGCGGCGGCATATCAGACCGGAATTGCATATCTGGTGGCATTTATTGTTTATAAAATTGCAGGAATTCTGTTTTCCGGCGGCGGCTCCACCACCGCAGACATTGTTGTGGTCGGCTTTATTGCTGTGCTGTTGGCCGTGGCTGTGGTGTCGTCTGTCAGAAGCAAACGGCACGGCTGCGGCGGCGACTGCAGCAAGTGCGGAAAGGGCGTTACCTGTCAAAAATAACGGATTAAAAGGGGTGTAACATATGGGAATGACCATAACACAAAAAATTCTTGCTGAAAAATCCGGCCAAAGCCAGGTGCGGCCGGGGCAACTGATTATGGCGGAAACCGACCTGGTTTTGGGAAACGACATCACCGCGCCGGTGGCCATTGACGAATTTTATAAAATCGGCTGTGAAACCGTGTTTGACAAAACCAAAATTGCGCTGGTGGCCGACCATTTTACACCCAATAAGGATATTAAATCGGCCCAGCTGAACAAAAAAATGCGGGAATTTGCCCACAGGCACGCGATTACAAACTATTTTGACGTAGGCCGCGCAGGCATTGAACACGCACTGATTCCCGAGCAGGGACTGGCCCTGCCGGGCGACCTGATTATCGGTGCCGATTCCCACACCTGCACCTACGGCGCTTTGTGTGCGTTTTCAACAGGCGTTGGCAGCACCGACATGGCCGGGGCCATGGCCACGGGGAAAGTGTGGCTGAAGGTGCCCGAGGCCATACGGTTTCACTTAACGGGCAGTCTGCCTGAATTTGTCAGCGGCAAAGACCTTATTTTAACCATTATCGGACAAATCGGGGTGGACGGCGCACTGTACCGGTCAATGGAATTTTCAGGCAGCGGCATAGCCTCCCTGTCCATGGACGACCGCTTCACGGTGTCGAACATGGCCATTGAAGCCGGGGCGAAAAACGGAATTTTCCCTGTGGACGAAAAAACAGAGGACTATCTGTTCGAGCACGCAAACGGCAAACCATACTGCAGGGTTGCGCCGGACAAGGATGCAGAATATGTTTTAGAATATGAAATCAATCTGTCCGCTTTAGAGCCTGTGGTTGCTCTTCCGCATCTGCCGGACAATGTGCGCAAAGCGTCTGAGCTTGGCGCCATTTCCATTGACCAGGCGGTGATTGGCTCCTGCACCAACGGGCGCATCAGTGATTTGCGCACGGCAGCAACCATTCTTTCCGGTAACCACGTTGCTGTGCGGACAATTATCATTCCCGCCACCCAGGAAATTTATTTGCAGGCCGTAAAAGAAGGGCTTGTTCAAACATTTATAGAAGCAGGCGCAGTGGTGAGCCCTCCCACCTGCGGGCCTTGTCTGGGCGGACACATGGGGGTTTTAGCCAGCGGAGAACGGTGTGTATCCACCACCAACCGAAACTTTGTGGGACGGATGGGACACCCGGACAGCGAGGTTTATCTTGCTTCGCCGGCGGTTGCCGCACAGTCTGCCATAGAAGGCAAAATTGCAGTTCCCGGCAGAAAAACGATATAAAAGGCGGTGGTCAAATGGAATTTCAGAGCAGAGTAATCCGGTATGGCGACAACATTAACACCGACGTCATCATCCCGGCGAGGTATTTAAACACCAGCGACAGCGGCGAGCTTGCGCTGCACTGCATGGAGGACCTGGATTCGGAATTTCAGGAAAAACTGAAGTCGCGCAAAATGATTGCCGGCGGTAAAAATTTCGGCTGCGGCTCATCGCGGGAGCACGCGCCCCTTGCCATTTTGGCCAGCGGCGTTTCCTGCGTAATTGCCATCAGTTTTTCCCGAATTTTTTATCGGAACGCCTTTAACATTGGGCTTCCCATTTTAGAGTGCGCCCGGGCAGGAGAAATAAACGACGGCGACGAGCTTTTTGTTGATGTAACCTCCGGGAAAATAAAAAATTTAACCCAGAACACAGAATATGACACCGCGCCGTATCCTGATTTCATGCAGGAAATTGTAAAGTGCGGCGGTTTAATTGGATATTTAAAAAACCAAAAGTAAGCGAGCTGATATTTTATGCAAATGCACATTGCAGTGATTCCGGGAGACGGCATCGGCCCGGAAATTACCCAAGCCGCAAAAATGGTGCTCGATAAAATTGCTTCCGTGTTCGGCCATGAAATTGCCTATACCGAGGTGTGTGCCGGCGGCGCGGCCATTGACCGGTTTGGCGACCCGTTGCCGGCGGAAGAACTAAAAAAATGCCAATCTGCTGACAGCGTTTTATTGGGCGCTGTTGGCGGCCCAAAGTGGGACAGTGCACCCCGCCGGCCGGAGGACGCACTGCTTGCTTTGCGAAAAGCCTTGGGGCTTTATGCAAATCTGCGGCCTGCGCTCTTAACCCCCTGTCTTGCACAAGCTTCCCCTTTAAAACAGGAACTGGTGCAAAACGGGCTGGATATTTTGGTGGTGCGGGAGCTTACCGGCGGCATTTATTTCGGCAAACGGGGGAAAGACGCCGTTTCGGCCTTTGACGTTGAACAATATTCAGACTTTGAAATAGAGCGCATTGCACGCAGAGCTTTTCTTTCCGCCCGCGGACGGAAAGGGTGCGTTGTGTCCGTGGACAAGGCAAACGTGCTGGAAAGCTCTAAGCTGTGGCGCAGTATTGTAAGCCGGGTGCAGCAGGAGGAATTTCCCGACGTTGCGCTGTCTCACATGTACGTGGACAACGCCGCCATGCAGATTGCCACGAATCCGTCGCAGTTTGACGTGATTGTGACAACGAACATGTTCGGCGACATCTTATCCGACCTTACTTCGGTTATCACCGGCTCTATCGGGCTTTTGCCCTCTGCCAGCTTAGGAGACAGCAGCCCGGGCATGTATGAACCCATTCACGGCTCTGCGCCGGACATTGCGGGAGAAAATAAAGCCAATCCAATTGCCACAATTTTATCCTGCGCCATGATGCTGAAATTGGATTTTGGCCTGGCGTCAGAGGCAGAAGCAATCGAACGTGCGGTAAACGGCGTGTTAGAAGACGGCTGGCGCACGTTCGATATAAAAGATAACGATAAACCATATATCGGCACAGCCGAGATGGGCAGGCTTATTGCAGACTGCATCAAATAATTATTGCGGAGAAAAGACATGCTGAAAAAAATTGTCATATCCTTGGCCCTTGCTCTGTCTATCATCACGTTTTCAGAGTTTGACACAGAACGCTTTCTATATGAATTAAAACAGAATTTTGCAGGAGATACCGTTCAGAAAAACAACGCAGCAGACGTTTTGTATGAGGGAAACCGAAGCGTATCCATCGGCATGTCTTATGACGACGTTTTGTCCGCTTTCGGCGACCCTGTGGACACACAGGTAAGCGAATATGGGTTTGTGTGGAATATTTTTCATGAAAATTTTAAAAACTATATGCAAATCGGCATTCAAAACGAACGGGTTGTGGCCATTTACACCAACTCGCCGCGGTTTTCGTTCCGGGGCATTTGTGTTGGTTCAAGCGCCGCCGACGTGAACTTAACCTTTGAAAAACCCATTGATTTTATTATCAAGGGCAACACAAAATATATTATGAACGGCTTAAACGCGGATAAGACGAACATGGAGCTGTTTCACACCGGAAGCCTGTATGTTACCTTTTTTTATGACGTATTCAAGAATAATTCGGTAACATCTGTCAATATAATAGAATATAACACCGAGCTGAGCTATGACCGTTTATATGCGAATCAAAGCCCGGAGCTTAAGGAAAGCTTTGAAAAGCAAAATTTTTATGTGACGAACGCACTTCGCGTTCGGGAGGGGCTGCCCCCCTTTTCGTTTCACCAGGGCATGGCTAATGTTGCGCTTTTGCATTCTCAGGAAATGGCGGAAAACAACTATTTTAACCACACCGACCTTTCCGGCGGAACCGTTGCAGACAGAGCGCACGCCGGCGGCGTAAGATTTAAGGTGGTGGGTGAAAACATTGCAATGGGCGCGCAAAACACCCTTTATATGCACGAGCTTTTGATGAATTCAGAGGGACACAGAAAAAACATCCTGGCGGACTACACAGCACTTGGTACCGGTGTTGCATTTTCTAAAGAGGACGTTCCCTATCTTACGCAAAACTTTTTCAGATAATTTTTGGAGGGCTTATGAACAAAAACATTGTTTTAGTCGGATTTATGGGCACCGGTAAAACGACCATTGGGCGCCGGGTTGCAAGCAGGCTGGGACTGGATTTTTACGATACGGATGAATATATTAAAAGGTGTGAAAACATGCCGGTAGCCGACGTGATTACGAAAAAGGGCATAAAATATTTTGAGGGTGCCCAGCGGTTTGCCGTTACAAATATATGTGAAAACAAAAATGTTTTAATTGCCACAGGCGGCTCAACCCTTTCTGATGAACGGAACAGGGCGCTTCTTTCTGAAAACGGAATTTTGGTTTGGCTCAGGGCAAAGCCCGAAACCATTTATGAAAACACGAAAAATTCGCACAATAAACGGCTGGAAATTTCAGGAAAATCCGTTAACGAAATCTCACAAATTCTGGCCCAGCGGGAAAAGGATTATTCCGGCTGTGACATCACCGTTGACGTTGACGGCAGCCGAAACATAGACGTTGTTGTGGAAACTGTAATTGAAAAAATTAAACCATTGATGAACTGACAAGGAGGACAACAAAAGATGAGCGACACAAACTGCATTTTCTGTAAAATTATTCACGGTGAGATCCCGTCAACCAAGGTTTATGAGGACGATTTGGTCTACGCGTTCCGGGACATCTCACCCGCCGCGCCAGAGCATATTCTAATTGTTCCCAAGGAACACATTTGCTGTGCAAATGAATTAGAACAAAAACATGAAGCCTTAGTTGGACATATCATTTTAACCGCGGCGAAAATTGCAAAGGATTTGGGTTTTGCAGACGACGGATATAGAATTATCAACAACTGCGGCGAAAACGCAGGACAAACTGTGTTCCACCTGCATTTTCATCTTCTGGCCGGCAGCGAATTTACAAACTTAGTATAAATGAGGGATTGAATATGTTTACAATTGGATGTCACCTTTCAGCTTCAAAAGGTTTTTTGGCAATGGGGAAAACTGCGGTGAGTATCGGCGCCAACACCTTTCAGTTCTTCACCAGAAATCCCAGAGGGGGAACGGCGAAAGCATTAGACCAGTCAGACATTGACGCATTTTTAGAATATAGCCGGGAACATGGCATCGGCATTATTTTGGCCCATGCCCCCTACACGTTAAACGCCTGCTCGAAGGACGAAAAGATCCGCGAATTTGCAAAAAACACCATGGCAGACGATTTGCGGCGCATGGAAGCCGTTCCCGGAAACCTTTATAACTTCCACCCGGGAAGCCATGTTGGACAGGGCATTGAAACGGGGATTGAACAAATATCCGCCCAGCTAAATGAGCTGTTAACGCCTGAGCTTACCACAACAGTTTTGCTGGAAACCATGGCCGGCAAGGGAAGCGAGGTAGGCAGCCGCTTTGAAGAAATGAAAGCAATTATCGACCGGGTGGACTTAAAGGACAAGCTTGGCGTGTGCTTAGACACCTGCCACGTTCATGACGCGGGGTATGACGTTGTGAACGATTTAGACGGCGTGCTGTCTGCGTTCGACCGGGTGATTGGAATTGACCGTCTGCGGGCCGTTCATATAAACGACAGCAAAAACCCCTTTGAGAGCCATAAGGACCGGCACGAGGTAATTGGCGGCGGGTCGATTGGAACAGAGGCGTTTGCCCGCATCATCAACCACCCCCAGCTTTGTGGGCTGCCCTTTTATTTGGAAACGCCAAACGAGCTGGAGGGCTATGCAAAAGAAATTGCCATGCTGAAAGATTTAAGAGCGGACAAGCCCGCTGCAAAAGCATAAGGAGAAACAAAATGAAGGAACAAACCATTGAACATGTGCTTGCTCATAAAATTATTACCATTGTGCGCGGCGTTGACCGGGAGAATATATTTAAAACTGCTGAAGCGTTTATTTTGGGCGGAATTGCCTGCATGGAAATTACCTACGACGCAGCAAGGCCCGAAACCCATGCTGAAACGGCTGAAACCATTCGGCAGCTTAACGAACGCTTTTTAAAAGATTTAATGATTGGGGCAGGAACCGTTTTAACGCCGGAGCAGGTTGTGATGACGAAAGAGGCCGGCGGGCGCTATATTATCTCGCCCAACGTGAATAAAGACGTTATTCAAAAAACTGCCCAGTGTGGTCTGGTGTCCATGCCGGGGGCGTTTACGCCCACCGAGTGTGAGGAGGCCCACCGCTGGGGGGCCGACTTTGTGAAGCTTTTCCCTGTGGGCGGAATGGGGCCCGGATATGTAAAAGACTTAGCCGCTCCCCTTTCCCATATCCGTTTTTTGGCTGTGGGCGGCGTTACTGCTGAAAATTTGCCTGCCTTTTTAAAAGCGGGTGCAGTTGGTGCGGGAGTTGGCAGCGATTTAGTGAACAAAGAACTTATTTTATCCGGCGCGTTTTCAAAAATTACCCAGCGGGCAAAACAATATGTAGAGGCCGCGTCACAGGAGTGTTAACATGTTTCTTACAATCGACACAGGCACCACCAACACCAGAATTTACTTAGTTGACGGAGAAACGGTAAAAGACAGCATAAAAATAAACGCCGGGGCCGGCGACACTGCAAAAACAGGAAGTAATCAAATTTTAAAAGAAAGCATTCAGAACGGAATTTGCAGGCTTCTGTCCGATAATGCGTTAAAAGAGCAGGATATCAGTGCGGTTTTTGCCTCCGGCATGATTACCTCGGAGCTGGGGCTTTGCGAGGTGCCCCACGTAACCGCGCCGGCAACGCCTTTGTGCCTGAAAGAACATGCAAAAACTGTTTTGCTTTCCGATGTTGTGTCCGTTCCCATTACGTTTATCCCGGGTGTAAAAAACAATACGGATTTTAAAAGCCTTGCCAATTTAAATGAAATGGACATGATGCGCGGCGAAGAAACCGAGCTGTTTGGCTTGATGAAGCTCTTAAAAGTAAAACCGCCGTTTACGGCTGTTCTGCCTGGCTCCCACACAAAATTTGTGGCGGTGGGAAATGAGGGGCAAATTTTATCTTGCCGCACAACCCTAGGCGGCGAGCTTTTGGCCGCTTTGTCGGAACACACCATTTTGAATAACAGCTTACCTAAGCCGCTCATTTCTAACATTGTGCCCGAATGTTTAAATGCCGGGTTTGAATATAGCAGGGCCCACGGGCTGAGCGATGCCGCTTTCCGCGTGAGGCTGATACATAACTTTACAAATTTAACAGAAAACGAGCGGGCAAACTTTTTTGCAGGCGCTGTGCTCGCCTCAGACATTCAGGCGCTGGGTGAAATTACACCGGAAACTAAGGTTTTGGTAGGCGGCAGCGACCCGTTAAGAGGCGTTTTTATACATCTGTTAAAAACTTATACCCGCTGTGAGGTAATTGAGGCAAGCGACGAAGCGGTGAATCTTTCCACCGTTTATGGAGTATTGGAATTGTTTTATTTAGAATAAAAAACAGGAGGGAAATCAAATGAAAAAGAAACTATCCGTTATGATTCTGGCGCTGACACTTTTGCTGCCCGGCACAGGCGCTTTCGCCGCAGACGGCAGCGAAAGCGCCGACGGCGGCGTTATTGGCCACATTTATTCCACCGACATTTTGACCTACGTGAACGGCGAGCCCATTGACGCTTATAACATTGGCGGCAAAACCGTTGTAATTGCAGAGGATTTGGGCGACTGGAATTATGGATATACATACGATTATAACGACGAAGAGCGGCTTTTATCTGTAGAATCATATTTTTATCTGCCGTGGCAGGAGCACGGTGCAATTCCCCGAGGCCAGACCGGTCAAATTCTGGGCGACGTTTATCAGACCGACATTAAGGTGACGTATAACGGAATAGAAGTTACAGGCTATAACATTGGCGGAAGAACCGCAATTTGCATTGAAGAAATCGGCGACACTGCGGACAGCCCCCACGAAACTTACGGCTATTCAAAATATTTGGCATATCATGTTTGGAACCCGGCGGAAAAGACAATTTCGCTTTATAGCTATTTTAACAACATTGACGACATGCTGGGCAACCACATTTCCCGTGTGGCGTTTACCTTTGCTGACAATGTACTTTACGCTACGGCGGACGACGACGTTCCCTGGGGTTCTATTTTCCCGTCGGTGAACGGAATTCGAACAGATTCAGTCGAAGACGCCTACACCTATTATTACACGGAAGAATTTGGCGATCAAAAATATGTAATGTCGCCCCTATACTTGGACATTGGCGGCAGCCGGACTGAAATCGGCACCTGCGTTGCCGTTTGGGATGAAGACATAGAAACTGACAGAACCTATCTGCAACTTGACGACCCTGCAGCCGCAATTTCCCTTGCCGCATCTGTAAAGACACCTGCTAAGACCTATGATGAGGCAATGGCGTTCTTAACCGAAAAATATGAATTGAAGGACAGAATTGACAACGACAACTATACCGTCCTTTTGTTGAATGACGAAAATAAAAACGACCTCGTCTATGCAGTGAAAAAGACCGGCGGCTATGCAAAGCTTAGCGAATGGGCGGCGCAAGACAATAGAACCGTTGGAATTCTGCTAGGTGATTTAGAAAATGAAGTTTATGTAACCGTTTATCCATTTGCAGATTCCCACGGAAAACCGACCACATTGCATGAATCTCACAGACTTGATTTATGGTATAATTTTGATTAAAAATCAGGAGGGGTTAACATGAAAAAGTTTTTTGCGGCATTTCTTGCGGCGCTTCTCGTGCTGGGTACAAGTCCAGTATTTGCAGAAGACTCATTTAATTACACCATTACCGTCGACGGTGTTACTGTTCCCAGCGAGCCGGGGTATAACGGCAGCCTTTACCGCTACACCTCCATTGCCGATGCATTGGGATATGAAACAGCGTTTCATGCTGAAACCGGCATAGTGGAGTCAAAAAAAGGCGATATAACCGTTACTTTTGCAGTTTCCGGCTACGGTGGTGCAACTGTTGTACAGGATGATGAATTTAAAGACTATCTCGGTTATTTCTATGCCCAAAATATTTATGATAAACTGTATATTTCCTATTATAATGCAGAAGCACTCGCTTCTGTTGTAGATGCAGGGCTTGTCGTAGATGAATCTGCCAGCACTGTTTCCATTTACTCTTCCGCCGGCAAGCAGGCATTAGCGGAGCAAACGGACGCGCGCCTGACGCTGTTTAACGAAATGATGGGCTTAACCAGGGACAAAAACTACACCTCCCAGGGAACGGGTAACATGACAATGAACCTTTCCAGCAAGCTGTTTGGCCTTTCGGGAACCGGAGAAATTAACTTTGAAACGGTTTCTGCTAAAAGCGGAAATAAAACATATTCAAAGGTCATCACATCCAACAGCGGTCTGATGAATTTGCTCCACCTCAACATCGATGACGATGAAATTTCCAAATCCGAAACGATAGAAATTTATACGGACGGGCAGCAAGTTTATTTGAAAAGCAAAACCCTGACAAAGGCGCTGCTGCAGGAAGAGGAGTACGCTTTTTCCTACGAATACCCGGAACAAACTGAACTGTTAATGGACCAATGGGTAACCACAGATAACTTTCCCCCATCTTATCGGCTGTTGCTGAACAATGGCATAACCTTAGGCAATTTTATTGTGGATTATTGCTTTGAAACCGCAACTTATTACGCCAACCCAATTGACATGATTGACATGTTTGTTACGCTTATGTCAGATGAAAACATCACCGTTACGGAAAACAACGGGCTGAAAACATATGCCTATAAAATTGACAAAAATACATACTTAAAATGCTTAGAACCGATGATTCCTGAAATGAGCGAGGAGGAGCGCGCGGAATTTGACGCCGTGATGGACGGCTTTGAAATGGAAATGACCGCTGCAGAAACGGTAACGGCCGACGGAATTAAGTCGGTCTCCGGCGGAAAAAGTTCGCTTTCCAATGTGCCGAATCCTTGGAATGAGGACGTATTCTCCGGCGAAATTCTCTTTTCAGCAGAAGAAACCGCAGCATTTTCAGAAAACGTGGAATATGCATTTCCCGATGTGTCCGGTGCGGTAAATCTAACTGACTTTGTAAAATCAGTTACAGACGCGGACATATTCGAACATTGATTAAGCCATGAAACAAACAGAAAAATCGCTGCTGAACCGGCTGACGGAATATAACGAAACTGCTGTCCCCATGCACATGCCGGGTCACAAACGAAATACGCGCCTGTTAAAAGCATCCCTTCCGTATGAGATTGACATAACTGAAATTGACGGATTTGACAACCTACACGACATGAACGGCGTTTTAAAGGAAACGGCTGCTTTGGCGGCCTCGCTTTACGGCTCGAAAGCGGCCTTTCCCTTAGTCGGCGGCTCCACCTGCGGAATTTTGGCCGCAGTGCATGCTTTGGCAGCCTTCGGTTCCCATGTTTTAATTGCGCGGAACTGCCACAAATCGGTGTTTCACGCAGTGGAGCTGATGGGGCTTTATCCGCACTATGTGTGTCCGGAACCCGACGGATTCGGAATTTGCGGAAAAATTACGCCGGAAGCCATTAAAAGCGCTCTGTGTGCGGAACGCAGCATTCGGCTTGTGATTGTAACCTCCCCCACCTATGAAGGGGTTATAAGCGACATAGCAAACATTGCCGCAGTCTGCCACGAAAATGGTGCTCTGCTTTTGGTGGACTCTGCCCACGGGGCGCACTTAGGATTTTCACCCCGGTTTTGTGCAAGTGCTGTTTCCTCCGGCGCAGACGCCGTTGTAATGAGCCTACACAAAACCATGCCTGCGCTGACGCAAACCGCTCTTTTACACATCTGCACCGATGCCGTTGACAAAAACAAAATAAGCGAGGCGCTTTCTATTTTTGAAACCTCAAGCCCCAGTTATGTTTTGCTGTCGTCAATCGATGCGTGCCTGCGGTTCATTTCGCAGGACGGGGAAGCTTTGTTTTCAGCTCTTTATGAAAACCTGTCGTTCTTTTATAAAGAAACAAATGATTTAAAGGCGCTGTCTGTCCTCCAATATGACGATTTCAGCAAACTGATTATATCCACAAAAAACACCGCGCTTACCGGTATCGGACTTGCAGACATTTTGCGCAATCAATTTCACATCGAAGTGGAAATGACAGGAATTGATTATATTTTAGCCATATCCAGCATCTGCGACAGTAAAGAAAACCTGATGAAATTTGCCGCGGCACTAAAGGAAATTGATGCAGAAGTTCCGGTTTTGCAGACCGAAGTTGGCGCAAAAAAAGAGATTGTGCTTCCCCAAATGCAGGAAACGCCCTCCGCCGCCCGCCAAAGGTGCGGCGAGTTTGTGCCGCTTTCCTGCAGCGAGGGGCGGGAATGTTTAGAATATGTTTGGGCCTATCCCCCGGGCATACCGCTGATTGTGCCCGGCGAGCGGATTGACCGGCGCTTTATTGAAACAGCAGAGGACTTTTCACAGGCAAAAATACCGCTGAAAAGCACAAAAGGATTGTTAGACAATAAAATATGGGTACGAAAAAAGTAAATGCCGCTGCAAAACAAACTGCCCCAGTTTCTACAGGCAGCGCAACTACCCTTACAATTATTGTATCTGAACCTTGTAAGCGTCGGAAATTTGAAGCCGATATATTAAATTTTCGTGTAAGCAACTGTCAGTTGCGGAATAGTTGGTGGCATGCAACCGGGCTTTTGGTGTATTATGAAAGCAAAAGGAGGCCTCCATCATAGCATTAAACGAAAATATTAGAGCCCGGCGCATGCAGCTAAAGTTATCTTAAGAATATGTTGCGGATCAATTGGGTATCAGCAGACAGGCTGTGGCAAAGTGGGAGTCGGGAAAAAGCACCCCGACAGCGGCAAATTTGGCAGGATTAGCCGCTTTGTTTGAAATGAACATTTCTGAACTGGTTGAGCCGGAAAATTATGTTCTGAAACAGAAAAAACAAGAAGAACAGGTTAAAAAAACACAGAAAAATATTAAAATGCATGTAGGCCATGCAGGAGCGCTTATGATTTTTTCAATATTCATCTTGCCCCAATGCCTCTTGATCAGACGGGCATTCGCTAACTTTTGTCAGACGCAGTTACTGCCGTTTGTCTTATAATATAATATTAAATCTGAAATACTGGCGGCATATTTGGAAGCCGCAATAACGTTTTTTATTTCTTTCAATATAAAAAAATTCACCTTATAAAATGAGGAATTTTATGCAAAAGATATTACAGGATATGCTTTTCAATCTTTTACGTAAATATAAAAAACACGATTAACCGAAATCAGTTAATCGTGTTTCGTGTCTGTTTTACCGGAAAGCCTTGTTTCAAGCGGCTTTCAAAGCTTATTTAATCCTATCTGTTTGTATTTGCGATTAGCCAAAATATCTTTTGAGCATACCCTCAAAGCCTTTGCCGTGTCTTGCTTCGTCTTTCGCCATCTCATGAACCGTGTCATGGATTGCGTCGTAGCCAAGCTCCTTTGCCTTTTTTGCAATTTCCAGCTTGCCTGCTGTTGCTCCGCACTCTGCTTCCATTCTCATCTGAAGATTCTTCTTTGTGTCGGCGCAAACAACTTCACCTAAAAGCTCTGCAAATTTTGCAGCGTGCTCTGCCTCTTCCCACGCAGCCCGAATATAGAACTCGCCGATTTCGGGATAACCTTCGCGGATTGCCTGACGGCCCATTGCAATATACATGCCAACCTCTGTGCATTCGCCTTCAAAGTTTGCCTTTAATCCTTCGTAAACTTCAGCGTCGATTTTATCTTTTGCGCCTACGCCAATCACATGTTCACAAACAAAATTTAAGGCTTCATCTTTCATTTCTGTGAATTTAGAACCGGGAACGCCGCACTGGGGACATTTTTCAGGGGGGGTGTCACCTTCGTGAACATAACCGCATACTGGACATACAAATTTTTTCATAATCGTTACCTCCATAATAAAAAATTTATTTAATAAAATATAAAAAACAAAGTTAATTTATGCGTTTCTCTTTTGCTTTTCGCTGCAATCTTTACATATGCCGTAAACATAGAGTTTATAGTAGTTTGCTACAAAGTTATCGCTGAGGTTTTGGTTTAAAATTTCTTGCGGCAGCTCGAAAAACATATCGGAAACCGTTCCGCACGAGGTGCAGACAAAATGCTGATGGTCTGAGGTATCAGCATCGAAATGGTCGGTTTTATCCCCTGTGGAAAGCCGAACCACCGTTCCCGTTTCGCAAAGCCGGCCCAAATTTCTGTAAACAGTGGCCAAGCTTAAATTCGGAAGCGACGGCTTTAAGTCGGCATAAATGCGCTCCGCCGTGGGGTGCTCTTTGGTATTTCTTAAATAATTCAGGATGGACTCCCTCTGTTTTGAAAAGTTCATAGTTCATCTCCCAAAAACAATAATAATAATTATTTTTAATTTCAAGATTATTATAATGCATACAAATTCTTTTGTCAAGCATTTTTTTAAAATTTTTTTATTTTATTGAAAAATGTCAAATACTCTGCTATAATATAAAGTACTGTAATTATAAAAACTTATATGTAATTATTTTATACTAAGATTAAGGAGTGTATTGTGTGCGATTGCCCGATTTTATGATAAAAAACCACAGAAGGCATGTTTTGTCCGATGCGGACTTAATAACAAAAAACTCCAGCCCTGCATTGTCTGAAGCGTTAAAGGGCGCAAGGACGAATTTAATGTATGCGCTGGCCGACATAGACGGCGGGAAATGTGTGTTTATGACCTCAGCTTTGGCTGCCGAGGGAAAAACAACAACCTGCATCAACCTTGCAGTTTCCCTGGCCCAAACGGAATCCCGCGTTCTTTTAATTGACTCAGACCTTCGCCGCCCAAGAATTCATACTTACTTAAATATTAAAAATAAAGAGGGGCTGGCGAATTACCTGGGAGGGTTTTGCGAACTGGAGGCCATTGTCAACCATCTCAGCGACTTGAACCTCGACTGTATTACGGCGGGCAACCTCCCCCCCAACCCCACAGAGTTGCTTTCATCAAAAAAAATGAAAAGCTTTATTGAATTTGTAAAGGGAAAATATGACTATATTTTGTTTGACACGCCCCCTGTCAACATTGTTGCAGATTCTTTGGCCCTGGCACAGCTTGTGGAAAACGTTATTTTTGTCTGCAAATGCGGTGTCAGCTTAACCACAGAAATTCAAAAGGCGCTGTCAGCTTTAAAATTTGCCAATGCAAAGGTGCTGGGCTTTATTACAATTGAAACAAACCGGAAAAAGAAAAAATCGAAAGACTATTCGGGATATTACTATTACGAGGAGTCTTAAAAACTGAGGGAATGCGTTATGAGGTATATTGATTTTCACACTCACATTCTGCCGGAAATGGACGACGGCGCAAAAAGCGTTGGCGAATCGCTTGAAATGCTGAAAGCCGCGCATCTAAGCGGCGCCCAGACTGTGTTACTCACACCGCATTTCCTGACACGGGAGCCGGTTCCAGATTTTTGTGCGCGGCGGAACAGCAAATATGCTTTGCTGAAAAAAGCGATGGAGGAAGACGGCGGCACATTTCCAACGCTGCTTTGCGGGGCAGAGGTGCCCCTTTACGGCGGGCTTTCCGAAAACAACGATTTGGAAAAACTGTGCATTGAAGGAACTGACCTGCTTTTGCTGGAACTTCCTTTTCCTGCATGGAATAAATGGCACATTCAGGAAGTATATAATATCATAGCCAAACAGAATGTAACGCCGGTTATGGCTCACATTGAACGCTATTTAAACAAACCGAAAGAAATTGAAAAGCTGGACCAGTTCGTCTCTGTCGGCGCAAAGTTTCAAATGAACGCGCCCTCGTTTTTAACCTTTTCAGGAAAACGCATCATCAAGGTCCTGGCTCGGGAGGGGCTGATTTGTGCCATAGGGTCAGACTGTCACAACCTGACTTCACGCCCGGCTGATATTTCCCACGCCATGTCGCTAATGACAAAACATCTTGGCGGCTCGTTTCTTCGGGAAATTTTTGAAAAATCGAAACAACTATTAAATTTATCATGACTGAATAACCGATTTTGTGAGGAGAGAAAACGCTATGAAACTAAAAGAAGTGCAGGAAATTCTAAAAGCAAAGGTAATTACCTCCGTAACCGGCTGGGAAGACATTGAAGTGAAATCCGCCTGCGGCTGCGATTTGATGAGCGATGTGCTGGCATTTGTAAAAAACCAGGCGTTGCTGCTAACCGGTCTGGTGAACCCGCAGGTAATCCGCACAGCGGAAATGATGGACATTAAAGTAATTGTGTTTGTCCGCGGAAAAATGCCCGGGGAAGACGTGATAACGCTTGCCGAAAAACTTGACATGGTGGTTTTTACAACCGACACCCCACTGTATGTGGCCTGCGGAGAACTTTATTCAAATGGCCTTTCCGGCAAGGGGGAATAGAACGATGTCCCAGAACCTGAAGCTTCACTACGACATTAACGGTTCTGATTTTACCATTGCCGGCCAGGCTTCCAGCAATATAAAAAAGGTTCTAAAACAGCTTGGCGTTGCACCGGATATTATCCGGAAAGCCGCAATTTCCATGTATGAAGGGGAAATTAACACCGTAATTCACGGCAAAGGCGGCGCAGCGGATGTTGAAATCACCACCGATAAGCTCATTATTACGTTTACAGACCACGGCCCGGGAATCCGCGATATTGACCAGGCCATGCAGGAGGGCTTCTCCACAGCTACTGACGAGGCCAGAGAGCTGGGCTTCGGCGCAGGCATGGGCCTTCCCAACATGAAAAAATATTCCGACGAGCTCAACATTGCCTCCCGTTTGGGGGAGGGCACCACCGTTGAGATTGTAATTTATATTGCATAACGAAAGCACCGATTTAAAACATTGGAGGTGTCATTCATGGGTTTTAGCAATGACCAGCTGTATCATTCCGTCACCCTGGACGAAAGCAGATGCAAAGGCTGTACTGCGTGCCTGAAGCGGTGTCCCACCGAAGCAATCCGGATACGCGACGGCAAAGCAAAAATTATAAAAGAACTGTGTATCGACTGCGGCGAATGCATTCAGGTTTGCCCATACCACGCCAAACAGGCGGTGATGGACACATTTGCTGAGCTGGATAAATTTAAATATAACATTGCCGTTCCTGCCCCTACGCTGTATGGGCAGTTTAATAATCTGAGGGATATTAATTATGTGTTAAACGGCCTTTTGCACATTGGATTTGACGACGTTTATGAAACGGCTAAGGCAACGGAGGCTGTTACCGATTACACCAAAAAACTGCTGGAGGAGGGAAAGCTGGAAAAGCCCATTATTAACTCGGCCTGCCCGGCAGTGCTGCGGTTGATTACGGTGCGGTTTCCCAACCTGATTTCCCACATCCTGCCTGTGATTGCCCCCGTTGAAGCGGCAGCCATTGCCGCCCGGCGTGAAGCGGCTTTAAAAACCGGCATTGCACCGGAAGACATTGGCATATTTTTCATTTCCCCCTGTGCGGCCAAAGCCACCACTGTGCACAATCCCATAGGCCTAGTAGAATCGCCCATCAGCGGTGTGCTGTCAATTAAAGAAGTGTATATGCGTCTTTTGCCGGTTTTAGGAAAGCTGACAGAGGTGAAACCCTTAAGCAACTCCTCGTTAGAAGGCATTAGCTGGGCGCGCATCGGCGGCGAAATTAAGGCGCTGGGCAAAGGGCGGTGTCTGTCTGTCGACGGAATTGACAGCATTATATCGCTTTTGGAAGAAATTGAAGACGACGAAACGTTAGACATTGATTTTATAGAAGCGCTTTCCTGCAACGGCGGCTGTGTCAGCGGCCCGCTTACCGTTGAAAATGGGTATGTTGCTAAAATGCGTGTTGTGGAAATTGCAAAGGCGCAGGGCAGGAAAAATATTCCAAGAAGACCGGTTTCTGTATGCGAGGAAGAGCTTGACTGGAACAAACCGGTGCTGTATCGGGATATTCTTCATTTAGATGAGGACTTTTCCGTTGCCATGCAAAAGCTGGAACAAATTGAAATGATTTACGCCAGGCTTCCGCAGACAGACTGCGGCTCCTGCGGGTCGCCTACCTGCAAGTGCCTGGCAGAGGATATTGTCCGCGGCGCGGCTGTGGAAACCGACTGTATTTACAAAATGCGGGAACGGTTTTCAAAGCTGACGCAAAAGGACCAATCATGAAATTGAAGGAGTGAAACGTGATGCTGGTTCGTGAATTAAAAGAAAAGCTTGGGCTAGAGCCTGTAAACCTTGCGGAAGCAGATACGGAAATTACGGGCTGCTATATCGGAGATATGCTGAGCGTGGTTATGTCGAAGGCGGAGGAAGGGAACGTTTGGCTCACCGTGCAGACCAATGTGAATATTGATGCGGTGGCAGTGTTAACGGAAGCTGCCTGTATTATCGTTGTGGAAGGAATGGAGCCGGACAAGGATACGATAGAAAAAGCAAAACTGCAGGGCGTGACAATTTTAAAATCTTCCGATTCCGCATACGAATTGGCCTGCAAAATCCGTGAATTGATATGACCTGCTACTGCGATTTACACATTCATTCCGCTCTCTCCCCCTGCGGCGACAACGATATGACGCCCAATAACATTGTAAATATGGCGGTGCTCTGCGGCTTAAACATCATTGCCATTACCGATCATAACAGTATCGGAAACGTGGAAGCCGCTATGAAGGCTGCGGAAAACCTGCCCATTACCGTTGTGCCGGGAATGGAGCTCGAAACGGCGGAAGAAGCGCATTTTGTCTGCCTGTTTCCCACGATGGAAAAGGCGGCAGGCTTTAACAGCTGGCTAGACAAGTACCGGCTGCCGATTCAAAATAAACCAAAGATTTTCGGCGACCAGCTCTATTTAAACGAAAAGGACGAGCCCACCGGAACGGAAGAGTTATTGTTGGTTACAGCCGCCTCCTGCTCTATTTACGACGCGGCGCCGGCGGCGCGAAGCTTCGGCGCGGCCATCTTTCCTGCCCATGTGGATAAAACCGCCTACAGCGTCATTTCCAATTTGGGAACCGTGCCGGAGGATTTGGGATTTACCACGGTGGAGCTTTCAAAAAACATATCGAAAGAGGAGGCGCTTTTTAAGTTCCCCTACCTTTCAAAGTACCACATAATTACAAATTCTGATTCCCACTATCTCGACTCGTTTTACGAAACCCAAAACCCAATTGACCTTGAAGAGCCAACGGCGGCAGCGCTGATTAAAAAGCTGTCGTCTCCCCTTGATTAAAATAAAACAAAGGACCGCGGTTATCGCGGTCCTTTGTTACATATCGTTTAATAATACCTCTTTCTTTTCCTTGTTGGACCGGTTTGCCGCTTCCACCAAAATGGTGTTCAGCGCGCCGTCTGCAGCATTCGGGAAATAAGGTTCTTTTTTCAGCGCCTTATCAACAAAATTTTGCATTTGAACTACAAACACGTCCATGCCGCCGAGAGGCTCAACGGTTTCAACGCGGTATCCGTTTGTGTTCATAACAATTCTGTCAGGCCGTTCAATTCGCATGTAGCCGTTTTCTCCAACAAAGCTTAAGGCTAAATCATATCCTGTCCACACGGTACCGGTAGAATAAGAACTCATGAGCTGCCCCTTTATGCCGCCGAAATAATCCACAGTGAGATAGGCCTGATTTTCCCGTTCCCAGCCCAAGGAATAATCCAGCTCCGCCCGAACTGCGGCCGGCTCGGTGTTTAAAATCCAATGAATTAAATCATAATCATGAACAGAAAGCTCATACATGCAGCCCGTCTTTTTAATCCATTGCCGATTGGGGTCGTCGTCAAAGGGCTGGTTTTTCACAGCCGATACTGCGAAAACCTTGCCCAGTTCGGGAACAAGCTCTTTTGCTCTTTGAAAAATCGGTTCATAACGCATTTTAAAACCGATTCCCACCGGGATTTTTGTTTCATTGCTTCTCTTCTCAATTGCTTTTGCCTGTGAAACATCCATGGTCAGCGGTTTTTCACAAAAAACTGCAATGCCTCTGTCCAGCAAATCCATCACAATATCAAAATGCGCTGCAGGCGGTGTAACAACGCTTACGATGTCCAGCTTTTCTCTTACACCGTCAAGCGACGGATAAGCGGTCCCGCCAAATTCCGCTGCCAGCGCTTCCGCGCGGCCGATATCCGTATCAATCAGCGCTAAGAGGTTTACGTCCTTTAATTTGGAATATGCGTTGGCGTGCAGCCGTCCGATTCCGCCGCAGCCAATAATTCCTACATTTAACATATCAATTCTCCAATCTGCTTTTTACAATAAGCTTTTTATATAATTAACACATTCTTTTACGCCTGTTTCCGCATCGGGCAGCTGGTCAGGATACCAGCGTTTTTCATATTCAAAAGACAAATAACCCCGATAGCCTGAGAGCTTTTTCATAATTTCACTCCAGGGAACAATTCCCTTTCCTACAACACAGGCCTTACGCTCCGTACCTTCCATATAATAATCCTTCACATGCACATATCCGATAATGTCTTTTTGAACCTCAAAGGTATCCTTCCAGTCTTCTTCTGTGTCATGAAGAACGTTCGCCGGGTCATACAGTGCTTTGATGCTGTCAAATCCAGCTTCGTTAATCAGCTTATAAGTGTTTTCGCCTGTTCTGGTCATTGTTCCCGGATGATTTTCCACCAAAACGGTAACGCCCGTGCCGCTGGCATATCTGCCGATTTCTTTCATAGCCGCTACCGCATTGTTCCAGTTTTCTTCCCGGGTTCCGCCGGCTTCCTCCTTGCCGCCGTAAGCCCGTACAAAGCCTGCGCCCATTTTTTTTGCAAGGTCAATGGCCTTTTTCATTCCGCAAATGTTTTCTTCCGCAATTTTTGGGTCAATGTTGTTAATGTCCCAATAGTAAGGCGTAAGCGTTACCACTCCGTCTGGTAATTTCTTTGCTGCGCTTAAAATGGTTTCAATTTTTTCTTCTTGGTCGCCAATCGAAAATGCACCGCCTTCCTGCGCGACGATTTCAATACCGTCAAGGCCGATTGTTTGATAAAGCGCAATTGCTTCTTCTACCGTTAAATCCGGCGTGCCCATTGTGTGTCCCACAAATTTCATGTTTTCCTTCCTCCTAAATTAATAATGAATTTAATGTATGTGCATCGTTCGCGCACTGCTGCGTGCTGTTATCCTTCAAAAATTCCAGCATAAAGCCATGGCGTTTCCCATCGCTTTTTACAATATCTATAAAGCTTTTCCAGAGCGTTTTCCCCTGGCTTAGCGGAAATTTGGCTTCGTTAGCGTCCCAGTAAAACACATGCACATGGTCAAGATACGGCAGCGCCATTTTTAAGGCCAGCCGGTTTTCATCTTCTGTTAAAGCAAAGTTCGGCTGCCAATAAAGATACAGATTATCCCGCTGTACAAGCTTTACAGTATCCACCGCGCTGAACCGGTTGTCTGTCAGCGTCCAGCCGTGGTATTCATAGCAGATTTTTATATGACGTTCCTTTGCCATATCACAAATAATTTGTGTGTCCTCCACGACTTTTTTTACATATGCCTCGTCCGCCCGCCAGGACCACTTTGTCCCGGCCCATACACGGATAGACGGCGCTCCCAGCACTTCCGCCGTCTTTAAATAGGGTAAAAAATCCTGCTTTGGATTTTCATTTTCTCCCGCCCTGTAATAAGAGCCGTATGCAAAGGTCTCAAGACCCGCCCGCTCTGTGATTGCCCGCACCTGCTTTGCACGCTCTAAATCGCCCGGGGGCACATGAACATCGCCTCCCCACTCAATTCCTTCCAACTGTGACGCAACTGCTGCTTTTGCAACCTCTTCCGGCGCAAGACCCCGAAACGAAACTGACACCAAGCCTGATTTAAGCATGTTTCCCTCTCCTCTCTAAAAATTCGTTCCAAACCGTTTCAAACCAATTGTCACTTTTAGGAATGGGGCGAACGTCTTCCATGCGGCTGTCTGCCCCTGCTTGCCGGTATGTTGTATATATAATTTTGTCACAAAAGGCGTTGCTGCTTTTTGGGGCCAGATGCAAAATGTCTGCTGCGCTCCAAAAAGTTTTGCTGTCTTTTAAAACAAGTGCGCCGCCCCTGCTGCCCATTTTTTTGCCCGAAAAAATCATTGCGTCCAACACCGCCGTTTGGGTAATCAGCATATCCCGGTATTTTAAACACGCAGGTATATCGTCAGCAGAAACGCCTTCCGCCGCCTGCCAAAACCTGCAAAGCTCTGAGGATACCGCTTCTTTCAGGCGTTCCATCTCAATCATGTTTCGTATCATAGAAGCACATCTGCTCATTTCCGCCTGTAACGCTTCATACGTTTTTTTAAAGCCAACATTTCCTCTGCCGGAATTTGCAGCGGTCAGCCTGAAAAAGTCATCCATCCCCTGCTCCATTGCAATTTGCTTATACGCTTCCGTGGCTTTCAAAACTCTTGTTTCTTTAGCATATGCAATATGTTCCGCCGCGCGCAGCGCCCCAACCTGTGCTGCATTCAGCGCTGTGCCGCCCGGCCGGTAAGTCCCAAAAGTACCGGCGGCCTCCCCCACGGCATAAAGTCCTTTAATGTTCGTTTCCCAATTTTCGTCAACGGCAAGGCCGCCGTTTGTATGCTGTGCGGCCACCGTTATTTTCAGTGGCTCACGGCTAAGATCTATGCCTTGACGATAAAAAAGCTCAACAGCTTGGCGGTTCATTTTTAAAAGCCTGTGAATGGGGGTTTTGATCAGTGCGTCGGAACTTTTTAAATAGGTATATGCCTCTTGGGACAAATCGCCAAATCCGTTTAAAAGGGCGGTTGGCTCACATGTAAAATCTAAATAAACGGTTCTGTTTTTATTTACCGTTTCGTTATAAACAATGAAATCAATTACGCTGGAACCACAAATTTTCTCGGTGTCGAAAGGCCACTGATATCCTTTCAAAAACACAAAATTTACGCTGTCGGCCACGGATTTCAAATAGCCGGGCAAAAATTCCCGCTTTGTTCCGTTTTCGTCCACTGAAATATAACGAGGCATCACCTGCTGGTAGGTGCCGGAGAGATTCCACTTAAAATCAACAGATGCAATTCCATATTGCCACTCCTGCAAATTTGCGCCTTCGGCACCGGCTTCCAGGGCCATTCCCGTCATTCCAGTCTGTCCCGGCGGATAAACGGTGTTTTTATAAATTTGACAATGCCCGCCGGTTGCAAGCACAATGTTTTTACAGCGAAACATTACAAACTCATTTTTCTTTTTATCAAATCCTGCTGCACCGCTCACCGCACCATCCTCTACCAGCAGTTTAAAAACAATGGTTTCGTCCAGAATTTCAATTTGCTTTCTGCGTACCGACTGCTCTAAGCACTCAGTCATAAATTTTGACGTCAGGGGGCCGGCGGAGGTGGCACGTTTTCTGTTGTCGTGGTCTGTAGTATAACCCACATATTCACCATAGCGGTTTGTGGGAAACGGAACCCCCAGGTTCACCAGCTTTATAAACGACCGCACCGAACAGGCCGCCTCGGCCAGGGCGGTATCGCCGTTAACACCCCCGCCGGAAAACAGCGTCTGCGCCAGTTCTGACACAGAATCGCTCTCGCCCGACGCCAACGACAGTTTGTAGTAGGTTTGCTTATCGCTTCCCGTATTTCGTGAAGTTCCCATGTTTATTCCCTCGGTCACCAGCGCAATGTCTTGATGGCCAAAATCGAAAAGACTGTCTGCAGCGTTTAATCCTGCGCAGCCGCTGCCAACAATGAGTGTATCAACCGAATACAACGTAAGCAGTTTGCCTGAAAATTCAATCTGTCCGCGCTGCACCTTCATCCCTCCTTCGGTTAAAGACGCCTGATGTGAAACCCGCCGTCAACGTCAATCGACTGCCCCGTTGTGTATGGGAAGCTCCCGTCTGTCAAAGCATACACTGCTTTTGCAACGTCCTCAGGCCGGCCCCACCGGGCCAAAGGAAGAAGGCCGCTTTTAATTTGTGCATCATATTTATTAGTTACTGGTTTTGTCATGTTGGTTGCAATAATTCCCGGTCGAATTTCATTCACCGTTATGTTAAATTCCGCTAAGCGGTCTGCAAATAGTTTGGTTATCATGGATACCCCGGCCTTTGAAATGCAATATTCACCGCGGCTTGTTGAGCTTGTATAGGCGGACAGCGAGGATATGTTGACAATTGCTCCGTTTGCCTCGTCGGCAGAGCCAGCATTTTGAATCATATGGTTTGCAACCAGCTGCGTTAAGAAAAAGGTGCCTTTTGTATTAATATTCATTACAAAATCATAACTTTCTTCTGTCATCTCCAAAATGTCGCAGCGGTTTTTGGGAGCAACTCCAGCCGCGTTTACCAGCGCTTTAACAACATTTTTGCCGGCCTCCGCTGCCTTTAAAATGTGCCGTCTGCCGTCTTCGTCTGAAATATCGGCCTGAACATGAATAAAATTTGCAAATTGCTGTTTCATTTGCACAATCGTTTCTCTTTCTCTTCGGTCCGCCCCCACTACCCGCCATCCCTTTGCCAAAAACAGGCGGGCAGCAGCATTTCCAATGCCGCTTGCAGATCCTGTGATAATTGCAGTTTGCATGAATCTACCTCCCTTGTTTTATTTCTCTGCGCTGCACGCTTCTTGATACAATTTCAAATAAACCTCCCGGTCGCGTACGACACAGCCGGAAACTGTTCCCATCCGCATCAGCTGGGTGCATTTACTGCAGGTGATACAGCATTTTTTGGGATCCATCTTTCGGTTTTTCTTTAAATCCGCAATAAACTGCGGATAGGCAAAGGCTGTTCTGCCAAAGCCTGCCATGGTGCACAGGCCGTTTTCTATTGCTCCTGCGGCAGCAAAGGGCGCAAGGTGGCGCAAGTATGAATATCCTGAGCTGACAACGGCCATTTTCGGATATGCCTTTTGAATCTGCCCGGCATAGGCGATTATTCTTGAAACGCCAACGAAAGGATGTTCATCAGGGATATAGCCTCCGCTGTCATACGGCCTGTTTACATGTGGGTTTACATAGGGGTTTCCCGCAGTGATGTTTATGATATTTACGCCCAGCTGATTGTGCAGAATTCCCACAAGCTGCACGGCCTCGTCTGCACAAACCTTTGTGCCCTCGCCCTCTTTTACACCAAACCCATAGGGGTAAGGGAAACCGTCATACACGCCCAGCCGAGATGTCACCATGAAATTTCCTGTAACCGCCGCGTTTGCGTTTGCTATGCAGTTTCTAATAAATCTGGTGCGGTTTTCAAAACTGCCGCCATAGGCGCCAGGGCGGGAAAATGCAGAAAGCAGCTCGTTTGCCAGATATCCGTGGCAGCATTTTATGTCCACCCCGTCAAATCCGGCCATCTGCGCCAAATGTACCGCATATCCGAAACGCTCTTCTAACTTTTTTAAAGCATCATCTGAAATGATGCAATCATGATTCAGCAGATGTTCCTTTTCAAAAACCGGGTTATGGTATGCAATCACCGGGGCGGGGCTGCCGCCGGGTTTCGACTGCCGGCCAGAGTGTGTGGCCTGCAGAATTACCATAGGTTCAAACCCGTTTTGCTTCATGCAGATTTCCTTCACAGACTCTGTAAGCCGTTTAAAGGAGTCCGCCGTTTTGCCGCAGATGTAAAGCTGCCGCGGATTCGCCCTGCCTTCGGCTGCAACAGAAACGGCTTCCATCCAAATAAGGGCCGCCCCGCTTTCGGCAAACCTGTGATATCGCCGCTTTGTCAGTTCGCCCGGTTCGCCTGCGGCCGTTCCGTCGCACCCCTCCATGGGCTGAATAACAAATCTGTTTTTCAGCTCCCAACTGCCCGTTTTCACCTTTTCAAACAAAATATCTGTATTCTCCTGTGCATAAAACGGAAGGGAATATTCATCAAATTTTGCTTTCAGTTCCTTTAAACTTGAATAATGAAATGGTTCATATTTCAACTTGCGTTCACTCCAAACAGTTGACAAGTTTTATCTTTGATGCTATAATCATAGCACATCAAATTTAGAAGTGCAATCATATATTTTGCTTAAAATTCAGTAAAATTTGCTTTTTTTGAAAGGATTGTTTTATAATGCAAAACATTGTGATATCCTCCTACTTTGACGATACCGTCAGCTACCACAAGGAAATTCACTTTCATAACGAATATGAGCTGATTTGCGTTTTGGACGGCGCTGCACAAGTTACGATTAACGGCATGGAATATACGGTGAGTAAAAACAACCTTATTTTTATCAGCAACTTGGAACAACATTCCGTGAAGCAGCTGCATCCATCATATAAGCGGTTTTGCGTAACCCTTCATGTTCCGACCACCGATGCCTGTTTGCAGGACGCCCGCCTGCTGTCTATTTTAAAAAACCATCCTCAAAATTTTGTTCATGTTTTTGATATTACCCCATTTCAAAACGCCGCAGTCCGCATTTTTCAAAACATCATTTCTTATAACACCGGCGATGAATATGCAAACGATTTGGTGCTCGCCTGCATTATGGAGCTTTTGGCACTCATACGAAAGCACAACCCGGAGCGTTTTGCCGGTTCGCACTCTCCCGCAGAAGATAAAATTTTTAAAATTCAGCAGTTTATCGACCAGTACTTTTATGAAGATATTAAAATTGACGCTTTGAGCAAAGAATTTTTCATCAGCAATTTTTATCTTTCTCATAAATTTAAAGCGCTCACCGGCTTAAGCCCCAAACAATATTTAATTTCAGTCCGGCTAAAACAGGCCTCGCTTATGCTGTTAAACACAGATTTGCCGGTTTCACAAATCGCTGAAAAGGCCGGTTTTTCCAATCACAGCAATTTTATTAAAAGTTTTAAAAGCGTTTATCAATTACTGCCAAAAGATTTCCGCTTAAATAAATAAAGCACAGGGCGCAGGCAAAATTGCCTGCGCCCCATGCCTTTTGGATGGAGTGCATTTTTTATTTATTGCAGGTTCAGCCTGCGTTTTAAGAAATATTTTGTAATAAAGAAATATGCCGTGAGATAGGCAATTTCTAATACTAATATCGCCAAAATAGCCGGCTGGGGACGGTATAGCTCACTGAGGGAATAGGATCCCGCAAGGGCGTAGAAGTATGCTCCGCCTGCCAGTAAAAACGAATTGATGATTTGGCTGACGATGTAAAATCCCAGAAATACCGCAACCGATGATACCACCTTGTGGGAATTCATAGAATGTCCCACACTCATGGAGGCGTAAATCATCATGTTAGAGCCAAACGTGCTAATGAGCATGATTACCAAAATTTCCACTGCGTATAGCCAGAAAACACCGCCCATTTGGCTTAATATCTCGCGAAATGCGTCAATCACAGAACCAAAAATCTCTACGAAAGACACGTTGGCTCCCACCATTGTGAACGAAAATCCTGCAAACACTGCCACAATGAGGCTGATAATCTGGTAAAGCACTGCGACTATCGCCTTTGCAGCAATATTTTGCCAGGTAGAAACCGGCAGAGTGTTCATTAAATATCCCTCTTCGCCCAAAAGGTTCTTTTTAAACCGCAGAATGGAAATAACCAAGCTCAGACAAAGGGCCGCAAAAATCAGCCCGAAGAACAGGATAATGGAAACCATTGTGAGAACGGTCATAATCGTATTATCCCAGTTCATGTCTGGCGCCGTTCTTAAAAACAGCGATGAAATAATGCCCATCACCAGCACAGCGCCGTAAATGGGAAGCAGCATTCTGCCGCTGGCCTTTAATTCATATTTTAATAATTTCCCTAACATTTGAATACCTCCCGGAATAAAGTGTCCACACTTTTTCCCTGCTCGTCGCGGATATGGTCCACCATGTCCTGCAGCACAATTTCGCCTTTGTTGATGAACAGCACCTCGTCTAAAACCTTTTCCACATCAGAAATCAGGTGGGTGGAAATCACCACAGTGGAGTTTTCGGAATAATTGGATATGATGGTGTTTAAAATATAGTCCCGGGTTGCAGGGTCAACGCCGCCCATGGGTTCGTCCAGCAGATACAGGTCTGCCTCGCGGCTCATCACCAAAATGAGCTGAACCTTTTCTTTTGTGCCCTTTGACAGCGTTTTCAATCGAAGCGATTCGTCGATGTTTAAATTTCTCAGCATGGTATATGCTTTGTCTGCATTAAAGTTGTCGTAAAAATCCTTATAAAATGCAATCAGCTCTGAAACCCGCATCCACTCCGGCAGGCAAACACAGTCTGAAAGATAAGACACCGCCTTTTTGCTCTCAATGCCCACCCGATTTCCGTTTATCAGCAGCTGTCCGCTGGTTGGGGTAAGCAGTCCGTTTGCAATTTTAATCAGCGTTGTTTTTCCGCTTCCGTTGGGACCTAAAAGCCCCACAATGCGCCCCCGCTTTAACTGAAAATCCAGGTTTTGAAGCGCCGGATATTGCCCATAAAACTTGCTTAAATTATTGCAGCTTAAAATAATATCACTCATGTATTTCCTCTCCTTTATCATATTTTTCAATCAACGAGATTGTTTGCGTCTTGTCGTAACCGATTTTTTTCATGTTCTGCAAAAAAACCTGAATGCTTTCTTCTGCCAGTTCCTGTTTTACCTTTAAAATCATGGCGTTATCCTCCGTTATAAATCTTCCGCTTGTTCTGTTGGCATGCATAAGGCCAATGCGTTCCAGCTCGGAAAGGGCCTTCTGCATGGTATTTGGATTCACCTCGGCATCTGCCGCCAGCTCACGGACAGAGGCAAGCTTCGACCCAGCCGCAATTTCCCCGGACACGATAAACAGCTTTATTTGTTCTACAATCTGTGTATAGATTGGCCTGTCATTGTTAAATTCCCAGTTCATGGTATCACCTCCTGTTTTGTACTTCTGTATTAATTGCTTAATACAATAATACTATAATACAATTTGTTTGTCAAGTACTTTTTTAAAAAAAAGCGCAGATTTTTACATCTGCGCTTTTTCTATGAAAACAGGGTGCAGCCCATTTCCTTGAACTGCCTTATTTTTTCTTCCAATCCTTGTTTGCTGACTTGATAATAGGAGGCCAGACAGTCGATGCACAGAAAAGACTGTGCGCCGCGGTTCACCATTTTTTTATGCAGGCCAATTTCATCTCGCGTAAGCTCCCGGCCGCATTTTAAGCACCCACTCATCGCGCGGCAAACTCCGCCGTGAACACTCGGCAGCCGTGAGCCGGCACATTGCAGGAAAATGCATCCTGATCAATTACGCCAATATGCTCCCCGGTGATAGCATCGGTAAAATCAAGGGTTACGCCGGTATAAAACGGAATACCCGCTTCATGCAGGCTAAAGGCCGGATGCATCTCCGTGTCGTGGCCGTTAAAAAATGCAATAGCAAAACGGTTGTTTGCAAGGTGCTTAATGTAAACCCTGTCGTTGTCCCAAATGGCATTGGAATGTACCATATAGGGCGGCCTTGCCTCCTCGTCCTGATCAATAGCGATAAGCCGTTGGTTTTTCAGAAGTTTTTCGCTGAAAGAATTCATATTCCGAATGTCGCCGCCCATCATCAGCGGGGCCCCGGCCATGCACCAGTATGCAAAATGCGCCTCATATTCCGTGTCTGAGCAGCCGCTGTCAATTCCCACATTGCCCTTTCCATACATGCCGACAATGAGCATATCCGGGTCGTTAAAACACCCGGGGGCAGACATGCTCCAGTTGTCCTCCTGACTTAAAATAATATCGGAAAACGATTTGTAAGAGTCGAAAATGTCGCCAGTGGAGCGATACATATGCACGCCCACAGAGCGCATCCAGTTCCATGGCTCCCCATGTCCCCAGTTGCAGGCGGAAAACAAAATTTCCCTGCCGGAGGCCTTTAGGGCCATGCTCATAGTTAAATACGCATTTTGTGCATTTCCCGATTTGGGGAAATAACAAAAATCATATTTTAAAAAGTCCACGCCCCAGTCTGCAAAGGTTTTTGCGTCTGCATATTCATGTCCATAGCTGCCGGGGTATCCGCCGCAGGTTTTCATTCCTGCGCAGGAATACATTCCAAACTTTAAGCCCTTGCTATGGACATAATCTGCCACATATTTCATGCCGCGGGGAAATTTCTCCGGGTCGGCAATGAGCTTTCCATCCCGGCTCCGTTCCTTTAAAGACCAGCAGTCGTCAATTACCACATATTCATAACCTGCATCTTTGTAGCCTTTTTCCACCATTGTGTCTGCAATTTCCAGCACAATGTCTTCGTTAATGTTATGTCCGAAGGTGTTCCATGAATTCCAGCCCATGGGCGGTGTTTTTGCCAACATATTCATCTCTCCCTATATCGTTTATTGTAAGGACAGTATATTACAGTTTCCTATTATATAAAATGGAAGAATGTTGATTAAACATGTCAAAATGTTGCTTTTTTGCCTTTGACTCCAAATTAAGAGGGAATTTGTCGAAAAGTTTCTTCTATTCGCTGTCAAATATTTACAATTTTTTCAAATTAAATGGTATATAATGGAAATAAATTTACATTTGGAGGCATACATAAGATGAAAAATGAACTGAACACTTATACCCGGCCGGGGACGCTCTTTCGAAACACCGGTATCGGCGAGGTTTTTTCCAAGCTCGACAAAATGGAAATAATTGAAAACGTGTTTTTGCTGCTTCTATGCAGAATATGCTTTATGGGATATTTAGTATCCCCCTTTGGAGCGGCTTATTTTGCGGCGGTGTTTTTAAAACGCAGGCGCCCGGCCTATGTGTTGTGTGCGGTGATTGGTATCCTTTCTGTGGGATATACCACATTTTCATTTAAATATGGCGGTACAATTTTAATTATTGCCGCAATTAGCGCCATTTTTTCCAAAGAGCTTTCCGGCAAAAAAATATTTCCCGCGCTTATCTGTTCCGGCGCGCTGTTCATTAACGGCATGATTTATGTGATAGCCGAAGGATTTTTCGCCTACGACACGCTGCTGCTTTTAGCAGAGTGCGGCGGGGCCTGCCTCTCTTATTTTGCTTTTGACAAGGCGGCGCTGTTAGTACGCACCAGTCCCAGGCGGCGGATCTTCGAGTCGGCAGAAACCATTAGCCTGGTAATTCTTTGCGGCACTGTGGTTTTGAGCGTGGCCCTGATTGATAACATGCTTCCGTTTGCCCATGTTTTAGCGATTACCGTAATTTTAGCGCTGAGCGTTTCCTGCGGTTTTTCTGTTTCCTGTCCTGCCGGCGTTGTGTTTGGCCTGTGTTTGGGAATTGCCAGCGTTTATCCGCCGCAAACCGTTTGCATTTACTGTTTGTCTGCCCTGGCCTCAGGCTTTGTCAAACGGTATGGCAAATTTGGAGCGGCGGCGGCTTTTGCCGTTACCAGCTTTGCCGCCACCATGCTCATGTGCCCGGAATCCAACGGAATTATAACCGTATCTTATGTGGCCCTTGCAACGCTGATTTTGTTATTCATTCCCGACAAGTTTTTAAACCGGTTTGGCGCTTTGGCTATTAAGGCAAAAGAGGAAGCAGCTGCCGGCGACCGCATTCGCAATGCGGTGGAAACAAAAATGACCCAGACCATAAACTCCATCGACTCTGTCAGCGTGGTGTTCCGCGATGTGCTGGATTCTCTGCTGGAGCAAAACGGCGAAACGCACGGGGTAATTTTCGACAACACCGCCGACACAGTTTGCAAAAAGTGCACTCTATGCAAGTTTTGCTGGAACAAAAACCGGGACGATACCCTGTCTTATATGAACGCAATGTATAAAACAATGGAACGGAAAAATTCCATTAGCAAGCACGACGTGCCTCAGGAATTTTCAGACATGTGCATCCGGTGTGAACCGTTTGTATCGGAACTGAACAAAAACTATGAGGCCTATAAGATTACCCGCATGTGGGCAGGCAGGGTAATGGAAAGCAAGCGGTTGGTGGCGGAACAGTTTAACAACATTTCTATGATTTTAAAAAACATGAAGACAAGCCTTGCCGAGCAGATGAACTGTGAGCCGGAGCTGGAGCATAAAATTGCCACGGCCTTAGACCGGCGCGGAATTTCAGCAAACAAAATTAATGTAAGCGCCGGCGACGGATTCACCGTTACCATGGACAAAGTGAGCTGCGGGCGGAACTTAGTTTGCTCAACAACGGTGGCCGCCGCCGTGTCGGAGGTGTTGGAGGTTCCTATGCTGCGTGAAAACCGGGAATGCAGCGACGACGTGTGCCATTTAAAATTTTCCCAGCAGACCAGGTTTGTAACCGACATTGCCGTTGCCTCGGCCACACGGGATAAATCCAGCGGCAGCGGAGACGTTGCCCTATCCTTTCCCTGCGGGAACGGAAAAACCGCGGTTATTTTGTCTGACGGAATGGGAAGCGGCGAAAAGGCCCACTTTCAAAGCTCCATTACCGCACAGCTTGCTAAAAATCTGCTTTCAGCCGGATTTGACAAAGAAACCTGCGTAAGGCTCATCAACAACATTCTAATGATGAACGCTGACCGCGACACCTTTGCCACCATTGATTTGTGCATTGTAAATTTATACACCGGTTCCATGGAGTTCGTAAAAACCGGTGCGGCAAACTCCTATATTAAAACCGCCTCCGGCAACGAAACGGTTTATGCCTCGTCTCTTCCTGCCGGTTTGGTGCAGGGACTTGAGCCCGACTATGACATGCGGTATATGAAATCGGGGGATTATCTCATCATGGCGTCAGACGGCATAACAGACGTTTTAGACAGCCCCGACCACAACGAAATCTTTGATATTGCAGAAGGCTTTACCGGCAGTGCAAAGGTTTTGGCGGACAACATTTTAAACGCCGCCCTGTCATACACCGACGGGATCGCATATGATGATATGACGGTTGCTGTTTGCGCAGTTTCAGAAAATATGTAAAAAAAACAATAACACTTTTTCCTCCGCTTCATATAATGTAGTAAAGAAAGTGAAGGAGGCACGGCAGATGCGTTTAAAGTATAAAATTTGGGCGTTGGTTTGCGGTGCGTTCTGTTTGGGAATTTTCGCAGGTCTTCTGCTCCCTCCGTTTTGGTTGGTGGTTATCGAAGGCATCATGCTCATTTTCATTGCATTTTGCAAGATTTGTGGTTAGCTCTCTCCTTATAAATTTATTACATATATCAAAACGCACAGAAAGGGGCGGTGTTCTTGAAGGTGGTTGTCCTACAGTTTCCAAAAGTTATCACAGGAATTTTAAAGTCTATACTTAGGATAAAGAGTTGATACATAACACCCCGCCGGGACATCCCGGCGGGGTGTTTTTATTTTTCCTAAAATAGAAATATTTTTTAAAATTTTGTATTATTTTATGTTTGTTTTCATATCGGTTGCAGTTTTTTTCTTTGCCTGCTATAATAAAAAACAGTGAAATAATATTGAAATTCTATGAAAAGAGGGAGTTAATTTTGACAGGAAAAGAACGAATTACCCGAATTTTAAATCATCAGCCGGTGGACCGGGTCGGGCTGTTTGAACATTTTTGGGACGATACATACAAGGCCTGGACGGCTGAAGGACATATAAATAACGGCGAACCCTTTGAAGACCATTTTGGCTACGACATACAGACCTTTTGGGCATTTAATCTTGTTGCTGATTTCAATTTTGAAACAAAGGTCATTTCTGAAAACGAAGATACCGTTACCCTGCTGGACGGGAACGGCGCAATTCTGCGCCGCCACAAGCTGCACGACTCTACGCCGGAGCATGTTGACTTTAACGTAAAAGACCGGGAGGGTTGGGAAAAGCTTAAACCCATGCTCACGCCGGACCCACGGAGAATCAATTTTGAGGGGTATCGGAACGCAAAAAAAGCTGCCGAAGAGGCAGGTCGTTTTTTCGTATGGAGCGGCGTTAACGTATTTGAGTGCATACACCCCGTCTGCGGGCACGAAAACATGTTGGTCGGCATGGCGCTTGATCCGGATTGGGTAACAGATATGGTAGACACCTATGCCAAGCTCACCGTTGACCTGCAAAAAATGCTCTTTGAGCAGGAGGGGTACCCCGACGGTATTTGGTTCTATGAAGATATGGGATATAAAGGAAGCCCGTTTATGTCCCCGGACATGTACCGCGAAATCATCAAGCCGGGCCACATTTACACCATTGACTATGCCAAAAGCCTGAACTTGCCGGTTATTATGCACTCCTGCGGCTTTGTTGAGCCCCTGCTTCCGGATATGATTGACGCCGGCATTAACTGCCTGCAAGCGCTGGAGGTTAAGGCCGGAATGGATTTAATAAAGCTGCACGAGCTCTACGGAGATAAAATTGCCTTTATGGGCGGCTTGGATGTTCGTGCTCTTTACAGCAACGACCGGGAAGTTATTTTAAAAGAACTGGAAGCGAAGCTCCCAATTGTGAAACAGGGATTTAACTATATTATACATAGCGACCATTCCATTCCCAAAACGGTGAATTACGAGAGCTATTGCTATTTTGTTGAAAAGGCGTTAGAGCTGGGAACTTATTAAGCCTTTGTGGTTTACACAAATTATACTGTATTTTCGTAAAAAAACCGCTGACTTATGTTGTCAGCGGTTCTTTTATTTACTTTATATAATTCATGGGATCCTGCGCTTCGCCGTCTGCCCGGACTTCAAAGTGCAGGTGCGGCCCGGTGCTTCTGCCCGTGCTGCCGACTCTTGCAATTAAATCGCCCTTTGCCACCACGTCGCCGGGGGATACTAAAATCTCAGAGCAGTGGGCGTAATATGTCACAAATCCATTCCCGTGGTCAATGGAGATAAAGTTTCCATATCCGTTATTTTTAAACTGCGCCTCCGTCACAATGCCGTTGTCCGACGCATAAATCGGCGTGCCGGTAGAAGCGCCCAAATCAATGCCGGCATGCATTCTGCCCCATCTTGCACCAAAGGGCGAGGTCAGCGTTCCGCTGGTTGGCACTGCAAATTCTCCCGTTCCTACAGACGGCGGAAGCTCTTTCGTTCCCACCCGCTCTACCTGTGTTACAGGCTCTTTTAAAATGTCGTTTTTCAATACGGTTTCTTCAACGGTAACTCCGTCAATTTTCGTAATATAAGAATCAACAAATTTTAACCCATTTACACCCTCGGTGTCAACTTCCGTTTTGCCCTGATAGAGGGTGTCGTCTTCATTTGATATGGTTGCAAACGGAATTTCAAACTCCCCGTTAACATGTTCTACGGTTTTAACCGACAAAACTGGCTCGCCGGTATAAATTTTCAGCGTCTGGCCCGCAAGGCTTGTTTGGTCTGCAAGCTGGTTGTCCGCTAAAATGCTCTCAGCTGTGGTATCAAAATTTGCCGCAATGTCTTCTAAGCTTTCACCATCCTGCACCTCATAGGACACAAATTTGCCCGCCAAAAGCTCTGCATACACGCTGTCTGCCGTTTTAACCGTATCTTTCACCACATGTGTGGGCGTTATTTTCACCTCTTGTGCAAATTCTGCCGTAACGTTTTCGTTGCCTGCGGTAAAGCCCGCCAAATACTGTTCGAGCAAACGCTCCGCATCCTCCTGAGTGGGCAGCGCCGCGAAATATACACCGTCATATGTGATGCTAAAACCTTCTGTCATTTCCTCAGAGGTGGATTTTAAATTCTCCGCAAGCTCTTCCTTTTCCGTAAAGCTGTCCTTTTTAATCAGTTCCACCTGAAAGCTCTCTTTTCCGCTGGGCTCAAACTCCACGTCGGCAATGTCTTTCACCTCGGTTTTCACTTCGTCCAGCACTTCGTAAAACTCGCTTTTCGCCGCCACTGTTCCCACTACTGTGTTGTCCACCTTTACCGTATAGCCCAGTGAAAAGGAGGAAGCAACTACCGCACAGGCTACTGCTGTGCCTGCAATTGCCGCAGTTGTTCCGGCAAAAATTTTTAGCTTCTTTCTGTTAAAAATCCAATTTCTTTTTTGAATTTCTGTATGGTTTGTTCCATTTTTGTCCTTCGCGCCCATTGGTTCGTTTGCGCTGTAATACTTTTTCGGCACCTGTATGACCTTTGTGGTCTGTGCCCGTTCAGTATTCTGAATCATTGAATGAATCACCCTCGTTTTTTTAATTACAGTAACAGTATATGTAATAATAACAAAATTATTACGAAGTTGTTACATATAATATACAATATATTAAATAAAAAATCAAGGGCTATTTTGTAAATTAATTATGAACTCGCAAATTACGTCTATTTTTCTTTATTCTCAACCATATTTTGCCCCTCTTTTTTCAAAGCTACAAAGGTGTGTTCCGGCAGGGCAAGCATGTTATTTTGGAAATTGATGTGTTCTCCCCCATAAATTGTTACAAAATCCGAGCTTAATTTCACAATTTCTTCATAAGAACCCATATTTATCGCAAACAGCAAGGCGCCACGGGTGAAAATTACCGTGTGTTCCCCGGCAGCAAAACATTCTGCGGGCATAGAAAAATCCTCCCGGTATTGTTTTCTTAACTTTCCCAGGCCTTGAAAAAAATCAATCAGCTCAAAATCCTCGCGGCCGTAAGGAAAGCCCATTCTGCAATATGGGTCCCGAAAACCGGTAAGCCCTGCCTCGTCACCATAATAAATGCTGGGAATTCCCGGCAGAGCAAACTGCAAAAATGCCGCCGCCATGAAGCCCGCCTTTCCCCGGTTATATTCTTCTTCCGTTAAATGATACTCCGCGGCCTCGCTGTGAGCCACGTTGTGGGTAACGCCAAGCACGTTGATAATCCGCTCTGTGTCGTGGGTAGATAAAATGTTCATCAAACAGTTTAGCACCGGCGCGGGGTAATTTTCCATAATTTCTGTAATCCGGCTGCAAAACAGTTTTGCGCCGCCGGTCTTTACATAGTCGATAACGGCGTTTCGCCAGGGATAGTTCATCACGCTGTCCAGCTGGTTTCCCAAAAGATACCGCCGGCGTACACCATACGCAAACTTGTTGGTTGCATCCTCCCACACCTCGCCGATAATCAGTGCGTCGGGATCGGTTTGTTTCACACGGTTTCTTAAAGCGTCTAAAAATCCGTCCGGCAGTTCGTCCGCCACGTCTAGCCGCCAGCCGGAAGCGCCCAGGTCCTGCCAGTAGGAAAGCACCCCCTCTTCTCCGGTGATGAAGTTTAAAAAGTCCGGTTCGGTTTCGTTGACGTTGGGCAGGGTTTCAAATCCCCACCAGCAGTCATAACCAATTTCAGAGTCGTTGAACTGATACCAATTGTAATAGGGAGATGCGCTTCCCTGCCACGCGCCGATCGAATCGTAATGGCCAAATTTGTTAAAATAAATGCTGTCTGCACCGGTGTGGCTGAACACCCCGTCTAAAATCACGCGGATTCCAGCCTCCCGGAAACGGGAGCATAGCTCTTTAAAATCTTCATTTGTTCCAAGATAGGGGTCAACCTTCGTGTAGTCTGCCGTGCTGTAACGGTGATTTTCGGGGCTTTCAAAAATGGGATTTAAGTAAATCACGTCAACGCCTAAGGATTTGATATAATCGATCCGTTCCGCAATCCCTTTTAAATTGCCGCAAAAAAAATCGTTTCCTTTATATTCCGGATTGTCATAAATAAAATCCGGCACTTCAAACCAGGATTCATGAATTTTCCGTTCATTTTTTGCGGTCTGCGGCATATAATTATCACTGCGGCAAAATCTGTCCGGAAAGATTTGATACATCACTGCCCCCTTTGCCCACTCCGGCGTTTGAAAGCCTTTGTCATAAACCGTCAGCTGCCATTCATCCAGCCAATCTTCTATGAAAGCGGTGCCGTCTTTTTTTCCGCAAAACCGTTTTCCGCCCGGATAAGAAAACTCAAACCGGTAAAAATAAAGACCGCTTGCTGAAAATGAAAGCCGGCATGAAAAACGCAGATAGTCACCCGTTTCGCAAACATAGTCCATGTTTACATAGCAGGGATCTGCAGCCGCGTCTTTCCGGTACGAAAAAAACACCTCCAGCGGTTCCTCGCTTTTTAAAATGTCGATGGAAAAGGTGCAGCTTTCTTCTGTGGGCAAAGCGCCGAAAGGATTTTTATAAATTTTATTTTTTGAATTGTAAATAATTCGTTCCAAATATCGTCACATCTCTCTAGGATAAAATTTTATATAAAAAGAATACTATTATTATGCCGTTTTGTCAACCATATATGCTGGCACAGAGATTGCGGCCGACAATTTAATTGTTAATTCTTTATAAAAACTATGTAAAATTTTTAATTTAATTATTAATATTCTACAAAAATTACTTTTATTTTAAATTATTTTATGATATACTAAGATATATATATTTGTTGCAGACACACCAAACGGAGGATACAAACTATGAACAACAGCGACAACAGCCTGGCAGAATATCTATTTCACGAAGGGACCAATTTTTGTTCCTATGACTATTTGGGCGCACATTTTGTCAGCGATACCATGTGTGCATTCCGTGTCTGGGCTCCTGCCGCAAGCGCGGTTTTCATAACAGGCGACTTCTGCGGCTGGGCGGAAGACAAATATGAAGCCCACAGAATTACCCAGGGCGGCATTTTTGAATGTATCATCGACGGAATTCAAGAATTTGATTGCTATAAATTTATTATAAAAACACAAAACGGCGACACGCTTTATAAAGCCGACCCCTATGCCGTTCACAGCGAAACCCGTCCGGGCACAGCCTCAAAGGTATATGACCTGTCCGGCTATTGCTGGAAAGACTTAAAATGGATGAACAGCCGCAGGGGCAGCCTGTTTGACAAGCCTGTGAACATCTACGAACTGCATTTTGGTTCGTGGAAACGGTATCAAGACGGCAGCGTTTTCAGCTACGACAAAATGGCGGACGAAATCATTCCCTATGTAAAAGACATGGGGTTTACCCACATAGAGCTGATGCCCATCAGCGAATATCCTTACGATAAATCCTGGGGCTATCAGGTAACGGGTTACTTCGCCCCCACCTCCCGGTATGGAACGCCAAAAGATTTTATGGCGTTTGTGGACAAATGCCACCAGGCAGGCATCGGCGTTATTTTAGACTGGGTCCCTGCTCATTTTCCGAAAGACGCCCATGGTCTCAGCGATTTTGACGGCACCAGCTGCTATGAATATGAAGATCCTAAAAAGCGGGAACACCCTGACTGGGGCACCCGGATTTTCGATTATGGGAAAAATGAAGTTCGGTGCTTTTTAATTTCCAACGCCTGCTACTGGTTTGAAAAATATCATGTTGACGGACTGCGGGTAGACGCAGTTGCCTCCATGCTCTATCTGGACTATGGCAAAAAGCAGGGGGAATGGACGCCCAACAAGTTCGGAGGCAACGGCAATTTAGAGGCAAAGGAATTTCTGCAAAAATTAAATTCCCGTGTTTTTGAGGCGTTTGGGAACGTGATGATGATTGCAGAGGAGTCTACCTCGTGGCCGCTGATTACCTATCCGGTTGATGTGGGCGGCTTAGGCTTTAACTTTAAGTGGAACATGGGCTGGATGAACGACTCGCTTCTTTACATGGAGCAGGACCCGTTCTTCCGCAAAGGCGTACACAACAAGCTCACCTTTTCTATGACATATGCATTTTCCGAAAACTTTATTCTTCCCCTTTCTCACGACGAGGTGGTCCACGGCAAAAAATCGCTGCTTTCAAAAATGCCCGGGGAGGATGACGCAAAGTTTGCAAATCTTAGGGCCTATCTTGGCTATATGTATGCACACCCCGGCAAAAAACTGTTGTTTATGGGTGCGGAGTTCGGCCAGTTCATTGAATGGAACGAAGAACAGGAGTTAGATTGGAACCTGCTTGCCTATAAAACCCACAAACAGCAGCAAGAATATACAAAAGCGTTGTGCCGGTTTTATTTAGAAACCCCGGCGCTGTGGGAATTAGATGTTACCTGGGAAGGTTTTGAATGGGCCGACGTTGACGACGCGATTAACAACGTCCTTGCCTTTTTCCGGCGGGATAAGGAGGGCAATATGGTTTTGGCTGCTTCAAATTTTTCGTCTGTTCATTACACTGACTATAAAATCGGCGTTCCCAGCCGCGGCAATTACACCGAGGTGTTTACAAGCGACGCAGCTGCGTTTGGCGGCAGCGGAATTCAAAATGGAAAGGTTACGGCGAAAAGCGGCGAAATGCACGGGCAAAAATATTTTATTTCACTAAACCTTGCGCCCTTCTCCACCATTTACCTGTTCAAGAAAAAACCGGTTAATCGGAAAGCAAAGCCGGTTTCAAAGGACTTAGCAAGCGCTTCTGAAAAAAGCTTGAAAGAGCCCGCAAAAAAAACCAAACAAAAAAGAAAGACCAAACAGAAATAAAACAGGAGGTTTTTGTCATGGCAATAAAAAAAGAAATGATCGCAATGTTGCTGGCCGGCGGACAGGGGAGCAGGCTCTTTGTTTTAACAAACAACAGGGCCAAGCCGGCAGTGCCCTTTGGCGGCAAATACAGGATAATTGATTTTACGCTGTCGAATTGCTCTAATTCCGGCATTGACACGGTGGGTGTTTTAACGCAGTATAAACCAATGGAGCTAAATGCCTATATCGGCACTGGCCAGCCCTGGGATTTAGACCGCATGAACGGCGGAATTCAGGTGCTGCCCCCCTATGTGACGGGGGACGACGGGCAGTGGTATAAAGGCACGGCAAATGCCATTTATCAGAACATGCAGTTTATTGAGCAATATTCCCCGTCCTATGTGCTGGTTTTATCCGGCGACCACGTTTATAAAATGGACTATGCAAAAATGCTTGCGTTCCACAAAGAGCGGCAGGCCGACGCCACCATCGCCGTGATGGACGTTCCCATTGATGAAGCTTCGGCATATGGCATTATGAACACGAAAGACGACCTCTCCATTTATGAATTTGAAGAAAAGCCCAAACAGCCGAAGTCCACCAAGGCTTCCATGGGCGTTTATATCTTCACCTGGGAAAAATTGAAAAAATATTTGATCGAGGACGAACACAGTGAAGGCTCTGCAAATGACTTTGGCAAAAACATCATTCCCGCCATGCTTCGCTGCGGCGAGCGCATGTTTGCCTATCCCTTTGACGGCTACTGGAAAGACGTGGGAACCATTAACAACTTATGGGAAGCAAATATGGATTTATTAAACCCCACCATCTCTTTAAACTTAAGCGACCCCCTGTGGAGAATTTACTGCCGCCATTCCATGACCACGCCGCAGTATGTGGGTTCTCACGCGGTTTTAAAAAATTCCATGATCACAGAAGGCTGTGAGGTAGACGCCATTGTGAACAACTCCATTCTGTTTTCTGACGTAACCGCAGAAGAAGATGCTCAGGTTTGCTATTCGGTTGTAATGCGCAGCGCCAAAATCGGCAGGGGTGCTAAGGTGCGCTATGCCATTGTGGCAGACAACGCAGTAATTGAAGACGGCGCCGTTGTCGGCGCTCCGCCGGAAGACTATCCAGACAGGGACAACTGGGGCATTGCCGTTGTCGGCCAGGGCGCAGTGGTGCGTTCCGGCGAGGTCGTGCTTCCGAAACAAATGTTAATGCCCGGCCAGGGGAAATGAAAATAAGCGAAAAATATAGCCGCAGAAAAGAAGCGGCGGAAACGGAGTTTTAGTATGAATGCATTTTGTATATTATTCACTGATACGTATGATAACAGCGACAGCAAAATTAATGAGCTGTCAAATGCAAGAACGCTTGCATCGATCCCGTTTGGCGGAAGATACCGTTTAATCGACTTTATGCTCTCGTCGTTGGTGGGCGCCCGGGTGGGAGATATCGGGATTATCACAAAAAGCAAGTACGGCTCCCTGATGGATCACGTAGGCTGGGGAAAAGACTGGGATTTGAACCGCAAAAACGGCGGGCTTAAAATCCTCACTCCCTTTGCAAACGACTCCATTCAATACAGCGACAACCAGTTTGATATTTTAAGAAGCGTCCACGGCTATATAGACAACATGCTGGAGGAATACTGCATCATTGCGGACTCTAACATGGTAATCAACTTAGATTTTAACAAGGTGTTTGAAGCCCATCAAAAAAACGGCGCGGATTTAACTGTGCTGTGCCAACAGGCTGTGCCGAAGTCCAATGACATGGAGCTGCGGTTAGAAGAAAGCGGAAAAATAAGCGACGTTTTGGTTCACACCGCCAGCGGTTCCAATGAAAAGACGGTTGCTTTAAATATATTTTTATTAAAAAAATCGCTCCTGCGGGAGTTGATCGACTGGGGCGTAACCTATGGCTGGAAAGCGTTTGGCAAAGATGTTATTACGAAAAAATTAAACGAGCTGAACATATTTGGCTATCAGCACACGGGCTACTGCAAATTGATTGACAGCTTAGAGGTATATCTGTCCTCTAATTTAGAAATGCTAAATAGTAGCATAAGACACGAAATTTTTAACAGCGACCAGCCGATTTTAACACGGATTAAAGATACAGTTCCCACAAAATACGGCGACAACGCCAATGTGAAAAACAGTTATATTGCCGACGGGTGCGTAATCGACGGCGAGGTGGAGAACAGCATTATTTTTAGAAACGTTCGGATTGAAAAGGGCGCGCGCATTCATAACTCCGTGGTCATGCAAAACACCATTGTTGAAGAAAATTCATCTCTAAACAGCGTTATATCGGATAAAAACGTGCGGATTACCGCCAACAAAACCTTGTCCGGCTGCGACACGCTGCCGGTGGTAATTCACAAAGGTAAAATTGTTTAATAAACCGCGTTATAAAAATGGTTCTTTGTTTGTTTTTCGAATTGACAGTAAATTGCAATTCACTTAAAATAAAAGTATTGAAATATTGGGAGTGATACCAATGAAAGTTTTGTTTGCAACATCAGAAGCTGCCCCGTTTATAAAAACAGGCGGATTGGGTGATGTGTGCGGCGCTCTTCCGAAAGCCCTGGCTGAGGAGGGCGTAGACGCCCGCGTAATTCTTCCTTTATACACCTGCATTGACCACACGTTAAAAACCCAAATGAAATTTTTGGGTAGCTTTGATGTGTCCATCAGCTGGAGAAAAACCTATTGCGGCGTCTTTACGGCAACCGTGGGAAAGGTTATATATTATTTTATTGACAACGAGCAATACTACAGCCGCCCCAACGTTTACGGCGAATATGACGACTCGGAACGGTTTGCCTTTTTCTCAAAAGCCGTTTTAGATATGCTGAACATGGTAGATTTTTTTCCGGACATCATTCATATAAACGACTGGCAAACTTCGCTTTTGCCTGTTTATTTAAACGCATTCTACCGCAGCGACAGCCGGTATGCATCCATTAAAACTGTACTTTCGATACATAATATCGAATTTCAGGGAAAATATAATCCAATTATATTGGGGAGCATATTTGGGCTGGACATAAATTACCGTTCTTTGCTTCTGTATGACGGCGACATAAATCTGCTAAAAGGCGGAATTGAAGCGGCTGACATGGTGACAACCGTCAGCAAGACCTACGCTGATGAAATTTTAAGCCCGGAATTTTCGTTTGGGCTTCACAATATTCTCCACCCAAGAAAATATAAGCTCCGGGGCGTGGTAAACGGAATTGACACCACGGTTTTTAATCCGGCCACCGACCCGCACATTGCAAGAAACTATACCTACGAAACCATCCGGTTTAAATCCTTTAACAAAAAGCAGCTGCAAAAGGAAATGGCCTTAGAACAGTCCAACGACATTCCCGTAATCGGCATGGTAACCCGGCTTGCATCGCAAAAGGGAATTGATTTGCTCTGCGAGGTAATGAACGAGCTTTCCGGCCTGCCCATGCAGCTCATTGCCCTGGGCACAGGCGAAAGCCACTATGAAAGCTTCTTCTATTCCTGGGAGCACTCCTGCCGGGATAAAGTCCGGGGTTACATCGGCTTTTCTGCCGAGATGGCACAAAAAATTTATGCCGGAGCAGATTTGTTTTTAATGCCGTCGAAAATGGAACCCTGCGGGCTTTCGCAGATGATTGCCATGCGCTATGGCACCATTCCGATTGTACACGCAACCGGCGGCCTGAAGGATACGGTGGAGGCGTTTAATCCGGTCACAAAAACGGGCAACGGCATTACATTTCAAAGCTATAACGCCTATGACATGTTAGACGCCGTAAAGCGCGCCATCGACCTGTTCCACAACAAACCCATGTGGCGCGCGCTCCGCAAAAACGCTATGAGCGGCGACTTTAGCTGGAAAAAACCGGCGCAAGAATATATTGAAATTTATCAACAACTTTTATAGAAAAGGAAAATAGCCTATGGAAAATCATGTATCGCAAAAGCTGAAAACAAGCATTGAAAAGATTATGGAAGTCAACTTTGGAAATAACATAAAAAATGGCAACAAACGCCAGGTTTATGAAGCGGTGCTTACGGCAACCAATGAGATTTTGGCGGAAAAACGGTATGAATACAGCAAAAAGGTAAAAGAGCAGGAAGCAAAACAGGTTTATTATATGTCGATGGAATTTTTGGTGGGCACGTCACTGAAAAATAACCTCTGGAACCTGGAGGCGGAAGACGACATCAAAGCGTTTCTGGCGGAATACGGCTTTGACATTGAGGAATTTTATGAGATGGAGCCGGACGCCGGGCTGGGAAACGGCGGCTTGGGAAGGCTGGCCTCCTGCTATATGGATTCTATGACCACGCTTTCCTACCCCATTACCGGTTTTTCCATCCGCTATGAATTCGGCATTTTTAAACAGGTGATTATTGACGGGTGGCAAAACGAGTTCCCCGACAGCTGGATTGACCAGGCGGGATATTGGCTGAACCCCAGAGCCGACGAGGAGATTGAAGTGCACTTTTTCGGCAACATTAAAGAGCACTGGACGGATAAGGGCTTAACCACCGAGCACACAGATTATGTCAGCGTAATGGCAAAGCCCTATGACCTGTTTATTTCCGGATACGACACGGAAGCCGTGAACACCTTGCGGCTTTGGAGCGCAAAAAGCACCAGCGGCTTTAACATGGACTTGTTTTCCAAGGGCGAATATGTAAAATCCACAGAAAACGAGGCGATTGCAAGCTCCATTTCGAAAGTGCTCTACCCCGCAGATGACAAAATAGAGGGTAAATCCCTGCGCTTAAAACAGCAATACTTTTTTGTCAGCGCGTCTTTGCAGCAAATTACGAAAGAACACTATAAAAAATACGGCACCTTTGAAAGCTTTCCCGATAAAGCGGTGATCCACATAAACGACACCCACCCGTCTTTGTGCGTGCCGGAGCTGATGCGCATTTTAATGGATGACTATGGCTATGTGTGGGACGCGGCATGGGACATTACGGCAAACAGCCTAGCCTACACCAACCACACCGTTATGAGCGAGGCGCTGGAAAAATGGCCCATAGACCTCGTTAAATCCCACCTGCCCCGCATTTATTCCATAATTGAAGAAATTAACCGCCGGTTCTGCCAGTTTATTTATACAAACCATCCGGAGCTCTCCGCGTCGATCGACAAAATGGCCATTATTTCAGAGGGAATGGTGAAAATGGCAAACCTGTGCATCGCAGGTTCTTACAGTGTAAACGGCGTTTCGAAACTGCATTCAGACATTTTAAAGACCGACACGTTTCACAATTTTAATATTGTCTATCCCGACAAGTTCACCAACGTTACAAACGGCATTACCCACAGGCGTTGGCTGTGCCAGGCAAACCCGCTCCTTTCCCAGCTATTAACTGAAAAAATCGGCGGCGGCTTTAAAAAGAGCCTGTCCGACATTGAAAAATTTAACGAATTTTATTATGACGAAGCGGTTCTTTCCCGCTTGCGGGAAATTAAAAAAGAAAACAAAAAGCGTTTGGCAGATTATATTGCCCAAAAAAATGGCATTGAGGTAAACTGCGACTCCATGTTCGATGTGCAGGTAAAGCGGCTGCATGAGTATAAACGCCAGCTTTTGAATGTGCTGCAAATCATCGACCTATACCGGAAAATCAAATTCCAGGGCTTTCGTCCCCTGCCCCAAACTTATATTTTCGCGGCAAAGGCCTCTGCCGGGTATTTTATGGCAAAGGAAATTATCCGCTTAATCTGCGCCGTGTCCGACATGGTTGAACGTGACCCGGACGTTCGGGACTTTTTGAAAGTGGTGTTCATTGCAGACTATAAGGTTTCGCTGGCCGAAATTATCATACCCGCGGCAGACATCAGCGAGCAGATTTCCCAGGCGGGCAAGGAGGCCTCGGGCACAGGAAATATGAAGCTGATGATTAACGGCGCAGTGACGCTGGGCACCATGGACGGCGCAAACGTTGAGATTTATGAGGCGGTAGGCCCGGAAAACATTTTTATTTTCGGACTTTCTACCCAGGAAGTAAACGATCTGTATCACAGGGGATACCGTCCGGAAGACTTCTATAACGCAAACCAGTCTATCCGGGACGTTTTAGAATTTATCAAATCCGGCGGAATTGGCGGCAAAAATTTTGACAGCCTGTATCACTATTTAATGTATTCCGACCCCTACATGAACCTGGCGGATTTTGCGTCCTACTGCGACGCTCACAGGCGTGTGGAGGAAGCCTACCGGGACGAGGCGCGCTTTACGCAAATGTCTCTAAAAAACATTGCAAATGCAGGCATTTTTGCGTCAGACCGCAGTGTGACAGACTATGCAAACCATATTTGGCACGTTAAACCGGTGCAATAATCAATTTTAAACCCTACGGCGGAGCAGCTTGCTCCGCCTTTTTTTGTTAAAATACCAGGCAAATCCAATGACGCTTACCATCAGTTCCGTTGCGGGAAAGGCGCACCACACGCCGTCTATGCCAAAAGCCGCCGATAATAAAAACGCCATAGGCAGAATAATGACAAACCCGCGCAAAAGAGAAATTACGTGGGCCGGCCGCGGAACTTCGGTTGAGGTGAAGTAGACAGACAGAATAATATTAACCCCGGCAAACAGGCACCCGGTAAAATAAAGCTTTAATCCCCGCACCGCAATGGCCTGCAGAAGCGCGTTGTGTCCGCTGTTAAAAATCTTTGCAATTTGTTCTGCGCCAAAAAACACACCGGCATAAACAACGGCTGAAACCGCTGCCGCAGCGATCAATGCATAGCGCAAAACTACATGCACGCCGGCGCGGTCGCCCACACCGTGACAATTCGCTAAAATGGGCTGAACACCCTGGGCAATTCCTGTGTATATTGCGATTACCACTAAGGACAGATTCGCAACAACGCCATATGCCGCGATGCCGATATTGCCCTGAAGCTTTAAAATAATGATGTTAAAAACAATGATGACAATTCCCGAAGAAACCTCTGTAACAAGAGACGGCAGGCCGCTTGACAAAATGCCTGAGGCCAGCGCGCATGTGCTGCTTAACCTGCTTTTTATAAAATGAAACCGGTTTTGTTTCCGAATGAAAAAGGGCGACAAAATCATTAGGCTCACAACCGGGGCAAGACCCGTTGCCAGCACCGCGCCAAAAATTCCCATGTTAAGCGGAAAAATAAAAACATAGTCTAACACAATGTTCGATAAGCTTCCGCCGAGCATGGCCGCCATTGCAAGATGCGGCGCACCGTCGTTCCTTACAAAACACAAAAGCAAGTTGTTCAGCATAAACATTGGGGCAAACAGCAAAATAACCTGCAAATAGGTCTTGGTCATATGAAAAACCGCATCGTCTGCGCCTAAAAAACGGGCGGCCGCTCCTGAAAAGAAAATTCCCAGCAAAACGAAAAAAATTGACAAAGCCGCCGTTAACTTTGCGGCCGCTGTAAACGTTTCGTCTGCCAAATCCCGAATTTCCTTTCCATTCAAAATTGCATATTTGGTGCCGCCGCCAATGCCAAGCATTAATCCGCTGCCGTGAATAAAGCTGTAAACCGGAATGGCAAGGTTTAACGCGGCCAGCCCGTTTGCACCCAATCCCTTTGAAATGAAAAAGGTGTCGGCCAAAATGTAGCAGGACAGGCCTAACATTCCAAGCACATTGAAAGATGCATACTGAAAAAATTGAAAAAAATATGTTTTGTTATTCATAAAAAACCTCCTGACAAAAAAATAAACGCCTTTGCCTCCATTCCTTCTGTGGCCTAACGGAATGGGCAAGACGTTACCCGGCGGTAAATATTTTATTGACTCTATTGTACCATGTTTTTTTTCAGCTGTCAATATAAACAAAATATTACTAATAAATTTATGCATATTAGCCAAACCGCTCAAAATACTACAAATAAATCTATGCAATTATTTTAAATTGTGCTATAATAAAAATACAAAAATTAAGGAGGAGAGAGATTTGAAAACCACAAAAAGACTGCTGACAACACTTTTATCGGTGTTTGTAATCATCACAAGCTGTTCTGCAATGATTTCCTTTGCAGAGGGCGAAACAACCGAAACCCTTATTTCAAAAACCTTTCTACGGGTTGACCTCACGGCAGGAAATCAAACGCTTGAAGCCGAAACGCCAAAAACACTGTCGTTTACCGTGCCGGAAAGCGGCAGCTATGCCATATTTTTAAACCGGGGCGATGCAAATCCAAATGCGTTTTCTGCCATCTTTACCCAAAGCGGCACACTTACCGGCCAAGAGGCGGATTATTCCGTTTCAGTCGGCGCAACAGACGAGAATGCCGCAAGCTATACATATAACTATATTCGCGTTGGGGCATCGGCGAAAAAAAGATCCTCCAGCGTGTATCTTTACAAAGGCCTCTGCACGGTTTCGTTAACGGCGGCAAGCGCCACAACCGTTACGTTTTTTGATTTGCGGGGCACCGACATTGAAATTGACGGCACAAAACAGGGAATAAACCCCGTCGACTATAATGACTACGCTTCTGTCACAGCATCAAACCATGTAAATGGCGAACTGAAAGGCGGAAAACCGCTGTCGGAGGGATATGCATATTACAACAGCTATCCCGATGCGGTAAACACCCGTCAGATCCATGTGGACAGCGGACAAACTGTGACCTATAAATTCAATGTAACGAAAGCGCAAAACTATAAGCTGCAGGCGCGGGCAACAGCCTTTGTTTGGTCAGGTTCTGATGCAGGACAAAAAAATGTATATTTTAAAACGAATCTTGACGGGAACATGCTTTACACTTCCCCTACAGAAACGTTAACAATTATAAAGGGAAGCAATTCCGGTGAAGAAAAATGGAACGATTTGGGCGTAGTCCATCTCACAGAAGGAGAACACACTCTAAACTTCACTCCCACAGGCGGCCTGTATATTCATGACATTCTTATTGAAGGCACGGATGAACCCATCATTGTGAATGCGGAAACACTTCCAAAATCAATACAATACAGTGACTTTTCTACACAAACAGCCACAGTCGAAAACGGAATCGTTTCCATAGACAGCGGCGAGTCGGTAACTGCATCCTTTAAAGTGACGGGGGCAGAGGCAATTGACCTTTATATGTCCCATTTGAATGTGTCCGCCCCGGCAGATTTGTCTTATCAGATAGACGAAAATGCACCGCAGGACGTAACGCTTACCGGCCCGGGCAAACTGTTTACAAACGAAACGCTGTCTGCCGGCGTGCACACCTTAACCATAACTTCGAAAACAGACGGCTTTCAGTTTAAGGCGATGGAGCTCATCTCCCATTCCGATACTGTTCTGGGGGAAAACACGGGAGAAACCATTCAAATCCAGGCAGGCGCTATTGTAACACCGGTTCCCTTAAAATGCGGAAAATTCGAGGGGTGGTCTGCCATTGAGCCGAAGACCGGCAATTACGCGCTTTCCGGCGGGGGAAGCTTTCGTCTGACATTCCAAATTGCAGACGAGGGCTATTACACCCTTTACACAAACGCCACCATGCCGCAAACTTCATTTACAGTTTATGCAGACGGCGAAGACGTAACCAACGTAATGTATCAGGATACGACGGTTGCGCACAACGTCCAGACAGCACAGAACCAGATGAACAAAAAGCTGACCCAGGGACTTGTTCACTTTGCGCCGGGCGAACACACGTTCCAAATTACTGCGAACAGCTATGTGTCCTTCGCCTCCTTTGAACTGCGGCGGGCTGATGCAGTTCTGAAAAATGATATTGCATATGAAACCGTGATTCCCGCATGGGATTTTCAGTCTTACACAAACGTAGGTGCCGCGTGGTTCTTCCCCACACAGTATTGGCAGAGCAACTCGGAGAAAATTCAGTCCTATGCCAGGGGAATATACAAAGACCTAAGAAACGTAATTGCTCATGACAACGGCACGTACACCTACCTTGTCAACGCGGAGGAATCCGGATATTACGACTTTGCGGCATATTTTACGAACAGCAACAACACCGCTGAAATTGAGTTTACGGTGGATGACGTATATCCTTTCTACGCAGTCGGCACGCCGGAAAATTCCGTGGCAGAGGCTAAAAGCACAGAACCCATGTTCTTAACAGAAGGGCTGCATACCATTAAAATTTACCGCAACAAGAGAACGTATAAAGACGGCACCGTGCGGCTGTATGCTATTTCCTTCACCAAAAGCAGTCAAGAAAATATGATCATTGATGCCCAATCAACAATCGTCAATGCAAGCTTTGACGAAGCGGTTTCAGGAACGGCCATTGCCGCAATTTATAAGGACGGAAAGCTCACAGGCCTTGCTGAAAAAGCGATTTTAAATGCAAATAATGTTTCAATTGAAATTAAATCTGCCCAGGCGCCGGACAGCGCCAAGGTCTTTGTGTGGGACTCCATTGCGTCAATGAAGCCAGTGATTTCTGCAAAGGAAATTACCACGGTAAAATATAAAAAAATCAACGTTTTTCTCATGGGTGACTCCGTTTGTGTGGGATACGGCGCCGACAGCTTCCCGCAGCAGGGCTGGGGCTATTATTTCGGCGAGGAATTTAACGAAAATATAAATGTGATTAACAAGGCCGTTGGCGGCACCAGCTCAAAAACCTTTAAAACCAACGGTTTCTGGACTCCTATAGAAAACGCGCTGAACAAGGGTGATTTTGTGTTCATCAACTTCGGCTTAAACGATTTTTACAACATTTCTGAAACCGGAAAAGGCACTACCATTGAGCAGTATAAGGCAAACCTGACAGAATATTGCGAAGCAGTTAAGGCGAAAGGCGCAACGCCGATTTTAGTCTCCACCATTCCTGAATGCAAAGAATGGTCTGCGGCGGCGCTGATAGAACGGTCTGCAGCAATGCGCGAAACTGCGGCGGCCTGCGGCGTTACGTTCCTTGATTTAAACACCTATTTAACCAACCTCTGGATTTATGAAGACGGTAAATATTCCGAAACGAAAACCACACAAACCTTTGACTATTATTACCTCTCTGAAACAGCATTTCACCGGATTGAAGAGGAAACCGGCAAAACAATTCCCCAGGGTAAATGGGACTATATTGAAAACACACCTGACCGTACCCATGTGAATATCGACGGTGCAAAATTCGTGTCGGAGGCCGTTGCAATGCTGCTTTCTGAAACAAACGTACCTTTAAAATCCTATTTAAAATAAGATTGAAACAAGAAGCCGCGCTAAATAATTTAGTGCGGCTTCTTTCGCAATTTGAACAAAATAATTGGCAATCTAAGCAAAGTTTTTTGTTTTTATTTTGGTATAATGAAGGGCAAAAAGGAGGTTTTGTTGATGCCGATACAAAAATTTACGGTAAGCCGGGATGATTCTGTCTACGAGGCATGGCCGGATGTGATTTTAACCAACGGAGGCAAGCTAATTTGTGTGTTTACGGAATGTACGCACCACGGCGACCGGGAAAACTCCCGTTTGGTGTTAACCGAAAGCTGTGACCGGGGAAGAACCTGGTCTGCCAAAAAACCACTGACTGCATTTACACCAAAAGACCACTTCTTTAATTGTGCGCGGATTTCAAAACTCAACGACGGCAGTCTGGCCATTGTCTGCGACCGGATTTTGCAGGAAGAAAACCGGGCTTCAGAAATTTATATCTGGCGCAGCGACACAGAGGGCACCGATTGGGGCGAGCCTGAGATTATTCCCTTTTGCGCAATTGTGCCGGACAGACTTCTTCAATTGAAGTCGGGCCGGTTAATCTTAGGGGGTCAGTTTAAAAGCAGAAAAACAGAAAAGCTGGAACAGTTTTTAATTTATAGCGACGACGACGGAAAAACATGGTCGAAGCCTGTTACGGTCGCGTCCGACCCCAGATACCACTTGTGCGAGGTGTCTATTATTGAGTGTCACGACGGAACGCTGGTGGCCTTTATGCGTGAAAATTCCTTTCTTGGCTACGACTGCATGAAATCTATTTCCCACGACAGCGGTGAAACCTGGGAAGGCGTGTTTAACGTGCCCATTCCCGGCTGCCACCGCCCAACCGCCGGGTTCTTAAAGAGCGGCAATATCATGATCACCCATCGGTTTTTGCAGGGAGGAAAGGGTTGGCTGGGCGCCTGGACACAAAACGTATTTGCCGCCTTTTTGGATGAAGAAAGCGCTAAGAACACGGAACGCAGCCAGCAGTCTGTTCGAATTATGCCGTTAGATTATGACAGAAGCAGTGTTTCCGACTTGGGGTACACAGGCTGGGTGCAGTTTGACGACGGCGAAGTTTATGTTGTCAACTACATTGTGGACGACGCGCCAAAAGCACAAATTCGCGGATATAGCTTTTATGAAAGTGACGTGGTCATTGAAACGCATTAATATTTTATTCACACACAAAAAAAGGGGCGGCATGTTGCCGCCCCTTTTTTATAAAACGTAAGTTTTTTATTGAATAATATCTTCTCCGGAAGCTTCAAGTGCCGCTAAAAGCGGTTTTAAGTTTGCATCAAATGCAAAAACCTTAACCTTATTCGGCGCTGATTTCACCATTGCAGAAAGCTTAATTGCCTTTGTTCCGGCTTTTACATCAACCATGTTGATGCCAACCAGTTGGCTTCCGTTATACGCCGCAATGTAAAGAGTTGCGTCTGCCGTTAAGTCCAGCTGCGACGATGCAAAGGAAACGATTCTGTTATCCCTGTCGTACCGCACTTCGGAAATATCCGATACCCATGTAATTTTTGTCATATTCATGCGGACTGCTTGAGCAGAAGGAGCAGATGCATAGATTGTTAACGTGTGCATTCCCTCTGTTAAAAATGCGTAGTCAAGATATATGTTTTCTACAATTTTGTCTCCGCCTTCTCCAATGTATGCAAATTCTGTTTCGCTGGTTTTAATGCCTCCGTCAATGGAATAGCTGCTCATCTGGGTTGCCCCGTCTGGGCCGCATCCAAAATTGGAAATTTTATAAAATCCGCTTTCTGCAACATTAAACTCATAAGTTACTGCAACCTCACCCATAAACACAATGTTATTATACAATTCGTCTCCCTTATAGGTAGAACCCTGACCCACCTGTGCAGGCAGGCTCCAGTAAGGCGGAATGTTAATTGTTTTATAATCCCATGTGCCAAGCTGAATCGGTGCCGTGCTGCTGACCGTTTTGTCCAAGCGTCTTAAATAAATTTCATCTACCTTATGCGTAACGGCTTCGCTGTCTACATCATGGAAAACAATTTTAATCTTATGCATCCCTTTTGTCAGACTGATATTGGTTGCAGCATTCTTTAACATCACGTTATTTTTTGAATTGTTTACACACGATTTATCTTCCGTGTTTAAATATTGGCTATCTGTGTAGTCGACGTCGTCAACATAAACCGTGAATCCCGTCTGGGGAGATTTTGCTTTCATGCGGACCATATAAGTTCCGTCTGCCACAACGTTTACGTCAAATTCCACAAACTGTTCTGCTGTAAAAGATGCGCTGCCTGCCGCATCGGGCGTTACGCCCTCGGAAATGGTCGACGCACGAAGGAATGAAAGCATGGTATTTCCATTTTCGTTTGACGTGATAACCGTTTCAACCACACTAAACGATTTAAATTTTATTCCTTCTGATTTCGAGGTAATTACAATTTCACTTTCACCTTCAGGCAAAACAATAGTTCCACCGCTTACCTCTCCATTTTTTCCGCCTATTAAAATGTTTTCGTAAAGTGTTTCACCAATTTTAATGTCTAAAGCCGCGTCAGATACAGCTGAAGTGTCTACGGCCAGCTTTAATTCATATTCATTTTTGCCTTGGGGGTCTGTATAGGAATTGTTCAGTTTAAAGGACACGGTGTCGCCTGCGTTTAAAACGCGGAATTCCCCCTCCATGCTCGCTTCTGAGTTCATGCCCGACTGCATCACTGTTGCCGAGCCGCCGGAAAATTCATATACCGGGTCGCCCTCCAATTTTTCGGTCGTAAAGCGATAGAGGTAAATTCCTCCCACTGTGCCGGCAAGCTTAATTGTGTGCCTTCCTTCCGTGAGGTAAACCGCATTGTATGTGTATGCCAAGTTCGGCTGGGGATCGATAGTGTATGCGTAGGTAACCGAATCAACCAAGTTATCGTCAGCATAAAGCGCCAGCATACCGTTAGATTTATAGGTGTTAATTAAAACGCCGAATTGATACCAGCCGGTCTGTGCAACGTCAACTGTGTAGCCTACGGTTGCCCCCTGAGATAAGTGAATCGGAAAATATTTCTGTGCAGGTGTAATTTTACTTGAGAAATAGTCGCCGATTACCGGATAGTCCAATAAAACATGCTCGGGTTTGCCTGTACCGAACTGCTGTGAGCAGTGGGCATCTGTCAGCGCGTTTACATATGAAAAGTCTGCAACAGCAATTGCCTGCTTGCCTCCGGTAAGAGGCAAATCCAAACGGCGGATATCGATGTATTCCACATCACAGTCCTTTGAAACTGCCAGCGTGAACTCTACGCTGCCGTCCGGAACGGCAAAGATAGTGCCTTTGGCATCGCCAACCCTCTCATAAGAAAAACCCTTATTTTTGCTGTCGGTGTTGGTTGCCGCCGCAACACTGACATGAGATGCTTCTACACTGCTCTGGCTGAACGTTACATCATAAACACATTCCGAGCCATAAAATTCAACCGGTTTTTTTACAAATACTGCATAGGTGCCGCCAATTAAGTCCAAAGTCTTGGTTACAGAAAGGCCGTCGGTGCTGTTTAGCGTTGCACCGTTGTCATTTTTAGCAAATTCAATTCTGGTGAGGTTATCGTCGACCTTAACCACCTTATTAGGGTCAACCTGCTCCGCCGTTATGTAATAAACATATGCGCCGCAGCTGGAATTGTTTGCAAGCTGCAGGGTATGACTGCCTTCCGAGAGATAAATGGTTCTTGACGGAATGAGCTTATCCGGCGTTTCGTTGGATTCTTTGATGTAAGAAAGGTCGGAAACCGTTTTCCCGTCTACATTAACCGTTAGCGTTGTGGTTGTAGGATATGTTTTAGTCCATAAATTTAGAAAAGCAGAAATCTGATAATATCCTGCTGTTTTCACATCCAGCTCATACTGCGCGTCGCAGCCGTTTTTGATATGAATGAACCTGTATTTTCTATAACTGTCCGTTGTGGACTGGTCGAATATGCTGTCGTCTAAATAATTTCCCACCAGCGTATATTCTTCCGGCGGCGGTGTTTGTTTATAACCGAACGCAACCTGCTCGTTTACATGCATAGGGTCTAAGTTCCCGCCGTTAAAATCGAACGGAGAAATTACATTCTTTTCCTCTGCGATTTGAAGGCGCGTATCGCGCAGCTCAATATAATAAAAGTTTGTTTCTGTTTCAGCTGTTAAATCTAATTTCCAAATTCCTTCTGTTAAAGCAACGCTCATAGCAATGTTGTTGCCAACACGTTCTACCGGACAGTTAACATGCTCTTCAACGCCGTCGCTCAGCGTGTAATCAAGTACCTGCCCGTCTGGCTCTGCATCCTGATAAAATTTAAGGGACAAAGGAATTCCCTTGTCATATTTGCCTTCTGCGTCTGCTTTCAGCGCCTTGCCCAAAATAACATAATACTCGCCGTCTGCCGGCACATTGAATTCATAGGTGCGGGCAACACCGGCTGCAGCCTCAAGGTGTTCCGCGGCATTCTCAATCCGAATCATGTTGTTTGTGCCTGTTTTAACCGTATATTCGCCTTCGGCAAAAACTGTCAGCATGCCACAAACCGATAGCACCATTGCAAGGCTTAACAGCAATGCAATGACTTTTAATGTTCTCTTCATTTTTTACTCTCCCCTTTATTTTATAATTTGATATTCCCTCATCGTTATTATATCACTTAGGGAATTTTTGTCAAGTGTTCACATGAAATGATTTTATTTTTTGTTAGTTTTTCACAATATTATGATAATTTTCCCGTCAATTAGACAAATAAAAAAGCGGCGTGAAAACGTTCGTTTTCACGCCGCAGATTAAGCTTCTTCCTTTACATAGGGCTTTACACCGTCCGGCCTGGTAAAATCAATAATTTTTCTAGGACATTTGCTTGCGCAAATTCCGCAGTTCACGCAAAGGTCATAATCAATGCGGGCCACGTTATCCGTAACCTTAATTGCGTTCTTCGGGCAGCTCTTTTCACAAATGCGGCAGCCCAAACAGCCTGCCGAGCAGATGTTTTTCAGGCTCGCTCCCTTGTCGTGCGACTTACATTTTACAAACGTCCGCTGTTTTAACTCCACAAGCTCAATCACGTGCTGGGGACAGATGTCCACACACATGCCGCAGGCCGTGCATTTCGCCCTGTCTACCACCGCAACATTGTCCACCACATGAATGGCGTCGAACTGACACACATCTGCACAGCTGCCGTAGCCAATGCAGCCAAAGCTGCAGGCCTTGTCTCCCCCGCCGTAGCGGGATGCGGCAATGCAGTCTGTTATACCTTCATATTCGCAGTGCAAAACCGCGCTGTTGCAGTTTCCGCTGCACATAACCATGGCCACTTTCGGGTCCTCCGCCCCAGTGGAAACGCCTAAAATGGCGGCAATGCGGTCTTTGCTCTCTGCCTTCGTGCTGGGGCAGTCGCTTAAATTTGCTCTGCCTGCGCACAGCGCCTCGGCAAAGGCCCCGCAGCCGGCATAGCCGCAGCCGCCGCAGTTTGCGCCGGCCAAAAGGTCAGACACCTTTTCCACTCGTTCGTCTTTTTCCACTTTAAAGGCTTTTGCGGCCACACCCAGCAAAATGCCGAACGCCGCGCCCATAATGCCAAGTATTAAAATCGGTTGAATCATTGCTCCCAATATTAACCCCTCCCTTAAAAGCTCATGCCAGAAAATCCTAAAAATGCCATTGCAATCAGGCCTGCTGTGACAAGCGCAATGGGAAATCCTTGCAGAGGCTTTGGAATATCTGCCGTTTCTAACCGTTCGCGCACGCCTGCAAACAACACAATTGCAAGCATGAACGAAAGTCCCGCTGAAAAGCTGTAAACTAAGGTGTACACAAAGTCGTAGCCCTCCTGCACGTTTAAGAGCGCAACGCCCAAAACTGCGCAGTTGGTGGTGATTAAGGGAAGATAGATTCCCAATGCGCTGTAAAGCGCCGGTGAAAACCGCTGGATTGCCATTTCAACCACCTGCACCAGCACGGCGATTACTAAAATAAACGCCACGGTCTGCATATACTCAATTTGAAAATGCACCAACAACTTTTGAATGAAATAGGTTGCGGCAGAGGCCACTGTCATAACAAAGGTTACGGCAACACTCATGCCCACAGCGGTTCCAACCTTTTTTGAAACACCCAGAAACGGGCAAATGCCTAAAAACTTTACCAAAACATAGTTGTTTGCCAAAATTGTTGTAAGGGAAAGGAGCACCAGCTTTGTTAACAGTTCCATTTATTTGCCGCCCCCTTCTTTATTCTTGTTTGAAATGAGATGAATCACCGCTAAAATCACACCCAGCATAAGAAACGCCCCCGGCGGCAAAATCATAATGGTTGCCGGCTGAAATCCCTCGCCGAACAGATGGATTCCAAAAAATGTGCCGTTGCCCAAAATTTCGCGGAAGGAGCTTAAAATGACCAGCGCCAGCGTAAAGCCTAAGCCCATTCCAATTCCGTCCAAAGCGGATTTACCCACGCTGTTTTTCGAGGCAAATGCTTCGGCCCGGCCCAAAATGATGCAGTTTACCACAATGAGTGGAATGAAAATGCCCAATGATTTTGAAATTGCCGGTGCAAACGCATTCAGCGCCATTTCCACCGCCGTTACGCAGCCGGCAATGACGATAATGTATGCCGCAATGCGGACTTTGTTGGGAATGAAGTTTCGCAGCAAAGATATGATGATGTTAGATGCAACCAAAACCACCGTGGTGGAAAGGCCCATGCCAATGCCGTTGATTACGCTGGTGGTAACGGCCAGGGTGGCGCACATTCCTAAAAACTGGACAAAAATTGGGTTTTCTTTTAAAAGCCCTTTGGTCAGCTCTTTTATGTTGCCCATGTCACACACCCCCGTTCAATTTTCTCACAGCATCAACCGCCGCGTTCACACCGTTTTTCACCGCGTTGCTGGTAATGGTTGCGCCGGAAATCGCCACAATTTCGTTATTCTTTGGCGTACCGTTTTTAATAACAGACAGCGGTTCGTCGGTTTTTTTACCTGTAAACTGAGAAGAAAATCCGCTTTCCGCCGCTTTTGCGCCCAGGCCTGCCGTTTCAGAATGGGAGACCACTTTCATGCCGGAAACGGTGCCATCGTTTAAAATGCCCACCATAATGTCCAGCTCGCCGCCGTATCCGGAAGGGGTGACGTTTACGCACCAGCCAACCGGGCTGCCGCCGGAATCTTTTCCCGCGAAAACAGCTTTTACCAGCCCTGTGTCATCTGTGAATTCCGTTTCGTTAAATTCCGCGGCTGCGGGCAATACCTCCTGCTTTGCCGCGTTTTGTTCTTTTATGGTGTTTTCTTTTATTTTGTCCTTTGTAACTGAATTTGTAAATGCCAGCAGCAGTGCCACCACTAAGGAGATAACCAAAAGCACCGCCGAAAGGACAACGGGATTTTCGTTTTTCTGCATGCCTCACCGTCTCCTTTCCGTTCGTGCGCCGTATGTTTTTGGCTGCGTCCACCTGTCAATCAGCGGGGTTGCCACGTTCATTAAAAGAATTGAATAACTCACACCCTCGGGATAGCCGCCGAACCGCCGGATTACAAAGGTCAAAATTCCACAGCCCAGCCCCATAATGAGCTGCCCGTTTTTTGTTATCGGGGAGGTTACATAGTCTGTCGCCATGAAAATTGCGCCCAGCATTAAACCGCCGCCCAAAATGTTGTATAGCATGCTGTTGATATTAGATAGGCCCTGGCTGGGGAACACAAAGGTTAAAACCGCCACGGTTAAAATATATGTAACAGGAATTCTAAGACTGATAACATTCCGAAACACCAGATATGCCCCGCCCAAAAGCAGTGCAATGGCTGAGGTTTCGCCGATACAGCCGCCGATATTTCCGATAAACAAATCGGAAACCGGGGGCAGCGTGCCTGCCGCCGGGCTTTTTAAAATTGCCAGCGGGGTTGCCGAACTCACCACGTCGGCAACATTGAACCCTGTGGAAAACGGCGCGGCCCATTTTGTCATCAGCACCGGCCAGGAGGCCAAAAGAAACGCACGTCCTGCTAAGGCAGGGTTAATAAAGTTGTTGCCCACGCCGCCAAAAAACTGTTTTGCAATGATAATTGCCACAAATGCGCCAATGAGCGGAATCCACCAGGGAACAGCAACCGGCAGGTTAAACGCCAAAAGCATTCCCGTTACCACCGCAGTTCCGTCAGAAATGGTAACTTCCTTTTTTGTAATTTTCTGCCACAAAAACTCAAAGCCCACGCAGAAAATGACTGACAGCGCCGTTATAAAAGCAGCACGGACGCCGAAGTAAATGACAGAACAGACCAGCGCAGGAAGGAGCGCAATGCAAACATCACGCATGATGGAGGCCGTTGTTACGTTGGAACGGATATGCGGCGACGATGACACCGTTTTAAAGTGATCCATTTTTTTCTGCCTCCTTTGCCTTTTCTTTTGCCCTGCGGGCGGTTATTCTCTGCTTTCCCATTCGGATCGACTGTACCAGATACCGTTTTGACGGACAGACATAGGTGCAGCTTCCGCATTCCATGCAGTTCATAATATTATATTGAATTAAAGCATCTAAATCGTTTTTCCGGCTGTATAAGTCCAGCGTGGTGGGCATGAGCCGCATAGGACAGGCCGCAACGCACCTACCGCAGCGAATGCACGCGCTCTCCTTGTCTATGTGTGCCTGGCGCTCTGAGAACACCAACAGGCCGGAGGTACCTTTCACCACAGGAACGTCCAGCGATGCGCTGGCAATGCCCATCATGGGGCCGCCCATAATAATTTTGTGCGGGTCTTTTATAAATCCGCCTGCCGCGTCTGTCAGCCTGCGGAACGGTGTTCCGATTCTTGCATAAATGTTAGACGGGGTTTTCACCGCATCTCCCGCCACCGTAACAATCCGCCTGTGCAGGGCAATCCCCTGGCTTAACGCGCGGTAGATTTCCGCCACCGTTCCGATGTTGATGACAATACAGCCCACATCCATAGGCAGAGCGCCCATGGGAACTTCTTTTCCGGTGACGGCGTTGATAATTTGCTTTTCTGAGCCCTGGGGATATTTTTGTTTCAGCTCTAACACGTTTACACCAGGCGTTGCGCCTGCCTTTTCGCGCATCTTTGCAATGGCGTCTTTTGCATTGTCCTCAATTCCGATAAAACACTCGTTTAAATCAAGCAGGCGCATAAGGTATTTTAAACCGCCCATTACGTCGTCCGGCATTTCCAGCATAACACGCCTGTCCGACGTTAAATAGGGTTCGCACTCCGCCCCGTTTACAATGAGATGTGTAATTTTTTTATCCGGCGGAGGGGATAGCTTCACATGGGTGGGAAATCCTGCGCCGCCCATGCCCACAATGCCCGCCTCGCGAATTATGCGCCGCATTTCTTCCGGCGACATATTGTCGGGGTTTTTGTTCGTTAACGGCTCCGCCGGGGTATCCTGCCCGTCGTTTTCAATCACAATTGTGGGCACCTTGGTGTTGGTGTGGTTTAAGTAAAGGCCAATGTCCTTCACGCGGCCGGAAACCGACGCGTGGAGCGGCGCAGACATGTAGCTTTTCGTGTCTGCTATCTTCTGCATTCTCAAAACCGTGTCCCCCACCTTAACGGTTGGCGTCAGGGGCGCGCCAATGTGCTGCCCCAGCGGGAAATATAAAAGTTCGGGCGGCTTAAGCTCCATCAGCGGCATTCTTTCTGTTCCAGACTTGTTGCCAGCCGGATGGATTCCGCCCGAAAAGGTTAATTGCTTCATTCCGTTACTTCCTTTCCGCAGCTTTCATGTATCATTGCTAAATTCCTTTTTCATCATACCATAATCCTATGCAAAAATCAAATAAAAAAGCCAAACTTTTTCACTTTTTCTGTTTCTTTATTTTGAAACAAAAATTGTTAAAAATTCGACAAGTTATAAAAAAAGCGGGGATTCTGCTCCCCGCTTTTCCTTAAAGCTTTGTAAGCCGTTTATTCATAATCCGCATGGCGTTTAAAATGGCGATTACCGCCACGCCCACATCTGCAAATACCGCTGCCCACATGTTGGCAAATCCAAAAGCGCTTAAAATTAATACCGCAAATTTTACGCCGATTGCCAGTACCACATTTTGTTTTACAATTGCCACCGTTTTGCCCGCAAGCTTTATGGCGGCGGGAATTTTCATTAAATTATCGTCGGTTAAAACAATGTCTGAGGCTTCTATGGCGGCGTCTGACCCCAGTGCCCCCATGGAGATGGCAACATCTGCCATGGCCAGCACCGGCGCGTCGTTAATGCCGTCGCCTACAAAAATCACCTTGCCGTTTGTTTCCGATATTATTTTGCTCATCAAGGCAACTTTATCCTGGGGTAATAGCTCAGCATGATATTCTGAAATGCCAATTTCTTCTGCTGCGGCTTTTGCGGCGTTTTCCCGGTCGCCGGTAAGCATTACCGTTTTGTGAATTCCTAAGTCGTTTAACCGCTGAATCAGTTCTTTTGCGTTGTCCTTCACTTTGTCTGCAACCGCAATGCTGCCTAAGAACTGCCCGTCTTGAGCAACGTAAATTACCGTTCCCACAGCGCTGCTTTCTTTATATTCAATTTTATATTCTTCCATTAACTTTTTGTTTCCGGCTAAAACCTGTTTGCCGTTGATTTTAGCCGAAACGCCCCTGCCCGCCAGTTCTGCCACGTCCTCTGCCTGCAAAAGTTCACCTGCATAGGCCTCTTTCACAGCGGCAGACACCGGGTGGTTTGAAAAGCTTTCGGCAGATGCCGCAATTTTTAACAACGCCTCCTTTTGGGTGACCTCAGGGTTCACTTCGGTGACAAAAAAACCGCCGGACGTAAGGGTACCGGTTTTGTCAAACACAATGGCACGGCATTTTTTTAATGCTTCCAGATAGTTTGAGCCCTTAATTAATATCCCCATGGAGGATGCACGGCCCAGTCCGCCGAAAAAGGACAGCGGCACAGAGATAACCAGTGCGCAGGGACAAGATACCACCAAAAAGGTGAGCGCGCGCGCAAGCCACATGGTGAAGCCGCCGCCAAGTACCGGCGGCACAATTGCTAAAAGCACGGCGCAGGCCACAACCACAGGGGTATAGATAACTGCAAACCGGTGAATGAAGCTTTCATATTGGCTCTTCCGTTCACTGGTTGCTTCCACCAGCTCTAAAATCTTGGAAACCGCCGAGTTTTGAAACTCACACAGGGCGCGGGCCTTTAAAACGCCGTTTAAGTTTACACTGCCGCTGATGAGTTTGTCGCCCTCCCCAGCCGGGGCCAGGGCCGTTTCGCCTGTAATGGCCCTGGTGTCGATGTCAGATTGGCCCTCAATCACACAGCAATCCACAGGGATTTTTTCGCCCGGCTTTATTAAAATCATATCTCCGACCAAAACCTCCGACGGGTCAACACTGACAAATTCGCCCTCCCGCAGCACATTTGCATGCTCAGGGCAAATGTCCATTAAATCGGAAATAGACTTGCGGCTTTTGGAAACTGCAAGGCTTTGAAAAAGCTCTCCCACCTGGTAGAACATGATAACCGCGGCGCCCTCAGAAAATTCGCCGATGCAGAACGCGCCAATGGTTGCAATGGACATTAAAAAGTTTTCGTCAAGCATATTGCCGCGGGCAATGTTCTTTGCCGCCCGCAGCACAACCTCGCCGCCGCAAACGAAAAAGGCCAGCGCAGTGAGCGCAAATTTAACCGGTACGTTTTGAACGAACAGCGAGGGAATGAACAGTGCTAATGCTATAATTATTTTGCCCAATAGACGTTTTTGTTTTTTCGTCATGCGCTGCAACCTCTCCTTTCCATTTAAACGCCCTTGATGGTGCAGTCGGGCTCAATTTTAGAAACCGCTTTCGCCGCTTTTTTCATAATGACAGAAAACGCTTCCTCGGGCGCCTCCACCGTTATGTTAGACTTTAAAAAATTGACTGTGGCTTTTTCCACCCCGTCAATTTTAGACACAGCGTCTTCAATTTTTGCCGCGCAGTGCGCGCAGTCTAAATCCTCTAAAAGAAATGTTTTTTTCACAATTACCACCCTTTCACTTTTTTTATTCTTCAATATGCTCCATACCCATTCCAATAATGGTTCTCACGTGGTCGTCGGCCAGGGAATAAAACACCGTTTTGCCGTCCCGCCGATATTTCACCAGGCTGGAGGTTTTCAGCACCCGAAGCTGGTGCGAAATGGCCGACATGCTCATGTTTAAAAGCTGTGCTATGTCGAACACGCACATTTCCGACTCGAACAGCACATATAATATTTTAATTCTGGTGGTGTCGCCAAAAACCTTGTAAAGCTCCGCCAAATCGTAGAGCAGCTCCTCCTCCGGCATGTTGTTTTTCACCTTTTCCACCGTGTCGTTGTGCGCGTGCATAAAGTCTTGATTTTCCAGTTCCTTTTCATTTTCCATTTTTATCACCTCAACACTTGCTCATTTGTTCAATTGTTATTATATATGATATTCTATGATTTGTCAAGTATTTTATTTACTTTTTTTAGAATTTGTGATATATTTTTTTTAAATTATTCAAGAGGAGCGGTGAGAAATGGAATTTTCAAACTTAAATAACAACGAATTTTGGAAAAAGGTGCGGGAGTGTGACGACTATCAGTTTTTGCGGGAGGAACTGACTGCGTTATATAAAAAAAACTGCACCGGCGAGCTTTCGCTTTTAACCTATTCAGACTACTGCATTTTTTTTGAAACGGGCAGCAGAAAAGAGTATGAAGAAGGGTATTTCCTGCGCCGCAGACGGCTGGACATTTTGGCGGTGCTGTGCAAAATCTATCCTGACAATGAACCATATTTTAAACAGTTAGAAAACACCATTTGGGCGGTTTTGGACGAATATTCCTGGGCACTGCCTGCCCACGTTCCAGACAGAAACAGCTATGTGCCGGAGTTTATTGACCTGTTCGCAGCGGAAACGGGTTATTGCCTAAGTGAAATGAAATCCATGTTCTCCGGCCGGCTTTCTCCGCTAATGGTTAGCCGCATTACCTTTGAGCTTGACCGGCGGATTATAAAGTCCTTTTATGCCGGCCGGTATTGGTGGGAGTCGTTTCCAAACAACTGGGCGGCGGTGTGCGCCGGCAGCGTAGGCATTACGTTCCTGTATGAGCGGCCGGAGCTTTTTTACGCGGTTAAGCCGCGGATTGACGGGGCCATGAAGACGTTTCTTTCCAGCTACAAGTCCGACGGGGTGTGCCGCGAAGGGCTTGGTTACTGGAACTATGGGTTTGGATATTTCTGCTACTATGCCGCCCACCTGCGGACATTTTCTGACGGAACAGATAATTTGCTTGCGCTTCCGCAGGTAAAAACCATTGCAAAATTTCAGCAACAGATGTTTTTAAAGGGCAGCGTGACGGTAAGCTTTGCAGACGGCTCGGATAACAGCAGCTATATTCTGGGGCTGACACACTTTTTAAAAGCGGAATTCGGCGACGATTTTATCATTCCGAAAAAAGTAAATCACAGCATTTTAGACACCTGCGGCAGATGGGGAGCGTTTTCTTTTTCGTTCCTGTTTTACAACAAAAAATTGATTTCAGGCGAAAGCGCAGGGTCGTGTTTATTTGCCGACTCTGCCTGGTTCACAATGCGAAACAAAACTTATGCCTTTGCCGCAAAAGGCGGCACCAACGACGAGCCCCACAACCACAACGACCTGGGCAGCTTTATTCTTGCAGACGAAAGCGGCCAGCTTGTTTGCGACTTGGGCTGCGGGGAATATACCCGGCAATATTTTGAGCCCGATACCCGGTATTCCATTTTGTGCAACTCTTCACTGGGTCACGGCGTTCCCATTATAGGCGGCGAAGCCCAGCGGGAAGGCGCAGAATTTTTCGCCGCGCTTTGCAAAACGGAAAATGGAATTTGCATTGATTTGACACACGCCTATCAAACAGACGCAATCAAACACATAAAACGACGCTTTGGTTTTTCAGAAAACGCGGTTACGCTGAACGACGAATTTTCGTTTTACCGCCCTGTTCCCGTTACGGAACGGTTTGTTTCGAGGATCAAGCCGGAAATAACGGAAAACACGGTTCAAATCGGGAATTTGCGAATCACTGCTGAAACCGGCACGCCAACAGTTACAACACAGCGGCATCTTGAGCACGGAGGCGGCGGCAGTGCTACGGTTTATCTCATCGACTTCGTACTTCCTCCGCAAACCGGCTTTATGTTTCAGGCAGAATTTGCGTTTTCATATTGACAACCAAAGGGTTATCTTGTATAATGAAACTATCAAAAACAGAAATGGGTGAAACAATGCAGAACTAATCTAATTTTTCTATGTGACAAGGGCTTTGCAAAAGGGCAAAGCTTATGTTTGTTGCCGAAAGATTGGATTATGCCTGCGCCTTGCCCAAAAGGGGCTTTTTATCTGTGCATTTATCTGCTTTCGGCAATGCCGAAAGCAGATTTTTTGTTAAAGGAGGATTGACAATGCTGCAGATAAAAAATCTTACCATTACCCATAAAAAAGACCTGCGGGAGATCGTAAACGGATTTGCGTTTACCTTAAACCAGGGGGATAAAGCTGTAATTATCGGTGAGGAGGGAAACGGGAAATCAACGCTGTTAAAGCTGATTTACGACGAACGTCTGGTATCCGATTATGCAGAATTTTCGGGAGAAATTATCAAAAATAATCTGGTGCTGGGCTATCTGGCCCAGGAACTGGAGACAGAGGAAAGCAGGAAAACGGTGTATGAATATCTGTGCTCCCTGCCGGCGTTTTTTGACCAAACGCCTAAGGAATTAGCAGACATCGCCTTTTTGCTGGGCTTAAAGCCTGCGTTCTTCTATTCAGACCAGAAAATTAACACCCTTTCCGGCGGTGAAACGGTAAAGCTTCAGCTGGCGAAAATTCTTATTTTAAAGCCGGACGTTTTACTGCTGGACGAACCCTCCAACGACATTGACATGGATACGCTGGCATGGCTGGAGCAGTTCATTTTAGAAAGCAAAATCCCGGTTCTGTTTGTGTCGCACGACGAAACGCTCATTGAGAGGACGGCAAACGCAGTCATTCATATTGAGCAAATCCGGAGGAAAACCGTGTCTCGCTGGACTGTTGCAAAAACGTCCTACGCACAGTATATTGAGGAGCGAACGGCAAAGTTTTCTCATCAGGAGCAGGTGGCAAAAAAAGAACAAAGCGACTATGAAAAACAGCAGGAGCGGTTTTTAAAAATCCAGTCTAAGGTGGAGCATCAGCAAAACGCAATATCCCGCGGCGACCCCCACGGCGGCAGGCTTTTAAAAAAGAAAATGAAAGCGGTAAAATCGTTGGAACACCGCTTTTCAAAGGAGTATGAAAACAGAACAAAGCTTCCTGAGTCGGAGGAGGCAATTATGGCAAGCTTCAGCGAGCAGGCCTTTGTGCCGGGCGGAAAAACCGTTTTAGATTTTTCGTTAAACGAGCTGACGGCGGAAAAAGCAGTGCTTGCAAAAAATATTCGTCTGTTTGTTTCAGGAAACGAAAAGATTTGTATTACCGGAAAAAACGGCGCGGGAAAAACTACGCTGCTGAAAATAATAGCAGGTGAGCTTTTAGAACGCACCGACATTCAGGCCGCCTATATGCCCCAAAACTATGACGAGTTGCTTTGCGGCTCCCTCACTCCCGTTGCATTTTTGTGCAAAACCGGGGACAAAAACGAAATCACAAAGGTGCGGACGTTTCTTGGCAGTGTGAAGTTCACGGCAGACGAAATGAGCCACGCCACATCTGAGCTTTCCGGCGGGCAAAAGGCAAAGCTTTATTTTCTGAAAATGATTTTAGACGAAAATAACGTTTTAATTTTAGACGAGCCCACACGAAACTTTTCTCCCCTGTCAAACCCCGTCATTCGGGATATTTTAAAAGCCTTCCGCGGGGCAATTATCAGCGTCTCCCACGACAGAAAGTTTATCCGCGAGGTTTGCACCTCGGTATATGAACTGACGAAAGATGGGTTGGTAAAAAAATAAAAAAAGTCCCGCGCCAATCAAAATGAGGCGCGGGACTTTACAATTATCGCTTGATCTCACCATAGAACAAATGAAACAGGCAAACCTTTGTGCCGCTTGCCGCGTCGTTCCCCTTTTCACCAAGGACTTTTACCGTAACGGTATGTTCTGTGTTTTCGAGAGTGAAAGAAGCGCAGCCAAACCTGCAGTGGTTATAATGAATGTTTGCATAATAGCAGTGGTCTTGATGGAACAGTTCTCCGTCCACATAGACCTCATATTTACCGCCGTCATCGTTTAAACCGCTTTCTAAGCCAAAGAAGTTCCCTGTAAAAGTGAACTCTGCCATATCCCCCGCCTGGCCGGACAGAATGCAGGGACGGTTAAAGTTGCCGGTTGCCGTGCTCCATGTGCCGGTAAGGTGCGCATCTTTTGCGGCAACAGCATTAATTTTGGTTTCACCGCTGGCCGCCACCAATTTGTTTTCCGTAACATGGGGCTTTTTATAATACATTCCGGACTCCATGCACGAAATGATTTTATTTGCATAAACCGCGTGGCCTGCATCCGACGGGTGAACGCTGTCCGGAAGATAATAGGAAACGGGATTTCCTGTTGCCGCAATTTGTTCTTTCAGTTCCTGCTGTAAGTCAATCTGGGGGATACTGTAGTAATCCCCTACCTGCACATGGTAGGGTTTTACATCGGCAAAGCTGCTCCGGGTGGTGTATAAATAGACGATATAGGGTGCTTTCTCAAGGCTGCCCAGCGTCCTTACAATGCTTTCCATTTCCAGTCTGCTGTCCCTGCCGTTGTCATTCACTGCGAATTCAATGAACACCAGGTCCGGCGAATAGCTGATAACATCACGGCTTAAGCGTATCAGTCCGTAATCGGAACCGGTTCCGCCAACGCCCTGATGCACATTGTTTACTTCAATATCCGGATAGGCTTCTTTAAAATATTTTCCTACGAGGGCACGGTAACACGTTTCCTCCCGCTCGCTGGCGCCTACGCCCTCGGTGATGGAACCGCCGAAGTAGACAATGTTGATTTTGTCCTTTCCGGCAAAGGGATTTACAACAACTTCCTGCTCTCTGCAAAGTGGCTGCATGGATGTTAGGTCTTTTCCTCTCCACAAAAACAGTTTCATAACCGCAGTATTTACTGATGTGCGATAAAGAAGTAATAGAAGTGTAAAAAATTTTGCCGTTCCTATCCGGCACTTGCGCATTGTGTCGGATAGGTCGGGCGGTTATTCGGGCAAGTCCACCTTGCCAACAAAAGAATAATAAATCTCAATGTCCTGTCTGCGGGTCTTGTTCTCGTCATAGCTGCACTCATGCACAACGATTTTCTCTACAAACTCCCGCAGCAGAGTAGGGGTAAGTTCTTCAAAGCTGGTATGCCGCCGGACAACATTCATAAACTTTTCTGCGTTCACGGTGGCTTCCTGTGCTTTGGAAAGCTCCGCTTGAATAGCAGCGGCTCTTTCTTTCAGCTCCCGTTGCTCTGCTTCATAGTCTGCCGACAGCTCTGTGAAACGCTCGTCTGATATGCGCCCGGTCACGCTGTCCTCATACAGCCGCTTGAAGATAGCGGATAACTCGGCTATGCGTTTCTCGGAGGCTTCCAGTTCCTTTTTCTTGGCGGCGTTCCTGCGTTTGCCCCCGTCCTCGTTCTGCTCAATCAAGAGTTTCATAAACCGGGCTTCATGCTTTGCCGCATAGCTGGTCACTTTCCGCAGATTGGAGAGTACACCAGCGGTCAAGAGGTCGGTGCGGATAAAGTGCGCCGTACAGTCATGGGTGCGTTTCTTGTAGTTGCCGCAGATATAACAGTCCTGCTTGCGCTTGTCCGTCTGGTATCGCTGCTGATACATCACGCTGCCGCAGTCCGCACAGAACAGTATGCCGGAGAACAAACCCACTTCATCATAGCGGTTTGGGCGTTTGCGCTGTTTGCGAAGCTCCTGCACCCGTTCCCATGTTTGGGTGTCTATGATAGGCTCGTGGTGGTTCTCGAAAATCACTTGCTTTTCCGGGGGATTTTCTACACTGTGCTTGACTTTGTAAGAAAGTTTTTCTGTCTTGAAATTTACCAGACAGCCTGTGTATTCCCGGTTTTCAAGGATATGCACTACGGTATTGGTCGCCCACTTGCACTCATAGCCGGGGTGGTAGCGGCGGGTGCTGCCCGTCCTGCGGTATTCAAGCGTTCCCGGCGTGGGGATTTGCTGCTCTGTGAGCATACGGGCTATCTTGGTCGGACCATTCCCGGCAAGACAGAGGTTGTATATCTGCTTGACTACGGGTGCAGCTTCCTCGTCAATAATGAAATTTTCATCCTCGTCCATGAGGTAGCCATACACAGGCTTGCTTGTGATGGGCTTGCCATTCATGCCTTTTGAGCGTTTTACTGCTTTGATTTTCTTGCTCGTATCTCTCACCAGCCATTCGTTAAAGATATTCCGCAGCGGGGCAAAGTCATTGTCGCCCTGTGCGCTGTCCACTCCGTCATTGATAGCGATGAAGCGGACACCTTTCTGTGGGAAAATCATTTCCGTGTACATTCCCACTTGCAGGTAGTTTCGCCCTAACCTCGACATATCCTTTACGATAACTGTCCCGACTTTTCCGGCTTCAATGTCCGCAAGCATGGCTTGAAAACCGGGTCTTTGAAAGTTCGCACCAGAATAACCGTCGTCCGTGTACCAGCGCAGATTGGAAAAGCCGTTCTGCTTTGCATAGGTTTCAAGGATACGCTTCTGATTGGAAATGGAATTGCTTTCGCCTTGCAGCTCGTCCTCATGGGATAGTCTTGGGTAAAGGGCGGTAATTGGTTGTTGGTTGGTCTGTCTTAACATAAAATCCTCCGTTTCCGACAGCCAGCCCCACTATTCCGTACCTTGATTGTACCACATGGGGCGGCTGTCTGTATAGCGGCAAAAGCGTCAAATCTGCTTCTTTATGGTCGGTCAAATCGCCGTTTTTTGTGTAGCAGCTTCCGCTTCCAGCACTTTCATCATCTTGTCGGCTGCGGTGTCGGTTGCGCCCTGCTTGAAGAAGCCGGAAACGGTAAGGACGGAGTTGCCCATGCGGATTTCCGTCACACAGTCCGGGCGGCGGTCTGTTTTGGTGGTGCTTGTCTGTTTCGTTTCTGTCATAGGCTCTCCTTTCGCTGCTTCATCAGTTGCTTTAAGCGTTCCAGCTTTTCCTGTGCGGTTTCCTTTCGGAAGTTGCTGCCCGTGAAGCGGACGGGGGCGCACATGGAAGTCAGCCTGTCATAGATACGGGCGTGGGGCGTGTCCTGCGGGTGCTGCAATTCCTCCAGCGTGAGGTTGGTCGTGGCGATCAGCGGCTTGCCGCTTCGGTAACGGCTGTCAATCACGCTGTAAACCTGTTCCAGCCCGTATTCTGTTCCTCGCTCCATACCGAAATCATCAAGTATCAGCAGAGGGTAGCTGCAAAGGCGGGAAATATATTCGTTCCTGCCCTCAAAGCTGGCGGCAAGGTCACCCAGTATCGTTGCAAAGTTTGTCATGCAGACGGCAACCTCTTTTTCCATAAGGGCGTTGGCGATACAGGCGGCAAGGTAGCTTTTTCCCGTCCCCACGCCGCCCCAAAACAGGTAGCCGATATTTTCAGCCTGCATGGTTTCCCAGCTCTCCACATAAAAGCGGGCGGTTTCGGTCTGCGGGTTTCTGCCGTTGTCATGCTCAAATGTCCAGTTCCGCATAGCAGGGTCGGTAAAGCCCCGGCGTTTCAAGTCCTCCACTTTTTCAAGGTGCTTCTGTCGGCTTTCGGCGGCTTGCTGCTTTTCACGGGCTGCCCGCTGGCAGTCGCACTCTGCCGGGTGGCGGTCACGCCCGAAACAAGTCTTTCCCTCTGCAAAATAGGCTTCTTTGGGCGTATGGCACTTACCGCAGTATAAAAGCCCGTCCTCGCCTGTGTAGTCCTCCGCTTCGGCGGTAGTGGCTGTAATGTCCGTAATCATAGCTTCAATTCCGTTTTTCATAAGCTCTCGCCCTCCTTGCATGAATAATCGGGTATGCCCTGTTTCGGGGCAGCCTTGCCTTTGGCAGCGTCCTCCTGCGCCCACTTGTAAATGGTGGCTGCATGGCTGTGGTACTGTTTCCCGGTGGAAGCGATATGGCAGGAAAGCCGGTCAATATAATACTCCCACTTGTCGGGCAACTCTGTTTTTAGCCCGGAAAGCTCTGTATCGGTCAGTATCACATTGTTGTATCTGCCATAAGCGGCGGGGGCGGGGTGTCCCGTTTCTCCCTCTCTCTCTTTTTCTATCTCTATCTCTTTCTCTAACTCTATCTCTATCTCTGGTGGACGAATGTCGGACAAATGTCCGCCTTTTGTCCGGGGCGGTAAAAGTGCCTTGTTTTCCAGTCTTGCAGCCCGTTTCCGCTCGGCTTCGGTAGAGGACTGTCCTATCATCAGCTCAATGTCGGTCATATAGAAAGCCCCGCTGTCAAGCTGCTCCACAAGCCCCAACTGCCGGAAAATCTCTAAAGCCCTCTCAACCGTCCCTATCTGGTGGCGGGTCAGTGTCGCTATCATCTGCGCTGTGTAGGGGATATGCTCGTCAAGCTGCAATTTCCCGCCGTTTTTCAGCGATTTTAAGTACAGCTTCAAGAGGATATTGGAGTATAAAATCCCGTCTTTCATATCTTCCAGCAGCACAATGGAGTCGCTGTCAAAAAAGTTCTCTTTCAGCTTGAGGTAGTAATACTTGCGGTTATCTGCCATTGTCCCTGTCCTCCTTTTTCCGGCGTTTGGAGTAGTAGTGGGGGCAGAGTATGATAACCGCCCGGAAGCTCTGCTTGCAGCTATGGGTACAGCCCCGGCAGAGGTCATTGTATGTGATACGATCGCAGGTGGAATTCCCGACTTTCACTTGCCGCAGGAAAAAAGACCATTCCAGCCGCCGTTTCTTGCTCATTCTTGGCATGGGTGCGCTCCTTTCTGCCGTTTCCGCTGGTGTGGCGGTATCGGCGGTAATTCTGTATCATCTCGGTATCATTTTCGGGTTTTTTCTGCCCTATAAGCCCGTTAAAAAATCCTTTGGTATTTGCGGATAGGGTACGGGGCAGCCCCCTTGTTCTGTATAGGTTCGGGTACATTTTGGGGCGGTTTTTATCGTTCCTGTTCCTGCCTTTTCACAGGCTTGCGCTCCCGGTGTAAAATCTGGTCGATATTGCCCTTGACAGTCTGTAAGCGGCGGTATTCCTCCCGTTTTGCCCGGTAATCGTTGTAGCCGCTGTTTTTCTCTTGGATAAGGGTTTCAATCTCTGCTTGCAGGGCTTTATAGCTCGGCAGCTTGGAAATGCCGTTTTCCCTGAAATAGCGGGCGGCTGCGTCTGCTATGATAAAGTCGCTTTCGTACTTCTGACGGTAGGCTGCTTTTGCTTTGGCGTTTTTCTGCTGTTTCAGCCCGTCCCGGACAGGGCGGGTCTTGGAATAGGCAAGCACCTGCCGTTGCAGCTCCTTTTTCCCGTTCAGCGTCTTTTCCATCTGCTTCAGCTCTGTAAGGCTTTCCCGCATGGCGGTATAGGCGGCAGAACAGGCTTCGTCCAGTTCCTCCGGGGAAGAAAAGCCGTACTGCTGATAGGCGGTAACGGTAGCTGCCATTTGCTTTAGGTTGTGCTTTGCCGCCCAGCGGTCATAGCCCACGCCCTTGCCCTCGGCTCGCTTGGCTTCCCGGTCAACCATGCGCTGCAAGGTGTTGTCTGCCGGGGTGGTTTTTGTGGTTTTTTCCCCTTGTGACAGCTTTTTAACCGCGGCAGGGTATTCGAGTATGGCTTTGCTCTGTTCGGCGGCTCTGTGGGCGTTCTGCGTAAGCAGGACAAGGACAGCAGCCTTGTCAAAATCGTCCCCCAGCTTCCGGGCTGTGATAGGCTTTGTCCTGTCCGGCGTGAGGTAGGAAAGCCGCCCCCGGCTCTCCTTGACGGTCACACCCTCCCGCAGCAAAAGGGAAGAAAATTCGTCAAAGCTGCCAGCTTGGGAAAGTGCCTGCCGTATCGTCCGGCGCAGCTTCGCCTTGTCCGTTTCAAACTTGGTGGGCTTGGTCGGCTGTCCTGCGGCTTCTCTGACAGCGTTCTCTTTATCAAGGGCAAGCTGTCCTTTCTTTGCCGCCCAGTATTCCCGTTCGGTTATCCGTTCCTTGCTGCCGCTTAGGAGGTCGATTTGGTAAAGCCCCTCCCGGTGGCACATCTCCATGACTTCACTCTTGAAATATTCCATAGCGGCGTTGGTGCAGCGGTGCTTGCAGCCCTCCCGTGTGTCGGCTGGTCTGTCCATGTAGGGCAGAAGCGGGACTTCATAAATCCGCAGGGAGTTGATGACGATATGCACATGGATATTGCCGCTGTGGTTATGCCCGTCCGGGTGGGTGCAGACTAAGGCTTGGTGTCCGGGGAAATGCTCTTTACAGAACTGCTCGCCCAGCTCCTGCGCCCGGTCTACGGTCAAGCCGTTGTCTGTCCCGTCCCGTGGGTCAAAGCTGATGATATAGTGGTGGCTTTTCACATCTTCCCGTTTTTGGTTTTTCTCATAGCGGAGATTAGCCCGCATACAGGCAACAGCGAAATCCTCGCCCCCACAGTTGAGGGAAGAAATGCGGTAATCCTCCCTCGGTATCAGCCGCCCGTTTTCATCAAGGGTGGGCTTCATGGTAAACTCGTCATGCTCAAATGTGAGATAGGCTTCCGCTGCGCCATAGTCCGCATTTTTAGAGCTGATATGTTTGAATGTTGCCAACAGCGTCACCCACTTTCTGCAAGACTTCAAACTTTAGGGCAGCAAGGTCGGAAACCGCCGCCCGTACCTCCCCGGCAAGCTGCGGGTAGGGGCTGTGCCACTCGTTCAGCGTCCGGGCTATCTGGTTTAAGTTGCCGCCGATCCTGCCGTATTCGGCGGTCAGCTTCCCGACAGCGGCAAGCAACTCGTCATTGACGGGGGAAACGGTTATGATGGGGCGTATGGCTGCCCCGGTTATGGCTTGCCGGATAAACTCGGCTTGGCTCATGTTGTAAGCAGAAAGCCTTTCCGCAAACTCGGCGTATTCTTCCTCGGTCATGCGTGTCTTGACTACCCGGCTGCGGTGCGGCGTGTTATATCGTTTTCGCATGGTAAAACCTCCTTCGGCTGTGCGTGGTGTCCTCTCACTAATAGGAGAAAAACAGGGTGTAAAGCGGAACTGTTTTTGAAAAATCCGAAAAATTATTTTGAGGGATTTTCCAGCGGCGTAAGCCGCATAAGCAGGGTTTGGGGAAGGCACTCCCCAACAAGATTCCCGCAGGGGCAAAATGAGCGATAAGCGAATTTTGGTACTGCGGTAGAATCTTGCTCTGAAAAACTCCGGCGTTCCCCGGCTTCCGTACTTTCCGCTAACAAGACGTTTCAAAAGGGCTTTGCTACCCGCTATTCCGGCATATCTTGAAAATTTTCCTTTCACTACCTACAACACCACGCAAAGCAAAATGGACGGAGATTTTTAGAATTTCCCCTTATTCCCTACAACACCACGCAAGCCGAAAAAGGCGGACAATGGCAGTATTTTTTTCTTTGATACCCTCCACGGATAAGTAAGGGATTTTGCCAACTGCGGCGGCAATTTTCCCTTTTGTTTTTTCATACTGGGGATTTTCAAAAATGCCAAACAGGAACGAAAAAAAGCAGCAAATCTGTTGAATAGATTTACTGCTTTCTGGTTGCCGGCGAAGCGGCGGTTATTCAGTTGTAGGCGGTAGGGCTATCTCCCAAAGCGGAACTTGAAAATAGCTGTGAGAAGCGTCTGGGTGATGTAGTCCTCTGTATCTTGGTCTACCCGTCCATTCACACGGGCGGCACATTGTATGCGGCGGCGGTAATACTGCAATACAGTTCCCACCGCTTCCGGCTCCCCGCTGGTGGCTTGGACGATTGTTTCATAGGGGAGAAGCCTATTATTTCTCATATGCCATTCCCTCCATTTCCGCTTGGAGCTGCCGTAGGACTTTTCGGATATGGTAGCCCGCTGTGCTGCGGCTGCGCCCGTACTGTCTGCCAATTTCGTGCTGTGGAATACGCTTGAAAAAGGACAGGTAAATCATTTCCCGCTCCCGTTCGTCCAGCCGTGACAGGGCTTCCGCAAGTAAGCCGCTGCTGAAAATGACCGTATCGCCGCAAAGGGTAAGTATGTATTCCTCGTCCGGCTCCGGGGCTTGGAAATATTCATCTGTCGTGCCTAAAGGGTAGTGCTTTTCGTCTGTGAGGTATTCAAGGGATATTTCTCTTTTGTGCTTCCTGCTCCGTGTCCTCGCTGCGTTGATCGTTGCATTTCGGATAACGACTTTGCAAAAGGCATGGAAAGTGTACTCGATATGTTCCCGATATTCTTCTGTACAGGTCATGGAAAATCCCCCTTTCCTCCCAAAAGGGCTGTGGCTGGTTAGTAGTTGCTTTTTATGATAGTAAGGGGCGGCAGCACTTTAGGCTGTCGCTCCTTGACTGCCTAACTGCAAAACCGGGCGGGGCTGTCAACGGCGGGCGAAGCCCGTTCATCTTGACCGTTGACTGGCTCGGCCAGGTTTGCTATTTATCCGGCAAACTTGAATTTATTTTAAGCTATCACGTTTTACCTTTTTAAGCCTTACTATCATTACCATAGGAATTTCTTTGTTGTTTTTGAAACATTCTTCATAAAATCCATCAATGACAAATCCAGCTCTAAAACAAAGGTTAAAAATATCTTGTATGGAACGATGATAATAAATCTGCTCCTCCGGTTGCCCTTCAATCGCTATACCATAGTAACTGTGCGGTGTCATATATTTTTCAGTCAACGTGATAAAACAAGGGTGTTGCGTTGCAAAGACAAAAATTCCGCTTTCCTCCAACAGTTCATAAACAGCCATAAGAAGTGGTTCAATATCCGTAATATCCATAATTGCCATATTAGAAACTGCTTTCGTAAAGGCTCGATTTCTTTTTAATTCTAATATACTTTCTCTATTGGTCGCATCCGCTACACAAAATTCAATTTGTTTTGCATATTGTGATTGCCGTCTTTTAGCCAATTCTATCATTTTTTTGCTGTAATCAAAAGCGACAATCGAAGCGCCTCTTTGTGCAAGATACGAAGAATAATTTCCATTGCCACACGCAATATCCAAAATGTAATCCGCAGGATTAGGAGATAGAAGTTCCGTTACTTTGGGACGCACTACCTCTCTGTGAAATTCATTAGATTTGTCACCCATTGCATTATCCCAAAATTGTGCGTTTTTCTCCCAGATTTTTTTACTTTCCTCTGTTCCCATGTTCTCTCCCACTCCCAAAATTTGCCTTTTTGCTTCCATTAAATCTTCCTTACTATATTCCATTGTTACCCTCCATAACTTCTGATTGTTGCCGTCTTGACTATTATGTATCTTTTCTTTCCAAAATGGTATAGGCTTTTATTTTTATAATGCTGCAAAACTTTTCTTCTGTAAGGTATTCAAAGGATATTTCCCTTTGCCGCCGCTATTGGAAAGCCAAAAGCAGCGGCTTTTTTACGCGATATGACCGAAAAGTCTAGAAAGCAGGATATGTCATCATTTGTCATTTCTTCTCAATGTAATAACTGCATGGCATATCAAGCCAAATACAAGAGAAAAACAGCCACCGCCAAATAGTGATGCTCCCCACCCTGCACCCGACATTGTCATAAAACCGCCAACAAAGAAAATACCAATGCCAAGAAATATCCCGACACCATAAAAAAGTCCAATTGCCATATCATACTTATTAAATTGTCGTTTCTCTTTTTTTTCACATGTTTCCATTTTTGTTATTACCTCCTTCGCAAAATCGTCCATGTGGACTCCAAAAAGAAAACAAATTTTTTTCAACGTATTTAAATCGGGTTCATTAACATCTCTCTCCCAATTCGATAGCGCCTGCCGGGTAACATTCAATTCCCCAGCCAGTTCTTCCTGTGTCATTCCCGATTGTGTTCGCAGATGACGTATTTGCTTTCCTGTTGTAATATCCGTCTGTTTCTGGTTCAAAATGGTTCCTCCTCTCTGATGCTGATTTTATCAATATACGATACATTTATGCAGACAACACCACGGATCGGCTTTTGGCTGGACAATTCCAATCAAACACCACAGCAGACAGCAGAAACCATTCTGAACACCAGGAAGCCGGTATGATTGTTACATATAAGGGGAAGAAAAATTTCTTTTAAGTACTTGCTTTCCTAAAACTGATGTGATATAATAGCTTCATTCCAGAAAAGGAGTAAAAAATATGCGGCAAGGTATTCTTAAATAAAACTATAATCAAATAGTGGGAACAAAGAATTATGATAGCTCCTTTTGTGGGGGCTTGGTTTTTTGTACCCAATTTAAGAATACTTTTGCCTTATCAATTTTGACATATTCAAAAAACAGCAATCACAAATAGGTGTATGCTGTATATGTGTATGTCCGCAAATTAGAATCCCCAGTGGTAAAAGTATTTTACTGCTGGGGATTTTTATGCCCTTTGGGGCTGTAAAGGGAGGACAATCACATGAAAATAATCAATATCGGCATTCTGGCCCATGTAGACGCAGGAAAAACTACATTGACAGAAAGTCTGCTATACACCAGTGGAGCGATTGCGGAACAGGGAAACGTGGATAAAGGGACCACAAGAACAGACACTATGATTTTGGAACGGCAACGGGGAATTACCATTCAGACAGCGGTTACTTCTTTTTATTGGAATGATTATAAAATCAATATCGTGGACACTCCCGGTCATATGGATTTTTTAACCGAAGCATACCGCTCTTTATCTGTCCTTGACGGAGCTGTTTTAGTCATTTCAGCAAAAGACGGCGTACAGGCACAAACCCGTATATTATTCCATGCGCTTCAGAAAATGGACATTCCGACAATTATCTTTATAAATAAGATAGACCAAAATGGGATCGACCTGCAGTGTGTTTACCAAAGCATTAAAGATAAACTTACCAGTGATATGATTGTCATGCAGGAGGTTTCCCTGTCGCCAAAGATAACCATGACCGATATTTCTGATTTAGACAAATGGGATATGATTATTTCCGGAAGCGATGAACTATTAGAACGATATGTTGCAGAGGATTCTTTGGATATACAGGAATTACAATATGAAAAGTGCAAAAGAACCAGATGCTGCTCTTTGTTTCCTGTTTATCATGGGAGTGCAAAAGACAATTTAGGAACAGAAAAACTGATTGAAGCGATTATAGAAACTTTCATTACAGAAACGGACGATATTCAGTCTGAATTATGTGGATATGTTTTTAAGGTTGAGTATACAGAGCGGAAAAAACGGCTTTCTTATTTACGCCTGTATCATGGGACGCTCCATTTACGGGATACCCTGCTGCTGTCAAAAAAGGAAAAAATAAAGATTACAGAAATGTGTATTCCGTCAAATGGTGAAATCGTCCCGGCTGACCATGCCTGTCCGGGAGAAATTGTTATTTTAGCTGATGATACTTTGAAACTGAACGATATCCTGGGAAATGAAAAACTCCTGCCTCACAAAACACGGATTGATAATCCCATGCCATTACTTCGGACAACGGTAGAGCCGCAAAAGCCGGAGCAAAGGGAAGCCCTGTTAAATGCCCTCGCAGAGATTGCTGATACAGACCCTCTTTTGCATTTTGACATTGATACTGTTACCCATGAGATTATGTTATCTTTTTTGGGAAAAGTACAGTTAGAAGTTATTTGTTCGCTATTAGAAGAAAAATATCATGTGGGCGTGGCTATGAAAGAGCCTTCGGTTATTTATCTGGAAAGACCGCAAAAAAAAGCGAGCTGCACGATTCATATTGAAGTGCCGCCGAATCCGTTTTGGGCATCTATTGGTTTGACTGTAACACCGCTTCCTGTTGGAAGCGGAACACAATATAAAAGCGAGGTATCTCTCGGCTATTTAAACCAAAGTTTTCAAAATGCCGTCATGGAGGGTGTGCGTTATGGAATGGAGCAGGGCTTATATGGCTGGGGAGTGACAGACTGCCAAATTTGTTTTGATTATGGAGTTTATTACAGCCCGGTCAGCACCCCCGCTGATTTTCGTTTTCTTGCGCCTGTCGTGTTGGAGCAGGCATTGAAAAAAGCAGGGACACAACTGTTGGAACCATACCTTTCCTTTACCCTTTTTGCACCGCAGGAATATCTTTCACGGGCTTATAATGATGCACCAAAGTATTGCGCAATCATTGAATCAACCAGACTTGAAAAAGATGAAGTTATTTTTAAGGGTGAAATCCCTGCCCGTTGTATCGGTGAATATAGGAATGATCTGAATTTTTATACAAATGGAAGAAGTGTCTGCATTACAGAATTAAAAGGGTATCAGGAAACTTCCGGCGAGCCTGTATTTCAGCCACGCCGCCCGAACAGCCGTTTAGACAAGATCCGGCATATGTTTCAGAAGATAATGTAACGTCTTGCGCAATGCAAGCGTTCATTGCTGGCTATTGCGAAATATCCCAGAAGGCCGGCTCCCAAGGAGGAAACGTCAATGATCCTGCCTTCAGTGATTATACCTCTATATTTTGTCTGGTGCATTAAGGAAACCTCAGACACGGTAAATATGTCCTATAACTTCTGATGGAGGGGGAACTCCTCCTTCCGTTATATCTATATAGATTTATTAGATTGGACTTTGTAACTATTAACCAGTAGTCGTTCTTGACTACACCATTATTATACTAGGAGAATGTAACTTCATGTTTGCTAAAAATTCAAAGGCATATTCTGTCTACCTGCTGTTCCGATTTGTCTGTTCCCTGGCGGTTTCTATGTCCACAGTGCTTTCCATCGTGTACCACCTGGAGGTGGTGCAGCTGGATGCTTTCCAGCTTGTCCTGGTAGGGACGGTTCTGGAGACCTCCTGCTTTCTGTTCGAGATACCCACCGGTGTGGTGGCGGATTTGTATAGCCGTCGGCGCTCGGTGCTGATTGGAATGTTCCTCTACGGCCTGGGCTTTCTGATGGAGGGTGCGCTACCGTGGTTCGCGCCGGTTCTGCTGGCCCAGGTTGTCTGGGGTTGCGGTGATACCTTCATCACCGGCGCTCTGGAGGCGTGGATTGCCTCGGAGGAAGAGGACAAACCCATAGACAAGGTGTTCCTGCGGGGCAGTCAAATGGGGCAAATCGGCGGCGTTCTGGGCGTGGTGCTGGGCACACTGCTGGGAAACATAAACCTGCAAATGCCTGTCATCTTGGGGGGCAGTTTGTGCTTGTTGTTGGGGCTGGTGATGGTTCGCATCATGCCAGAAACCAACTTCTCCCCTGCTATTGAGGAACGGCAGGGCTTGCTTAAAGACTTTGTCTGCCTGTTCAAGCTCAACCTGGGCTTTGTGAAAGGCGCACCTGTGTTGCTGGCGCTCTTAGCAATCACACTATGCGGGGGACTTGCCAGTGAAGGCTTTGACCGGCTCTCCACCGCTCATTTTCTGGATGACACGGTAATACCCGTTATCGGGCCGCTGAACAGCGTCACTTGGTTCGGTGTTATCAGTCTTATCGGCAACGGCTTAGGTATTCTGGCTTCTCAGTTGCTCATCGCCCGCATGGAGAAAAAAGGGACTGTCAGCCGAACCAGTGTGGTCATGTCCACCAGCGCCGGGTATATCCTGTGCCTGGTTCTCTTCGCGGTGGGGCGGAGCTTTTGGTTCATGTTGTTGGTGTTCCTGCTGGCGGGGCTTATGCGCACCATCAAGGAGCCTGTGCTGGCCGCCTGGATGAACGACCATGTGGATGAGAAAATGCGCGCCACAGTCTTTTCCACCAGCGGACAGCTGGACTCTTTCGGGCAGATCATCGGCGGGCCTATTGTGGGGCTGGTAGCCCAGCAGGTGTCCATACCCTGGGGGCTGGTCTGTACCGCTTTCCTGCTGTTGCCCGCGCTGTTCTTAGTGCCGGTGGCGGGAAAGAAGCGGGATTGATATGGCATAGTTAAGTTTACTGACGAGCGGGAGATTACTTCCGCTCGTCTTCATTTAGTAGCGCAAAATTTGAGGACTCTTTATTTCCTTATTCGGTATAGCGGAGGCGGCTGTCAATTCGACATAATTTTCTTGTGATACTTTACCGTACATGAGCATTGTCTTCCGGCACTGTCGCATGTGTTGCTGTTCCGCTCAATTCCACATTGCTGCACGCAACAGCTACCAGACGGTCTGCTGCGTCGTATGACGCTAAAATGGCAGTTCCCATTCCGAACTGTCCGCTTGTGCTTTTTCCTGTGACGCTCCATTCAACGGCATCCCCCTTTTTCAAAAGCGAAGCTGCGGCGCCATATTCCACCGTTCCCAACACAAGTGTTTCCTTTTGCGATACCGCGCCGTCTTCAGAAATTGCCATTACCTCTGCGCTCAGTTCGCTGCCAAAAGCACAGTCCGGCACAGAAAACCGCACAGCCTCCCCAGGCAGACCGTTTAAGGTGCAAACCGCCGCTTTTTTTCCGTCCTTTTCCTGGCAGATTCGGGTAACCACGGTTTTAACGGGGCCGCTCCCGGCCACATCAGAATGAATCGTGATGGTCTGTCCCATAAAAAGCGCGCCTTCTGCGCTGCTGGTCACGTTTTGTATGCCGAAGGAGGGTTTTTCTTCCGGCTCCTTCGGCTCTATTGTTAAATCATCAAAGGATATGTCCATGTAAAGGCTGTTATAGTATTCGGGCGTGTCTGCCTCCGCATTAATTGAAGACACATAGTCCTCCGTAAAATTCCTGGGGTCGTTTACCGCATCGGATACCGCACCGAACCGGAACAGAATTTGTGCTTTATATTCTGCCATTTTGCTTTCGTCCATATAAGCGTTCCAAAGCATCTGCGACTGCGGCGTGAATGGAATGGAAACCTTGTGCCAGCCCGGTGTGCACGTCCCGTCGGCAGAAACAAGACCCGCATCCTCCGGCGACATATCAATCATTGCCGCAGTTTCAAAGCGGTCTGTATAAATCTCACTCAGTGCGGCATCCTTATAGACCAACATATCCGGGTTGTCCCTTCTGGTATAAAACAGCATAAACCGCAGTTTGGGCGCTTTTATCACTTCAGCGTTGTTAAATTTGATCCATGTGCTCAAAACATATTCCCGGCCCGGCGTAAACATTAAATTTTTCAGCCCGATTGACGGCTGATAGTTTTTCCTGTCTGCCCGAAACTGCATGTTCATTGCGCCTGCAGTATCAGCGGCGCCCGGGGTTTCAAAGGTATTTCCCGCTAGGTTGATTTTTGCATCTGATAAATCTGCCGCCGACTCAAAACTATTTGCAAACCAGCCTTGTTCATCATGCGCCTTAGATGACGCCGCAAAGCCGGATATGCGCCAGGAAATCAGTATAAAAAACGACAAAAACATCACAGCAATTTTTTTCATTTTGCATCCCTCTCTCTCTTTAAAATTAATTTTAGTATACAATGGCGTTCTTTATACTTCAATACCAATTTCGGACATAAATTTATCTAAATCGGACATTAATCGGACATTTTTAAATAATTACAATTGACACAATGGCTCCCCGCGCTTATAATAAGTAGTATAACAAAGGATAGAAAGGTGACGTTTTTTATGAAAAAAATTATAGCTCTTTTATTAACGATTACAGTAGCAGCTTCCCTGTTCGTTTTCACGGCATCTGCAGAGGAAACGCCTATTACACTGACCTTTAACGGCAGCCCGGTGGCCTGTGACGTGCCGCCTCAAATTGTAGATGACCGGACGCTGGTCCCCATGCGCGCCGCTTTGGAGGCTTTAGGCGCCTCCATTTTATGGGACGAAAGTACCAGCACCGTTCACGCTCAAGGGCCGGACGGCACGGTTGTAAGCCTTCAAATCGGTTCGGACAAGCTGTTTGTTCCCGGTGATGTTATCACCTTAGACGTGCCTGCCAGAATCATTGGCGACAGAACCATGGTACCCATCCGCGCCATTGCGGAAAGCCTGCACTGCGAAGTGTACTGGGTGCCGGAAAATCGGGAAGTGGCAATTTATAAATATTAATCTTTTACGGAGATGGTGAAAATGAAAAAGCTTTTGTCTCTGATTTTGGTATTTCTTTTTCTGAACTCCGTTTCTGCGGTCTCAGCGGCGGAAACTGTTGTTGGTAACATTTATTCTACGGACATTTTAGCCTATGTAAACGGCAAGCAAATTGACTCGTATAACATTGGCGGTAAGACGGCTATTCTTGTTGAGGATTTGTACGACTGGGAACATAACGAGCGCAGTTACGGGTTTATCTGGAGCTATAATGACGAGAAGCGGATGCTCACCGTATCAAGCGACGGAAGAAAAGGCTTTGGCAGTTACGATGCTCCCCGCGGACAGACTGGCACTATACTAGGAAACGTTTATGCCACCGACATTCAGGTGTACTTCAATGGCCATGAGGTTCCCGGCTATAACATCGGCGGAAGAACAGCAGTGTGTATTGAAGATTTAGGAACCGTGGACGAAACAAGCCAGAATTTTCAGTTTGGTTATTCTAATTATTTATGTAATTTTAAATGGGATGAGACAAACCGCACAGTTTCGCTTGAGACCTACCTACAAGATGACTTTGACTGGTTGAATCATTTCCCCAACTATAAGTTGAAATTTTTCTTGAAAGACGATCAGCTTTCCTGTTCGTTCGACCAGCTAAATCCCTACCAGTGCACACTGGAAACGGAGTTTTCAGAAAACTTCTTGCGTGATGCTTATCGAATCAAGCCTGTTTATATGAACGGCGAATACGCCGGAAATCTTGTGTTGGATGGCGAAGGCGGATTTGTTGCTCAGTTCCAGTTCCATACTCTTTACAAGCACACAAAAGACCTGGCTGAAATGCTGACTTATGAAGAAGCCAAACAGTATGTTTCTGATAACTTTGAAGTTTTAGACACACGTGAGGATGAAAACGCCGTCACTTATCTTGCAAAGCAGGGCGAAGTACGGTATCTGCTGCATGCTATGAAAAGGGGTGGTCTTGTGCAGGACGGAATATTTCACAGCGGCTATACCACTGTTGAACTGGGAGAGGTGACAAACCCGGAAAACTCAGACTTTGGTCAGCCCTATGTGTATCTTTACCCTTTTGGCGGACCGCACGGCGCTACAAGCTGTAAATTGATGTATGCAACCGATCAGTTTGACTTTGCCATTTCCTATAACAGCTTTCAGGATATGGCTCTTTCCCAATACAGTTCCATTTGCTCCACGATAGGCGTTGCGGATTTGATCATTGACGGAAAGCATTACAAAATTGATGCGATTGAAGCATATGAGTATAAAAGCAATATTTTTGTAGACGTTGACCAAATTGTTGAAATATTAGGAATTGAGTATCGTTTTCAGAACGGCAACTTTGTTTTTGAAACAAATGATGAAAAACATGAAATTAGCATTTCCCTTGATACCGTCAAATATCACGAACCGGTTTACAAGGAAATTTATAACATGATTACAGGAGATATTCTGTTAAATGGGGAAAAAACAGCGTTTACTTATCTTGCCGGCGGATCGTTGCTTACGAATGGAGCCTCCTATGAAAAAGAGGTCCAGCCATATCTATATGATGGGAAAGCATACGTTCCATTTCATTTCTTTGAATTAATTTATTCTTAAAATCAAAAGCATACCGCCAAAAGGCGGTATGCTTTTTTATTTGTTAAGGCAATACTTTTTCATAACCTCGTCATAGGACTGTTCGGCATAATCCTCAAGTTTTCCGAACCGGTGCAGATATTCTAAAAGGGTGTAACGTTCGCGGAAGGTGCGCCCCCGCAGCACGCCTTCTACATACCGTTTTTTGTCTGTTACCGTAAACGGTAGCCTCAGCGTTTTTTGCAGCGTTTCCACTTCATAGAACAGCGGCAAATATTTTTTAATTAATGCTTTCACCGTTTCGTCCTGGGTTTCCCTGTAAAGCCGCTCATACATCACCATAGCAGCAAAGGTGGCCTCACCCACCTCAATGCCGTGAAGGTTAGGCGTTTTGCCCTCCTCCAAATCCATAACCTCCCAGGTCTGCCCAATCATGTGCTCGGTGCCGGAGGCCGGCCGCGAACTGCCGGTATATGCAATGCCCAGGCCTGACAAAATCAGTCCGTCCACTGTGTTTTTGATGGTATGAATATCGCGTTCAAACAGCTTTTCAGAGGATTCAATACAAGTTTTTGTGGCCTGAATTACCATATCGGCCACCTTTTCGCAGTAATATTCCCCGGTCATCATACGGGAGAGTTCCCAGTCTAAAATGGCTATATACTTTCCAATCATATCGCCTACGCCGGCCATAAGCAGCTCTTTCGGCGCTGCGGCGGCAATGTTTAAATCAATGATGATGTGGCGTGCAATGGAGCAGGTATAAACAATTTTTTTGTTCCCCACAATTAAAGGTGCAACCACCGACGCAAACCCGTCCATAGACGGAGCGGTGCCCAAAATTCCATATTCAATCCCCAGCCGGTAGCTTACCATTCTGCAAATGTCGTTTACAGAGCCTGAGCCTACGGCCAAAATAAAGTCCGGGTTATTGGAAAAGTGGTTAATGTCGTAGATATCTTCGTCCCACCCTGCTTCAATCAGAACCCGTCCAACGTTCTTGTCGGTGGGGAGCGCCCCCGCCTCTAAAAGAAAGGTGTGGGATAATATCCCTTTTTCTTTTAATAGCGCCTCTGCCCGCTTCCCCGCGGCCTGAAAGGTGTTTTCATCCGCTACTAAAAATATGCTTTTATATTCTGACAGAATTTCGCCTATTTTTTCAACTGCGTGTTCTCCAACCTCTACGGTTTTCACCGGTGCGGTATGTTTTTTTTGTACGCAGCTGCATTCCATTTCGAGCATGCACAACACTCCTTTCCCTTTTATTTTAATTTTATTATTCTGAAAATAATATCTTAATATTGGCACATATTTTAAAAATATTGCTTTTCTATTTGCTTTGTGATAAAATTTTAAGAAGGAGGCGGTTTTATGGAACATTACGAAAAATTTATTTACCGGCAGTCAGGGCCTAACCAGCTTTCCGGAAAAAAACATGTGCATCCGGACGAATTTGAATTGCTTTTCGTAACGAACGGACGCGGGCGCGTAATGATTGGCGCAAGGTTATTTCCGCTGACGCCCGGCACGTTTTACATAATCAACGGAGAGGACGTGCACAGCGTTACGCCGGACACTGGCACAGAATATGTAAGAACCATTTTAAATCTGCCCAAAGAATATCTCAACAGATTGCTTGCCTCCGCAAAAGAGCCGGAACTGCTGCCCATGCTTTTGCAAAAGGGCGCAGTGCGTCTTGATTCTCTGGCTGCCGAACGGGTTGAAAGAGACTTTGAGTCTGTTTACAACGCAAAGGAACACAAAAACCTTCTGTTTGCCGGCGCACTGCTTGCTCTTTTTTCAGCCTGCACAGCTTCTGCCTCCCAGGTTTCACCTGATTTTGGCGGAATAATTTCCTCGGTGCTGTCTTACATTGACCAGAACATTACGGCGAAAATCACGCTGGACGACATTGAAAAGCACACGTTTGTGAGCAAATATCACATTTGCCACAAGTTTAAAAGGACCGTGGGCATGACGCCGGGGGAATATATTTTAAAGCGGCGGCTGTCGTTAGCAAAAAAGCTTTTGTCCGGCAGTGATTCTGCCCTTTCTGAAATTGCCTTGTCAACCGGGTTTGGCAGTTTTTCTTACTTTAGCTCCAGCTTTAAACGCCTTGAGGGAATTACTCCCACGGAGTACCGCAGGAGGTATCGTAACAGCCCCCTGGCTAAATAAAGAAAACAGTAAGAAAAGCTGAAAAATTTTAATCATTCAGCTTTTCTTTTCTATATTTTCCGGGAGATATGCCCTCCATTTTTTTAAAAACTCGACTGAAATATTGCAGAGAAGAAAAACCGCTTTTAAGAGCGCAAGTTTCTAAAGATAAAAAAGAATGTTTCATAAGTCTTTGTGCATTATTTATTCGAATTGCGTTTATATATTTCGATGGAGACATATTATATTGACTTTTGAAAAGCTTTCTAAAGTAGACATCGCTTATGTCAAGATTATCTGCTAACACGGAAATACTCAGTGACAAATCATTAAAATGAGTATCAATATATTCTTTTGCTTCTGTTATTTTTGTTTTTATAGAATTGCTCATATAATTCGTGCTTGCAGTTAGTGCAATAATACCATAGATATCGTATAAAATGGACATACACTCAAAAAAGGAAATACTTGTATGATGTGTGTATATGTATAAAAGTTTCCTAAAGGTATTCTCTGCATAAGATGCGTTACTGGGTGCATAAATATTACTTTTTTTTAAATCATGGTTTTCGAACTCAAAATCACAAAATATAAATTGATATTCGTCTGAATGAATATACATTGTATAGTTGGCGTGGTGAGCAAGATAAAATATATCACCGGCATTTACAGTGAATTCTTGATTGTCATTAAAGTTATATGTACAGCTTCCCGAGATAACATATACAAATGCGTCGCTGTGTCTGTCTTTAACGGTAAGTAATTTGCGAATATGTTCATTCTTTGCTTTTATCACATCTATAATTTGCCTAATACTAAATTTATTTTCGACTATATCAAGTTCCATTACATCGTCTTCTTTTCTTTTATTTGTATAAAATTTTATCATAAGATACTGAGAAAATCAACATAAATTTTATCTAAAGTTTCGAAAAGTATAAATTATTTGATAATTCATATTTACAATATAATTCTGTTATTATACAATTGTAACAAAAGGAGTTGGTAAGATTTATGCCATTAGCAAGAAAAGAGTTATTGGATTATGCAGAGCGGCACTCAAGCAAAAAAGATGCATGCGATGTATTGGAAGCAGATTGTAAAATTATTATTTATCTGCTTGATAATTGTAAAATTACAGTTCCAGAAAATAATCGTTTTTTTGTAAATGTGAATTGCAAAGGAATTTTAAATCAGATTGCATGGAAAAGAGCGGTTATATATGATGAGGAGCTAAAAAAAAATAAGCTTTCGGACGGATGCAACGCATTGGCATTTACCGGTACATTTGATATCAGTCACACAACAGCCGAATGGGAAAGGGTTATTTCTCTGGGCGTATATGGAATTAGAACAGAATTGAAAAAGTATTATGAAAGATATGCAACAGATGATAAAAAACGCAGATTTTTCAATAATACGATCAAAGTATATGACGCTGCGCTTAAGTTTATGAAACGTTGTGCCGAAGCTGCTTTGCAGAACGGAAAAACAGAAATGGCAAATGCACTTTTATATCTCTGTAAAAATTCTCCGTCTAGTTTCTACGAGGCGCTTCAGACCACCATTGTCTATTATGTTCTTCAACATATGTTTGAGGGAACATATTTAAGAACACTTGGCAGACTTGATAAACTATATTTTCCTTATTATAAGAACGAGAATATTGATAAATCAAAAAGATTGATTATGGACTTCATTAAGGAAATAGACAGATTAGAGGCTCCTTCTAATATACCGTTCGCCATTGGTGGAACGGATATTAACGGAAATGATTTAATCAATGAATTGTCGTATTTGTTTTTGGATGCATATAAGTTTGCTCATACAAACAACACTAAATTACATATACTGTGCTCTGATAATACGCCGTCTGATATTATTGAATCTGCTTTTAATGGGATTCGCAGTGGCAACAACAGCATTGTCTTTTTATCAGACAAAAAGGTTATTGACTCCTTAAAAAAATTAGGTATAGAACACAGCGATGCTACAAATTACCACGTTGTAGGTTGTTATGAGTGTGGCGGCTACAATGAACTTACTTGCTCATGTAATGCAAGAGTAAATATTACAAAAGCGTTGGAACTTGCTTTAAACGGTGGAAAAGATATGTTAACATCTAAAACTATAGGACTTGAAACCGATAGCAATTTTAATAATTTTAACGACTTATATGCTGAATTTGAACGCCAACTTGTTTACTTATGTAATTGTGCAATGAAATGTACTGATTTGTTTGAGAAACATTATAACAGTATTCATTCAGCGCCAATTCTTTCAGCAACCTATACGTCTTCTTTGGAAAAAGGCGGTGATTTGTACTGTGATAATAGCGCAAAATATTGTAATTCTTCCGTTAATGCATTAGGGCTTGCTACGGCAGTCGACTCACTTGCGGCAATCAAAAAGGCGGTTTTTGAGGATAAACTCATGACAATAAAAGAACTTACAGAAATTTTAAAATCAAACTGGACAGATAAAGAACCTATGAGGCTGTTTATAAAAAATCGATATCCTAAATTTGGAAACGGTAATAAAACAATAGATCATATGGCAAAATCAATCGTAGATAAATTATCGGAAACAATAAATGGGAAGCCAAATGTCAAAGGCGGAAAATACAGATTAGGACTTTTTTCAATTGACTGGCGTTGGGATTTTGGTGAGAAAACTGCAGCATCTGCCGACGGCAGACTCTCAGGAGAACCTCTTTCACAAAATACATCTGCAAGTTTTGGTGCGGATAAAATGGGAGCCACTGCACATTTGATGTCACTAAATACAATTGATACCGTAAATACTCCTAACGGTGCAATCGTTGATATTGACCTTCCTTTATCTGCAGTACAAGGGAAAAATGGTTTAAAATCGTTAGTTTCAACTCTGAAAACTTATTTCGAATTCGGCGGATTTGCAGTACACTATAATGTGCTTGATACAGAAATTTTAAAAGATGCAAAGCGGAATCCTGAAAAATATCCAAATTTACAGGTAAGGCTTTGCGGCTGGAATGTTTTATTCTCTTCGTTAAGTGATAAAGAAAAAGAAGAGTTTATAGCGAGGTCATTCAAATGAAGGGCGTAATTTCAGGTATTAAAAGAATGGAAATACACGATGGGGATGGTCTGCGTACAACTGTTTTCTTCAAAGGTTGTCCTCTAAAGTGTATTTGGTGCCATAATCCCGAGAGCATATCTTTTAACAAACAAATTGCTTTTTTTGAAAATAAATGTATGAATTGTGGATTATGTAATCACGTCAAAAGCGAAATAACGGCAAAATATTGTCCAACACAGGCAATTATGGTTTTTGGACAGGAATACGAAGTTGATGAACTCGTATATGAATTAATGAAAGAGAAAGAATTTTATAAAAACAGCGGCGGCGGAGTTACTTTATCGGGTGGTGAATGTCTTGCGCAATCGGATTTTGCAACGGCTCTATCAAGAGAGCTTTTTCAAAATGGAATTAGCGTTAATATTGATACCTGCGGATACGTCAACAATGAAGTATTAAAAAGAATCATTCCTTATACAGATAAATTTTTATATGATATAAAAGCCATTGATAATAATGTTCACAAAAAGTGTACAACTCAGGATAATTACATAATTTTAGAAAATTTGAAATTTCTATGTGAAAACAACTGCAAAATTGAAGTTCGATATCCTTTTGTAAAAGGATATAATGACAAAGAGTCCGATAAAATTGGGTCGTTTTTGAAAGATCTGAAAGGAATCATTAAAGTAAAAGTATTACAGTATCATCACTTTTCCGGCTCAAGATATAAAGCACTTAATATGGTAAACACACTTCCTGTTGCAGAAACATTATATCAAGATGTACAGCTCGCGGTGAATATCTTAAAAAGTTATGGTCTGAATGCAATCAATGGAATTGACGAATCATAAATTTGTCCTGTTCTGGAACAAGCAGGAAACTTACGTTGCGCTAATTCCAAAATCTTATATCCGACGGGTGCAACCCCATGCTATGCAAAAAAAGGATAGAAACGAAATCAAATCGTTTCTATCCTTTTTTTAACTGTCCTTAAAAACATCACATATATCAGCGGCTGTTTTGCTATTAATAAAATTTATTTCATCGCTTCTTCAATCGCAACCGCAACTGCAACGGTCATACCAACCATCGGGTTGTTACCTGCGCCGATCAAGCCCATCATTTCAACGTGAGCCGGAACGGAGGACGAGCCTGCAAACTGTGCGTCAGAATGCATTCTGCCCATGGTGTCTGTCATGCCGTAAGAAGCGGGGCCGGCTGCCATGTTATCCGGATGCAGCGTTCTTCCCGTACCGCCGCCGGAGGCCACAGAGAAATATTTTTTGCCCTGTTCGATGCATTCTTTTTTATAGGTGCCTGCAACAGGATGCTGGAAGCGTGTGGGGTTCGTGGAGTTGCCGGTGATGGAAACGTCCACGCCCTCTAAATGCATGATGGCAACGCCTTCGCGCACGTCGTCTGCGCCGTAGCAGCGAACCTTGGCCCGCTCGCCTTTAGAGTATGCGGTTTCTTTCACAACGGTTACAGTGCCTGTATAATAATCAAACTTTGTCTGCACATAGGTAAAGCCGTTAATTCTGGAAATAATCTGCGCCGCGTCTTTGCCCAAGCCGTTTAAAATAACCTTTAAATCTTCTTTTCTTGCCTTGTTGGCACTTCTTGCCAAACCAATTGCGCCCTCAGCCGCTGCAAAAGACTCGTGTCCAGCCAAAAATGCAAAGCATTTTGTTTCGTCACGAAGGAGCATTGCGCCCAGGTTACCATGGCCAATGCCAACCTTTCTGTCGTCTGCAACAGAGCCGGGGATACAGAAAGACTGAAGCCCAAGCCCAATTTTTTCAGCCGCGTCGGCAGCCTTTGTGCAGCCTTCTTTAATGGCAATAGCCGCACCGGTTATGTAAGCCCAGCAGGCATTTTCAAAGCAGATGGGCTGAATGCTTTTCACGAGATTATAAACGTCAATTCCCTTGTCGTCGCAAATCTGTTTTGCTTCTTCCAAAGACTGAATTCCGTGTTTATTTAATTCTGCATTAATCTGGTCAATTCTTCTTTCATAACTTTCAAATAAAGCCATTTACGATTCCCTCCTTTATTATTCGTGACGCGGGTCAATGAGCTTTGCCGCATCGTCAACCCTGCCATACTGTCCGCTTGCTTTTTCCAAAGCTTCATTGGCGTCCATGCCCTTGGCAATCATTTCCATCATTTTGCCTAAGTGAACAAATTTATAGCCGATTATTTCATCGTTTTCGTCCACAGCAATTTTGGTAATATACCCTTCGGCAAGCTCTAAATATCTGGGGCCCTTTTCCAGTGTGGCATAGGTGGTGCCAACCTGGGAACGAAGACCCTTGCCCAGGTCTTCAAGGCCTGCGCCGATGGGAAGCCCGTCTTCAGAAAACGCGGTCTGTGTGCGGCCGTACACGATTTGGAGGAACAGTTCTCTCATTGCTGTATTAATTGCATCACATACCAAGTCGGTATTGAGTGCCTCTAAAATGGTTTTCCCAATTAAAATTTCCGAAGCCATTGCTGCGGAGTGGGTCATACCCGAACAGCCAACGGTTTCAACCAGGGCCTCCTGAATGATTCCCTCTTTTACGTTAAGCGTCAGCTTACAGGTTCCCTGCTGGGGTGCACACCAGCCAATTCCGTGTGTCAGGCCGGAAATGTCTTTAATTTCTTTTGCCTGGGTCCATTTTCCCTCCTGGGGAATGGGTGCCGGGCCATGATATGCGCCTTTTGCCAAAGGGCACATGCTCTCTACTTCAGCGGAATATTTCATGACAAATTTGCTCCTTTCAATAACATTTTTTACAGTTGTCATACCTTATAAATTATACCACAGTGCGAAAAATTTGTCAATTTTCTTCGGCTGTGAAATAGACGAAAAAACAGATGTGTTTTTTCTCCTTTTTGGGCAAAAAGCAAAATTGAATTTATTTACGCACGACAACAACGCGAATGCGCCCGCCGTCGGCTTCTTTTTTGTCGTAATAAGCAGTTACATTTTTCGTAAAATCGACATTCTCTTTTGAAATAACTTCAAACCTAACGCCTGTAGACAATTCTGAGTTTGCAATCTCCCGGTAAATCACCGCATTGTCCGCCAGGCGGTGCGCACCGGAGGCTGTATATACAAACGAATTGTTAATGGACTTCACCGCTTCTTCGAGACGATTCAGCGCCTTCAACGACACCACGCCGTTTTTTTCGTCGGTATCTATGCTGATGCTTTGCCCCGTGGATACGTTAAATTTTTTCTGGCTGCTGCCAAGCTCGGTTTCCGCCCCGCCGATGTTCACCTTGTAGCTTCCGGCGGCATTGGTGCCGAAAGACAAACCCTGCGCCTTTAAAACAACTCCATATTGCAGCAGGTCGCCTGTATAATCATTTAAAATAAGGCCGGTCACAGCGCCGTCTGTCACTTCTGCAAGCAGAATGTCATTTTCGCTGAAGTGCGCCCCGTCAATTCTTTGGGGATAAATTTTTTTTGCTTTCGCTTTGGAATAGTCCGTTTTCATTGCGGCGTCAATCATTTTAAGGTCGTTTGACAACACATAGTTGCCCAGTTTTTTTGCCTGCCAATGAAACGTGCCCGAAACCTCGTTTTTTTTGTTTGCAGCAGACAAGGCCGCCTTTCCGTTTGAAAATGATATGGTGACAGGAGATCCGTTCAGCAACGTTTCGTCCTTATCCACAGCAAACTCCTGCGTTTCGCCGGCTAGTGTAAAAATTTTTGCCCGGTATTCCGACACAGTGTTTCCCGCCGCGTCAACCCGAACAGACGGCGCGCAGGAGAGAAGCACGCCCGATAAGGTATCACTTTCATTCAGCGAAACTGCATCCGCCACGCCTCCGTCTTTGCCGAACCGCAGGGTAACGGTGTCGCCAAAGGGGATGTTCCCGTCTGACGACAGCTTGGATTTAGCGCTCCGCTCCGTAACGTCGTAGATTTTGCCGGAAACCTCCACCTGTGCAATGCTGTCCTTTGTGGGATATGCGTTTTCATATACGCCGGTAATGCTTTTAGAATATGCTAATAACACATCTGCGCCGTCTACATAATAACAAATGTCCGTTGACAGAACGTCACCTTTTTTCGCGCTCAGTCCGTCCCGGATAACCCTCGTTTCGGAATTTACGGTAAAGGCTTCCACATATCCCGGCCCTGATATGGCGTTTCGTTCCAAGGTGATATATTTTAAAACTCCGCTTTCATTTTCATGAAAAGTGAGTTTGTCGCCCAATGAGAGCGTTCCTGCCGCCTGTGCATAAGCCGAGGCAAGCGTTCCCTCATACACAACCGTGTCGTTGTCAATTTTCACATATTCGTCCCCGCTGTGTCCAAAAGCTGTAATGCCGTCGTCCAATACAGATTTAATGACAAACGTTTTCTGGCTTGCCGCTGTGCTCTCCTCTGCAAAAATATATTCTAACGTGCCATATTCATCGTAGTAAAGCCATACGTCAGCGCCCTTCGGCACAGAGGAAAAGCCTTTGCCAAAGGTCAGCGCACTGCCGCCTAAATAGATGCAGGTATCTGCATTTACATAAAACTCCTGCGTAATTTGCTCGCTGTTTACAAGCACCATTTTGTCCGGATAAATTTCTTTCAGTGCATCATGCCGGCAGGTCTGATTTGCAGGGAAAAATGCAATTACCTCGTTTGCCTTTCCCACAACAAGATCTCCCCGCAGGCGCAAATCCTCCTGGCCAACCGCCCCTGCCTTTTTAAACACGCCGGCAGTGGTTGTAACATAGCCCGACTGTGTATTTTTGTCGCTGATTAACACCACGTCCTCTAAATAGGAACACTCCATTTTTTCAATCAGATAAACTTTTGAGTCCTTCATTTGAGTAAATAAGGCATTTTGAATGATTTTTGCCGTGTCAATTCTGGAAATGGGCTGCCCGATCACATAGGTTACGCCCTCAAGCAGGCCCAGCCGGCCTGCCGCAGCCACCTTAGACTGCGCCCAGTTTCCCCCGGCGTTGCTTTCGTCGCGCCCCAGCATTTTCAGCACCACATTGCACACCTGCTCCGGCAGCACCTCTGTTTCCGGCTGAAAAGAGCCATCCGGAAAACCGTTAAAATAACCCAATGTTACGCCCCTGTCGATAAACGGCGCCGACCAGCGGGTGTGCGGCACGTCAAAAAAGGGCGCAATGCCGCCTGCGGGAATAAAATCTTTATCCGCTATTCTCACAACGATTTTGGCAAACTGCTCCCGCGTCAGCGCCCCGCCGTCGTTAAAATTGCCGGTGTCGTCCCCCTGCATAATGCCCAATGCACCCAGCAGCGCTTTTGTATCCGCCGCGGTGCTTTCCTGTGCCGAAACAAAGGAAACCGTTCCCGCCAAAACAGCCACAGACAGAAGACATGCGGCTATTCTTTTCCTGTTCATTTGCTACCGCCTCCAGCCAAAACTTCCATATCTTCATCAATCCCGCTTATAACCTCAATGTATAAATCGGTTTTTATCCCTGTCTGAACCTCTTTCTCAACAAATTTGTTCCCATCCTTCACACGAACCTTGCCCCCGGCCACCGCACCGATTGGGAGGTATTGTGTATCCTTTTCGCCGGTGTTGATGCACACGTCCATGCTCATGCCGGAAATCAGTCCTGTAAAATCGTCCAGTTCTATCCGAACAGTGTAATACGTCACGCCGTTTTCCTCCGTGCCGGCGTCGTCAATCCGTTTTACGCGGCCTGTGTACTGCATTTGCCCATTGTCCGAAACCGTGACGCTGGTGCTTTGCCCCTCTTTTATTTCATGAATAAACAGTTCGTCAATTTCGGCGTCCACATAGAGCCTGCCGTTGTCGGCCAGCGTTACCAGAGCCAGACCGGGCTGGGCAATGTCGCCCTCCTTCATCTTTTTTTCAATAACAATGCCGTCAATCGGCGAGGTAAGCGTATAGTCGGAAAGCTTTTCCTGCAGCTGCCGAATGTTGGTTTGAATTTCTTTCACACTGAGCTGTGCGTTGTTCACAGCGTTTGTCACAGCGTCGTTTTTAATGGTCATAACCGCTGTGCCGGCGCTTATGCGGGCGCCCTCCCTAAGAGACAGGGTTTTCACCTCGCCCTGTTGGGTGGAATAAACCGACTGTTCCGTTAGGCTGAAAAGCGTTGCGGCGGACAAAGACGCATAACCGCCGACGGCGGCAACCACCGAGTCGCCCTTTTTCAGCGCGCCGGGGTTATTTAGCGTAATTTCAACATTCACACCCCTTGTGGTGCCGGAAAACCCCTGGCCGGATTCATACACCTTTTCCACCGTGCCGTAAACAACAGACCCGTCGCTCTGCAGCGTAAGCATGGCACTTTCCCCCTCGGAAATGGCTCCCTCCGGCACAGAAAACGGAAGCGTAACCTTCAACGTGTTGTTTTCCACAATGTCGGCAATTTTTGTTCCCGGCGTAACATAGTCCCCAACATGGACATATACCGCGGTAACCAAGCCCGAAGCCTTTGCTTTAACGGTTAAATCCGCTGCCGCCCGCCGGCTTTGCTTTAGGGCCTCGTTTGCCTTGTCGAGATTGACCTTCGCCTGTTCGATCGAGTTGGACAGATCCACCGAATCCACCGTATATAACACCTGGCCTTTTGTGACAGTGTCGCCCTCCTCAAAGTCAGCCGAAAGGATTTTCCCAGCTGACAGGGGCGTTATGGTGTAGCTGTCGTCAAATACAACTGTGCCCGTTTCCCTTACAGTTGTTTGGAGCGTTCCCTTTGTAAGCTTCACCGTTTCTGTGTCTTTCTCCTTGCCGCAGCCCGTTGCCGCCAGCAGGAAAGCCAGCCCAACCGCAATCGCCGCCATATATTTTTTCTGTTTCATAAACAATCTTCCTTTCCCATTACTCTACGCTTTTTAATGCCCCCAGCATGTCGATGGTTTTGATTTTGCTGCCCAAAACCCTGTTGACCAACACCGCAAAAACAAGCGTTAAGGCGCCCGCGGCAAAATAGGACAAAACGGCAATTGCCACGTCCAGCTTTACCATTTCAATGGAGCCCAAAATGGCACCCACAAGGGCTTTTCCCAAGGGAACGCCTAAAATTACGCCTACCGCAGTGAAAATAATGTTTTCTGTTAACAGTAGCCGTTTGGTTTCCTTGTCGTAAAAGCCCAGCACCTGCAAGGTCGCCAAAGAGCGGATTTGCTCAAAAAAGCTCATAATTCCTAAATTATAAAGCACCACAAAGGCCAAAATGCCGCCGAACAGAATCAACAGATACACAATGGAGGTGATTGCTTTCACCTGGTTGCGCAAAGATGTCATCACTGCCGCCTTGTCCTCCGTGCCCGCCACAAAATCAAAATCCTCAACCCTGTTGCGAACCGCTTCCAAATCATTCGTTTTCAGATATGCGGTGTTGGGGGTATAGGGTTTTCCCAAGGTATTCCAATAGGTCTTTGAAACATAGGCCCCGTCGGCGCCCCGAATAATTTTGCCGACGCGCATGGGATAATAGCGGTTGTCCCCGGTAAATTTAATTTGAACCTCGTCGCCGGGCATAACAGCAAGGTCTTTGGCGGTGTCGTCGCCTAAAATAACGCCGTCTACTGGCATGTCGTAGGTTTCCGGCCCGTTTAAGTCCAGCAGTTTTAAATGGAGCTGGTCGTCCGTCACTCTGAAATAAACCGTTTCTAAGTTGTTCCGCGAGTAAATTTTTGTCCCCATTGTCATTTCATACTGGGAGTCCTCCACCTGGGGCAAATACCCCAAATGCTTATACTGCGCCTCTGTCACTGTACCGTTTAACGTCACCATCAGGTCATATTTCTGAAGTTTGGTTTCCGTCCGGTCGATAAAGCTGCTGACAGAGTCGTTAATCCCCAAAGCTGTAAGCACAAGGGTCATACAGCCGGTGATACCCACAATGCAGATTGCCATTTTCGATTTATTCCGCATGATGTTGCGGAAGATGTATTTTGTGTTAAACCCCAGTCTGTTCCACACCGGGGGAATTTGTTCCAGCAAGGTTTTTCTTGTTTTTTTCGGCGGTTTTGGCCGCATACATTCCGCCGGCGTTTCCGAAAGCGCACCTTTTGCCGCAAAATAGGCGGTGCCGATGCAGACCAAAAAGGTAATTACAAAAGAGATAACCAGCGCGCTGGGGGAATATAAAATTTCGTGCGGCGGCATATCTACACTGCCAAACAGGGCGGAAAGCACCACCCCGGACAGTGCCCGGGCGGGCAGCACCCCAATGATATATCCTAAAATTACCACCAATACCGCATAAAAAAGGTAGTAACACATAATTTGAACGTCACCGTATCCCAGGGCCTTAAAGGTTCCAATGGTTTGCCGTGCATTTTCAATCAGGCGGCTCATGGTGGAAAACATAATCAGCGCCGCTACCGCAAAAAATATTAAGGGGAACACCATCACAATGGTTTTAATGCTGTTTGTCAGCTCCAAAAGCTCATAGGCGTTGATGTTGTCCTCCAATGCCAGAATGTTTACCAGCTTTGTGCCTAAACAATCGCTTAATTCAGCCTTTATATTTTCTAAATCTGCACCGTCAGTTACAGTTACGCAAATCTGGTTATAGTTGTTTTTGCCTGTTAAATGTGCAAGCGCGTCTTCGCTGATGTAACCAAACCCGTAAGACGCCAAATCCGGCGTCAGATTGGTGCCGCTGACATGGTGCATGCACTCCGGACTTTTCACCAGAGCGCACACATAAAGCTTTAAAACATCGCCGGTGGCAGTTAGCTTCACCTCATAAAAATCGCCCACGGAAAGCCCGTTCGCCCGGGCAAACTCATCGCTTATCATAATGTCCCGGCTTCTGCTTAAGGTTTCGCCTTCCACTATGTAGGGAATATTCATATTCATCTCGTCCGGCACCGCGTAAAGTGCAAGGGTAATGTTTGCAAAATCGCGGCTTTCCGCGTCAATGGTGGTGCGCGGCTGAACGTCTTTTATACCATCAATTTTCGAAACGTTTCTGAAATCGGCGCGGTCAAACCCCACCCCCGTCACCCAAAGGTCCGCGACGTTTTGTTTCTTAAAATATTGCTGTGCAATCCGCTCCGCATTATAGGTGTTGCCGGACAGCGCAACAAACATTAAAACTGCAACAGCCGCAATCACAACAACGGACACAAGCCGCGAGGTTGTAAAGATGAGCTCCCGCCTGAAATTTTTCCAAAACATATTACCACTCCAGCTCCTGAACAGGGATTGGGTTGTCGTTTTTCTCAAAAGCCTCAATCTGGCCGCTTTTCATATGGATTAAAACGTCTGCCGTAGGCGCTAACGCGCCGTTGTGCGTAACGACAATAACAGTTTTTCCGCTGGTTTTGCAAATGTTATAAAGCAGGGCCAAAACAGATTTTCCTGTTTTATAATCCAGCGCGCCTGTGGGCTCGTCACAGAGGAGCACCTGGGGATTTTTCGCCAGGGCGCGGGCAATTGCCACCCGCTGCTGTTCCCCGCCGGATAGCTGGGAGGGAAAATTAGAAAGCCGCTGGGATAGCCCCACCATGGAAAGCACCTCTTTTGCGTCCAGCGGGTTTTTGCAAATTTGGCTTGCCAGCTCAACATTTTCTAAAACAGACAGGTTGGGCATTAAATTATAAAACTGAAACACAAACCCAATCATGTTCCGGCGATATTGCGTTAGTTCTTTTTTTCCATAGCCCGAAATTTCGCTGCCCAAAACCGAAACGCTTCCGCTGGTGGGGGAATCCATTCCGCCTAAAATGTTTAACACCGTGGACTTTCCCGCCCCTGACGTTCCCAAAATAATGGTATAGGCTCCCTTTGGGATTTCAAAGCTGATATGGTCCACCGCCGTAATTTTCGTTTCGCCCATGGTATATTCTCTGACCATGTCAGAAATTTTAATTGCCGTTTCCATGCGTCCGCCCCCTTTAGTTTTAGTTTAAAGTGGACGGGACAATTTTTCAATCAACAGTTTTTATCGTATTGTATGTTATGAAACAATTTGTTTGATTTTATATAGCTATTAACACAATATTAACGATTAAATCGTTGCGTTTGATACAAATAGTTGCATATTTTTCCGGAATATAGTATGATATACAGAAAGAAAATAATAGAAAGGGACGGAACAATATGAATGAAAAGATTGACCTGAGGGTGGTTAAAACAAAACGGAATATTAAATCCGCAATGGTTTCCCTTTTAAATGAGAAAGATTTTCACGACATTACGGTGCAAGATATTTTAGATCGCGCCCTGATTAACCGTTCTACCTTTTACCGGTATTACGATGACAAATATGATTTGGCCAAACAGCTTTGCAAATCGTGTTTAAACGGGGCGCGGAACATTTTGGAAGAACCGTTTCAAATGGACAATCACGATGAGTTGGTCCGCATTACGAAAAAGATGTATGACTACATTTTAGACGAAAAAGACACCTTTGAGGCGCTGCTTAAAGTCAAAACAGACAGCATCAGCCTATACAAAGATTTTGGCGTATTGCTGAAAAAAAGCTGTGTGGAGTTTTTAAAAGCCCTTCATCCCGAACTGCCCCATGAATTCGCCGACTATTCCGGCACGCTTTATGCCTCGGCGGTGATGGCAACCATCAATTGGCTGTCGGAAAACAATTATACAAATTATTTAACAGACAGCAGTAAGGAAGAAAAAATTACAAGAATTTTGCTGCGCCTGTCCCACGTGTTAGACGGCATTTTTGAAACAGCATAAGTTTTTTGTGTTAGCCTATTGACAAACAGATGAAATTGATGTAAAATAGAACAGGTGTTTAGGTTTAGAGCTTTACACCAAACCGTTTTGAGGTGAAGTTTTATGGAAAAAGATTTGTCTATTGCTGTTTTGCTTGACTTTTACGGCGATTTGCTGACGGAAAAGCAGGCACGGGCTATAGACCTCTATTATAACGAGGATTTGTCTTTGGCCGAAATTGCAGAGCCGCTGGGAATCAGCCGCCAGGGCGTGCGCGATTCCATCAAGCGGGGCGAAAAACAGCTTCACGATTTTGAGGACTCTTTGGGGCTGGCAAAACGGTTTAAAGATGTAAAAGGCGACATTGTTGTTATTCAGGAAATGTTTCATGATTTGCAGACCTACATTCAAATATACATTCATTCCGATAAATTGTTAAAAGCGGTAAACCAGATTGGGGAAAAGCTTTCCTCCATTACCGATAAGCTATGACCATGAAAGGAGCGGTTGATTTTGGCATTTGAAAACCTGTCGGAAAAGCTGGGTGCGGCGCTTAAAAAGCTAAAAGGCAAGGGCGTTGTAACGGAAAAAGATATTAAGGAATCGATGCGCGAAATTAAGCTGGCACTCCTTGAGGCAGACGTAAACTATAAAGTCGTGAAAGACTTTATTGGCAATGTGTCTGAGCGCGCTGTGGGGGCCGACGTGTTAGAGAGCCTCACCCCAGGACAGCAGATTATAAAAATTGTGAATGACGAGCTTGCAAAGCTGATGGGCAGCGACAGCGCCCGGATTGAGTTTGCAAAGAAACCGCCTACCATTGTTTTAATGGCGGGGCTTCAGGGTGCCGGTAAAACCACCTTCTGCGCTAAGCTTGCCGGATTTATGCGAAAAAAACACAATAAACGCCCGCTTTTGGTTGCCTGCGATATTTACCGTCCTGCGGCTGTAAAACAGCTGGAGGTTGTGGGTAAGCAGATTGACATTCCTGTGTTTCAAATGGGCACACAGGTTTCTGCCGTTTCTATTGCTACTGCGGCATTGGAGCACGCAAAACACCATGGCAACGATTTTGTAATTATTGATACCGCCGGCCGCCTGCACATTGACGACGATTTGATGCAGGAGCTGGAAGACATTAAGGCCGCGGTGAACCCCGATGAGATTTTGCTTGTAATTGATGCCATGACAGGGCAGGACGCCGTGAACATTGCCGAAAGCTTTAACGCGCGCTTAGAAATCAGCGGCGTGGTAATGACAAAGCTTGACGGCGACACAAGAGGCGGTGCGGCGCTGTCGGTTAAGGCGGTTACGGGCAAGCCCATTAAGTTTGCCGGTGTTGGCGAAAAGCTTTCCGACATTGAGGAATTCCACCCAGACAGAATGGCCTCCAGAATTTTAGGCAGCGGCGATGTGCTGTCTTTAATTGAAAAGGCACAGGCCGCCTTTGACGAAAAAGACGCGGCCAAACTGGAGGACAAAATCCGCCATAACAGCTTTAATTTAGACGATTTTTTGGCCCAGATGCAGCAGATGAAAAAAATGGGGCCGCTGACCCAGATTATGAAGATGATTCCCGGCGTGAACGCCAAGGCCATTGACAATGCCGATATTGATGAGCGAAAGCTGGACAGGGTGGAAGCCATTATTAAATCCATGACCATGCGCGAGCGGGAAAACCCGTCTATCATCAATGCCAGCCGCAAGCGCCGCATTGCCGCGGGCAGCGGGAACAACGTTTCAGACGTGAACCTTTTGCTGAAGCAGTTTGAACAGATGCAGCAGATGATGAAACAGTTTTCCGGCGGCGGTTTGGGAATGCGCAAATTGAAAAAGAAGAAAAAGCGCAAATAAAAAATAATTAAAGTAAAACAGGGGATTATCAAGGGGAGTTCCCCAATTGATTATGCTTGTTATTTTTTAACATACACAACAAATTGCAGGAGGTGAAACAAACATGGCAGTTAAAATCAGACTGAGAAGAATGGGTGCGAAAAAAGCTCCTTTTTACAGAGTGGTTGTTGCTGACTCCCGGTATCCCAGAGACGGCAGATTTATCGAAGAAATCGGCACATACAATCCTTTAACAGAGCCTGCCGACATTAAAATTGATGCGGAAAAAGCACAAAAATGGCTTGGCAACGGCGCACAGCCGACAGATACTGTGAAAGTTCTTTTGAAAAAAAGCGGAATTACAAAATAATTGTAGGTTCTGCGGGAAACACTAAAAGGAGAAAAAAATGAAAGAATTATTGGCAGTGATTGCGAAAGCATTGGTGGATGAGCCCGACGGCGTTTCCGTTAACCAGATCGACGGCGAACAGTCAGTTGTTCTGGAACTTAAGGTCGCTGACTCTGACATGGGAAAAGTCATCGGCAAACAGGGACGAATTGCAAAGTCCATCAGAACTGTGATGAAAGCCGCTGCAAACCGTGAAAACAAACACGTTGTAGTGGAAATTGTTCAATAAAAAACAGTCCGGCAAGCGGTTTTGCTTGCCGGGCTGTTTGTTTTTTATAACCGTGCCAACGAAAATTCAGAAAGGGAAAGGGGCGCTTTGGGTGCACCCGCCAACGTATAGGCCGATTGAAATCCGCTTTTTTTCGCAAACTCTATGGCCGTGTCAAATGCAAAGTCCACCGCGTCTGCCTGGTGGCAGTCGCTTGAAATTATAATTTTTCCGCCATATTCCTGAATTTTTTTCAAAATCGGCACTGCTGGGTAGGGCGAGCTGCGGTATCCCCGCTGCATGGCCCCAGTGTTGATTTCAAAGGGTTTGCCAGATGGAATCAGCGCGCGAAGCGCCGCATCCCACGCCTTTTCGTAACGGGGATTGCTTTCCGAAAACAGTTTTTCCCCCTCGTTAAATTTGGTGATTAAATCAAAGTGGCCAATAATGTCCGCTTTTGTTTTTTCCGCCACACGGGAAACCAGGGCGAAATAATCCTCTGCAAAAGCGTAATAGTCGCCGTGATAACCGCAGTGCACGTTTTCTTGAAATGCACAACCGTCCACAGAAAGAAATGCTCCGTTTTTCTTCACATAGTGCACCGAACCAATTAAAAAGTCGAACCCGTTCGTATCGGCTTCCGAAAAATAGTCCATTTCCAAACCGCAGTAAATGTCAATCTGCCCGGCATATTTTTGTTTTAAGCGGTTGATTTCCGCCCGATACTTTGCCGTGTCCTCCAAGCTCATGCAATAGCTTGCGTCAAAGGGCGTATAGGCGTGGCCGGAAAAGCCCAGCGCCGTCATGCCTTTCTCAATTGCGGCCAGAACCGTTTCCTCCGCCGTGCTTTTTCCGTCGCAGTATGTTGTGTGTGTGTGAAAATTAGACGTTACCATCATTTCGTCATTTTCTCCTGCTTCACCTTTTTGTCAATCACATGGCGGGAGGCCAGCTCAGTGTGAATGTCTTCTAAGCTGATTCCCATTTCAATCATTAAGACCATAACGTGGTAACAAAGATCTGCAATTTCATAAACTGTTTCTTTTTTGTCATTTCCCTTGCCGGCAATGATAACCTCTGTGCACTCCTCTCCCACCTTTTTCAGAATTTTATCAATCCCCTTTTCAAACAGATAGGTGGTGTAGGAACCTTCTTTTTTGTCTGTTTTGCGGCCTGCAATCAGCTGCATTAATCCTTCCAGCGAGAATGCCGGCGGCGTTTCACCCGCATACACCAAATCGTTAAAACAGGAGTCTGTTCCCAAATGGCAAGCCGGGCCGTCTTTCTTCACCAAAACGGTCAGCGCGTCGCGGTCGCAGTCCGCCGTGATGGAGACAATGTGCTGGTAATTTCCTGAGGTTTCCCCTTTCAGCCACAATTCTTTCCGCGAACGGCTCCAAAAACAGGCGAGCCCCTTTTCCATTGAAATTTTTAAGCTCTCCTTGTTCATATATGCCAGGGTTAAAACCTTGTTTGTTTCCGCGTCCACCACGACGGCCGGAATTAACCCCTTTTCGTCAAACTTTAATTCGTCAATCTGAATCAACACAAAATCCTCCTTTTATTTTACAGCCTTACGGCAATTCCGTTATCCCGCAGGGTTTCCTTCAGCTTTGGAATTGTAACCTCCCCGAAGTGGAAAATAGAAGCCGCAAGCCCTGCGTCGATTGCGGGAAGCTTTTGAAAAAGCTGCACAAAATCGTCAATTCCGCCGGCACCGCCGGAAGCGATTACCGGAACGTTTACAATGTCTAACACGGCTTTTAGCATGGGGATGTCAAATCCCTTTTTCACGCCGTCGGTGTCAATGGAATTGACCACGATTTCCCCTGCGCCCATGTCCACGCCATGCCGAATCCAGTCAAGGGCGTCTAAACCGGTATTTTCCCGCCCGCCGTTTTGAAACACGCGAAACACGCTGTCTACACGCTTTATGTCCACGCTTAAAACCACGCACTGGTCGCCGTACCGCTTGGCCGCCTCCTCAATGAGCGACGGGTTTTTAATTGCACCCGAGTTAACGCTGACCTTGTCGGCCCCGCATTTTAGCACGCGGTCGAAATCCGCGAGGGTATTGATCCCGCCCCCCACGGTGAGAGGAATGAAAATGGTGGAGGCAACCTGCTTTAAAATGTCGGTAAACAGGGCCCTGCCCTCAACCGACGCGGTGATGTCATAAAACACCAGCTCGTCGGCCCCGCTGTCACTATAGTATTTTCCCAGCTCCACAGGAGAAGACACATCGGACAGGCCCTGAAAATTTACGCCCTTCACCACCCTGCCGTCTTTTACGTCCAGGCAGGGAATAATGCGTTTTGTAATCATACTGCACCGCCTTCCGCAAGGTTTACAGCATCTCGAATCGAAACTGCTCCGGTGTAATAGGCCTTACCGATAATGGCGCCGTAAACGCCGGTCTTCGTTAAATTCTTAATATCTTCTAAGCTGGAAACGCCGCCGGAGGCAATAATGTTCATTTGATATTTTTCCGTTAACGCTTTGTAAAGCGCCAAATTTGTGCCCTGCATGGCCCCGTCTTTGGAAACATCGGTGCAGATTAAAGTTTTTACTCCGGTGTTCTGCATTTTTTCACAGAAGCTCCCGCAGGTGAATTTGGAGTTTTCCGTCCAGCCGCGAATTGCCACAAACCCGTCTTTTATGTCTGCGCCAACAACAATTTTATCGCCGAAGTTCTGAACGGCGGTTTCCACAAAGCCTTCCTCCGTTACCGCCGCAGTGCCTAAAATCACCCGGTCTACCCCCGCGTTTAAATATTGCTCAATGACAGAAAAATTCCGAATTCCGCCGCCGATTTCCGCCGACAGCGACGTGGAATTTACAATCCGCTTCACAGTTTCTAAGTTCGGTGTGCCGCCTGTTTTTGCGCCCTCTAAATCCACAATGTGAATATGGGTCGCCCCCTCGGCCTCAAACCTTTGGGCAACCGTTTCCGGCTGTTTTTCATAAACCGTCATATTGTTGTAGTCCCCGCGCAGAAGCCGCACAGCGGCGCCTTCAAATAAATCAATCGCCGGAAGAATAATCATTTGTGCCTCTCCTTTCCCGGTGCGCCAAGCTCGTGAAACGCCCTTAAAATTTTCATGCCCACATCCCCGCTTTTTTCTGGGTGGAACTGGCAGCCAAACACGTTTTTGTCCGCCGCCGCCGCAGTTAAAGGCGCGCCGTATTCCGCCGCGGCAATTACGCTTTGTTCGCAGTCGGCGCAGTAATACGAGTGGACAAAATAAACAAACTCGCCCTCGTTCACATAACGAAAAAGTGGGCTTTTTGCTTTGTGTTTCGGAAAATGCAGGGCGTTCCAGCCAATGTGGGGAATTTTAAGCCCCTTTGGAATTACGTCGGCAATGGGGCGCACAGTTCCCGAAATCAGCCCTAAGCCTTCATGCTCGCCATATTCATAGCTTTTGTCAAACAAAAGCTGCATGCCCAAACAAATTCCCAAAATGGGTTTTCCTTTTTGTGCTTCTTCTATTAAAACCTTGTCGAGCCCACATTGCTTTAAGCTCTCCGCCGCATCGGCAAACGCGCCCACGCCGGGCAGAATAATTTTTTCGCATTGCTTAATAACTGCTTTGTCGCCTGTCACAACCGAATCAATCTTTTGCGAATCCAACGAGCTTTTCAGCGAAAACAAATTCCCAACGCCGTAATCAATAATTGCAATCATCTAAATCAAAACCCCTTTGGTAGACGGAATTTCATCTTTGTTTTTTTCGTCTATTGCCACGGCCATGCGAAGGGCACGGGCAAAGGCTTTAAAGCTGCCTTCAATGATGTGGTGAGAATTTTTTCCGCTAAGCTGCTTTACGTGCAGCGTAATGTTGGATTTTCGGATAAAGCCCAGGAAAAATTCCTCTGTCAGCTCTGTGTCGAAGTCTCCCACCTTGCTTGCGGGAATATCTAAGTCAAAGCACAGAACGCCCCGGCCGGATACGTCCGCTGCGCACAAAATCAGCGCCTCGTCCATGGGCAGCAGCATGTGGCCGTAACGGCAAATGCCGCGCATGTCGCCAATGGCCGCAGAAAACGCCTCTCCCAGGCAGATGCCCACGTCTTCCACCGTGTGGTGAAAGTCAACATAAGTGTCTCCCTTGCAGGCAAGCGTTACATCAAATCCGCTGTGTTTTGCAAACAGCGTTAAACAGTGGTCTAAAAATCCGCAGCCGGACTGAATTTCACATTTTCCCGTTCCGTCTAAATTCAGCGAAAGCGAAATGTCCGTTTCCGCGGTTGCCCGTTCGATTTTTGCTGTTCTCATTGTTCCACCTGACTTTCTTTTTCTATTGTTTTTAAAGCTTCAATCAGCGCATTCATCTGCTCTTTTGTTCCCACGGTAATCCGGTTAAAATCCGCGATTTCCGGCGTATTAAAATGGCGCACCAAAATGCCCTTTTCCCGCAGTTTTCTGTAAATATATTCTCCGCTTACGCCCCTTTTTTTCACAAACAAAAAGTTTGCCGCGGAATCGGTTACGAAAAAGCCTTGTTTTTTTAATTCTGCTTTGGCAAATTCCCTTACTTTTACAATTTCGCCGCATTTTTCTTTGTAATATGCCGGGGAATTTACCGCCGCGGCACCTGCCAAGAGCGACAGACGGTTAATGCTGTAGGGATTGGTGGAATATTTTATTTTTTCTAAATCCGCAATTAAATCCTTGTTCCCCACGGCAAAGCCCAGCCGTGCGCCGGCTAAGCTGCGGGATTTTGAAAAGGTCTGAACCACCAGCAAATTGTCATACTTGCTCACCAGCGGCGCGCAGGACGTTCCGCCGAAATCAATGTATGCCTCGTCAATTAAAACCACGTTATCCGGATTATTTTTTACAATCGCTTCTACCTGCTCTGTGGATAACATCAGCCCCGTCGGCGCATTGGGGTTTGCAATTACCACAAGGGCGTTTTTATGATAATAGTCCTCCGGACTGATGGTAAAATCTTTATTTAACGAAATCGTTTCATAGTCTATGCCGTGGAGCTGGGAAAAAACTTTGTAAAAACCGTATGTAATGCTGGGAAAAACCGCTTTTCCACCCAAACCTGCAAAGGCCATGAACGCAAAGTTTAAAATATCGTCCGACCCGTTGGAAACAAATATGTTTTCCCTGCTTGTGTGAAAGCTTTCGGCCAGCGCATCACGCAGCGCGCCGCACTCCGGGTCGGGATAAAGCCGCAGTTTTTCCGTTTCCTCTTTCGTTACCGCCGCAATTACCGCATCTGACGGGGGAAAAGGCGACTCGTTGGTGTTTAATTTAATATACGCCATGTCGGTAGGCTGTTCGCCGGGAACATAGGCTTCAAGCCCCTGATAGCACGCATTTAAAAATCTGCTCATCAAAACGCCCCCTTAACGCTTGCTTTTTCTCACGGTTGCGCTTCTTGCATGAGCCGAAAGCCCCTCTTTTTCTGCAAAATATGCCACCTTGTCGGCAATTTTTGAAAACGCTTCATCCGTATAATAGGTATATTGAGATTTTTTCACAAAATCGTCCACCGAAAGCGGGCTTGAAAACCGTGCCGTGCCGCTGGTGGGCAGGGTGTGGTTGGGGCCTGCAAAATAGTCCCCCAGCGCTTCGGGGCAGAACCGGCCCATAAAAATAGAGCCTGCATTTTTAATTTTATCTAAATAATCAAAGGGATTATCCATGCACAGCTCCAGGTGCTCCGGAGCAATTTCGTTGGCTACGGAAATTGCATCTGCAATGGAGCTTGTCACAATAATTTTCCCATTGCTTTCAATAGACGCCCGGGCGATTTCTTCCCTTGGGAGCGAAGACAGCTGCATTTCAATTTCCTGCTGCACAGCAACAGCCAATTCTTGACTCGTGCAAATCAGCACGGCGCTGGCGTTTTTGTCGTGCTCTGCCTGGGATAAAAGGTCTGCCGCCACATATTTTGGATTGCTTTTTTCATCCGCGACAACTAAAATTTCGCTGGGACCGGCAATCATATCAATTGCCACCCTGCCGAACACCTGGCGTTTTGCCTCGGCAACATAGGCGTTGCCCGGGCCGACAATTTTGTCCACCTTCGGAACAGACTCCGTTCCGTAGGCAAGCGCCGCCACGGCCTGGGCGCCGCCGATTTTAAAAACGCGGTCTACCCCGGCGATTTTTGCCGCCGCTAAAATGGCGGGATTCACGCTTCCGCCGGTGGGCGGCGTGACCATAACAATTTCTTTTACTCCGGCGATTTTTGCCGGAATTGCGTTCATCAGCACCGACGAGGGATAGGCCGCCGTGCCGCCGGGCACATAAAGCCCGACCTTTTCGATTGGAATAATCTTCTGGCCCGTTACCACGCCGTCTGTTTCGTTGATAATAAAGCTGCTGCGCACCTGGCGGGAGTGGAACTGTGTGATGTTTTCCTTCGCTTCGGAAAGCACCTTGATAAAGGTTTCGTCCATTTGCGCAAAGGCTGCATCTATCTCGCTTTGCGGCACCTCAAGGCTGTCTAAAACGGCTTTGTCGAACTTTTCGCAGTAGGCAAAAAGTGCGCTGTCGCCCTCTTCCCTTACGGTTTTGATAATTTCCGAAACCACATCTGCCACGTTCGTCTGTTCTTCTGCCTGCGCAAAAATTTCGTCGCGGGTAATTTTGTCACAGCGAATTTTATCATAATTTAAAATCTGTATCATTGTTTTTTACCTCGTTTCCTCACACTGAACCTTTAACGCGTTCATAACCTTTTTTATCTGACTGTTTTTAAACTTAAAGCTCGCCTTGTTGCAAACCAGCCTTGCGGAAACCGGCACCACCGTTTCTGTGGGTTCTAAATCGTTTTCTTTTAACGTCGTTCCCGTTTCAACAATGTCCACAATTACATCGGAAAGGTCTAAAATCGGCGCCAGTTCAATGGAGCCGTTGAGTTTGATAATGTCAATGTCGCGTCCCTTTTTCTCATAAAATTCCCTTGCAATGTTGGGAAATTTTGTTGCCACGCGAAGGGTTCTGTCTGTGTGGTCGCGAAAACCCTTTTTCGCCGCCACAGCCATGCGGCACACGCCGATGTTCAAATCCAGAAGTTCATACACATCGGGTTTATATTCCAGCAAAATGTCTTTTCCCGCTATGCCGATATCCGCCGCACCGCGCTCAACATAAATAGCCACGTCGGAGGGCTTCACCCAAAAATATCGAATGCCGGCCTGTTCGCTTTCAAAAATCAGGCGCCGGTCGTTTTCCTTTGTTTCGGGGCACGAAAAGCCTGCCTGGTCTAACATGTTTAAAACCTTTTCCCCCAGTCTGCCTTTGGGCAGGGCGATGTTAACCGTTTTCAACCTGAGTGCCCCCTTTTTTTAATACGATTTTCTTCCTGCACCGGATTTTGTCAGGTGCGTTTTTCTGCACCAAAACGGTTTCGCCTGCTTTCGTAATTTCCCGGGCTTTTTTCAGCACCGACGCAGGGGTGCAGGTATCGTCATACGTTAACAGAACGTCTGCATCGAACCCGTCTTCGCCTCCCACCAGGCGTTCTAATTGGTCTAAATACACGGCAAATCCAATGGCATCGGCATATTTTCCCATTTTGTGCATCAGCTTGTCATATTGTCCGCCGCTTAAAACCCCTGCCGGAATTCCTTCTATATATCCGCGGAACACAATGCCGTTATAGTAGTTCATGTCGTTCACCACGGAAAAATCCAGCTGCACGTTATCGTCCAGCCCACATTCCGTCAGTGCGTCGCAAATGGCAGAAAGTATATCCGCTGCCGCTTTCATTTCGTCATTGATGCAAAGCTGGTCCAGTTTTTTTATCACGTCTTTCACCGGCCCATAAACTGAAACAAGTCCGGTAATTTTTTCTGTCAGTTTTTTTGAGAGGCCCTTTTTCTCGCAGACATTGACAAGCTCCGGCACGTTCTTTTCGCTCACCGCGTTTAAAGCTGCCGCTGTTTCTTCCGCGGTAAAGCCCGCCGCAGACAAAAAGCCCGATACAAACCCCATGTGGGAAATGTCCAGCACAAAGTTCGGGCTGATAAATTCCAGGCTTTTCACCGCAAGCATAATGACCTCGCAAATATTATAGGTATCAATACTGCCAATGCACTCCAGTCCCGCCTGCATAATTTCTTTAAACGCGTGGGCGCCGCCGGATACGCGGTACACGTTTTCGTTATAATAAACCTTTTGCACAAAGGTTTGTGCGTCGTCTGAATTTTTTATGATAGACACCGTAACGTCCGGCTTCATTGCCAGCAGTTTTCCGTTGGTATCGGTAAACGTGATGACTTTGTCGCTGATTAAAAAGTCTTTAATCTGCACATAGGTGTCATACTCTTCAAACTTGCTCATTTTAAACTGGGTATAGCCAAATTCGCGGTAAAGCTCTTTTAGCCCCTGCAAGGCTGCCGGGCCGCTTTTTGCACTATTTGCTGTCTGCTTCATTGCTTAATCTCTCCAATACAATTGTATATCCGCCGCTGCCGTAGGAAATGCACTTGTTCACGCGGCTGATGGTAGCCGTGCTGGCTCCTGTTTCCTTCGCCACGTCGTTATAGGCCCTTCCCTCTTTTAAAAGCCGCGCGACCTCCAGCCGCTGGGCAATTTCCTGAATTTCTTTAATCGTACAGACATCTTCAAAAAATTTATAACATTCCTCCACAGATTTAAGGCTTAACACTGCGTGAAACAAATTATCCGTCAGTTTTGTCTGAAACTTTTCCATTTTTCCGCCTCCTTTATCGCTTTAGCACACTAATATGATAGCACAGTTAATCGCTAAAGTCAACCCGATTTTCATAAATTTAACAAAAAAGGCGGAAACAAATTTGTTTCCGCCAAATAAATATAGATTATTTTGCCAGCAGCTCCTCTGCCAGTTGTTCCATTTCGTTTACGGTGTTTTCTTTCATGGTAGTTTTCATTGTCACCGCGTTATCGCAAATTGAAATGTTTTTCATGCCCTCCAGCATGGTGCGCATTACTTTGCCTGCCGACGGCGCCCATGAGCCGTTTTCCACAATGGCGGCTTTTCTGTTTTGAAAGTTTTTTGCCTTCAAGTGGTGAAGAAACTCCTCCATGCAGGGAAACACGCCGGCGTCGTAGCTTGCTGCCGCAAACACAATTTTGTCGTAGCGGAATGCATCTTCAACGGCCTCGGCCATGTCGTCCCGGGCTAAATCTGTTACCACAACCTTTTTTGCGCCTTTTTCCGTTAAAATTTCGGAAAGCTTTCTGCAGGCGTTCATGGTGTTTCCGTGAATCGACGCGCAGGCAATGAAAACGCCGTCGTCCTCCGGTTCGTAACGGCTCCACAGGTCATATTTTCCGATGTAATATTCTAAGTCCTCCGTTAAAACAGGGCCGTGAAGGGGACAAATTGTTTCAATTTCCAGTGTTTTTGCCTTTTTTAGCAATGTTTGAACCTGAGCGCCATATTTCCCCACAATATTAAAATAATACCGCCGGGCTTCGCACGTCCAGTCTTCCTGGGTGTCCAGCGTGCCGAATTTGCCGAATGCGTCGGCTGAGAAAAGTATCTTCTCGCTTGCTTCATAGGCAACCATGACCTCAGGCCAGTGCACCATTGGAGCCATAATAAATTTTAAGGTGTGGCGGCCTAAGGAGAGCTCGTCTCCCTCGCTTACAGCAATGCAACGGTCTGTTAAATCCTCATCAAAAAACTGCGGCAGCATGGCCTTGGCCTTTGCGCTGAGTATGAGCTTCATGTCCGGGTAATGCTCGCATATGTTTTGAATGTTTGCAGAATGGTCCGGCTCTAAGTGCAGAACCACTAAGTAATCCGGCTTCCTGTCACCGAGTATTTCTGTTATGTTTTGTTTCCATTCCGTTGACGCACGCTTATCCGCCGTGTCCATAATGGCGCACTTGTCGTCTAATATCACGTATGAATTATATGTCACGCCGTTTGGCACGACATATTGGCTTTCAAACAAATCAAGAGTTTTGTCGTTTACTCCTGCATAAAAAATAGAATCGGTTATTTGTCTGTTTGTCACTGTATGAATCCTCCTGACTGTTATCACGATAGCGCCCATGCAAAGTAACGCAGTTGCATGGGCGCAGATGGGTTAAATTCTTTCAAAATCTGATGCAGGGTGCTTGCAAATGGGGCAAACAAAGTCTTCGGGCAGTTCCTCGCCCTCATAGACATAGCCGCAGATTTTACACCGCCAGCCCTTTGCCGCCTTTTTCTCTTCCGGTTTTGGCTTGATGTGGTCTTGGTAATAGGTATAGGTTACCGTTTCCCTTTCTGAAAGCACTTCAGCCTCTAAAACATCTGCAGTGAAAAGCAGATGTGTTCCCATGTCAATCTCGTTGGTAACGTTTCCGCTGAAATATGCATTGGTGGTCTTCGTGACATAATAAACGCCGTTTTCACTTCGTTTCACGTCGTTGAAGCCCTCAAATTTATTCGTGTCTTTCCCACTTTGAAACCCAAACCGTTTGAACATGTTAAAGTCTGTTCCCTCACAGAGCACTGAAATGTTGAATTGCTTTGTATGTGAAATCATTTCACAGGTGTAGTTTTGCTTGTTTACAGCAAGCGCCAGCCGGTTCGGCGTGTTCGTCGCCTGAATGACGGTGTTCACAATGCAGCCGTTGTCCTTGCCGTTTTCTGCCGCTGTGAGCACATACAGGCCATATCCGATTTTAAAAAATGCGCTGTTGTCCATTTGCGTCCCCCTTTCGATGTTGGTAATTGTGTTACTCCGCTTTTGAAAACTGGTCTTTGCCTACGCCGCAAAGAGGACAAACCCAATCCTCCGGCAAGTTTTCAAATGATGTTCCCGGCGCAATTCCGTTGTCCGGGTCGCCAGCCTCCGGGTCGTAGACATAACCGCATACGTCGCATACAAATTTTTCCATTAGAAAAACCTCCTGTTATAAAAAATAAATTTAAAATAAGCTTTGGTTATTTGGTTAAAACCTTTGCAATGTCCGGCAAAATTTCTAAGCTGCGGGGCAAAATCCCTTTCATGTAGGCAATCACCACGCCGTAGTTGGTCATGGGGATGCCGGCGTCTTCTGCGCACTTCATGCGAAAGCGCACCTCCCGTTCATTGAGCATGCATCCGCCGCAATGAATGATGAGGGATGTCCCGGATAAATCCTCCGGAAATTCTGTTCCCGAAACGGTTTTTATCGTAAGTTCTTTGCCTGTGTAGGACTTCAGCCACCCCGGGATTTTCACCGTGCCAATGTCGTCGCACTGGCGGTGGTGGGTGCAGCCCTCTGCAATTAAAACTGTGTCGCCGTCCTTTAAGCTTTCTATGATTGCCACGCCGTGTACCGCACCTTTTAGGTATCCTTTATATCTTGCCATTAAAATCGAAAAAGATGTAAGAGGAATATTCTGCGGCACAATTTTTGACACAAAACCAAAGGCCTGGCTGTCAGTAATCACTAAAGACGGCGGTGTTTTTAAATTTTCCAGCGTTTCTTTTAGCTGTGTTTCCTTGACCACTGCCGCTGCAGCGTCTGCGTCTAAAATGTCGCGAAGGGTTTGCTGCTGGGGCAAAATCAGTCTGCCCTTGGGGGCGGCAGCGTCGATTGGTGTCACTAAAACCACAGTGTCCCCCGGGGAAATCAGGTCGCCCACAATCCGTTTTGTGTCTGCATCTGTTTTAATCAGCCGGGCAATTGTTTCTTTCAGCTCAAAAATCCCCTGGCCTGTTTCTGCGCTTACGCTTACTTCATTCTCCGCAAGGTCTTGTTTTTTTGCAAGATCTTGTTTATTATATGCAATCACATAAGGAATATTTTTTTCTTTAAAAATGGCGAGCAACTGGCTGTCGCAGCTGGATCGTCCTATTGTGCCGTCAATTACCAGCACCGCCGCGTCGCACTTGTTCAGCACCTGCTTTGTCTTTTTCACACGCAGGGCGCCTAAATCGCCGCTGTCGTCAAACCCCGGGGTATCAATTATCATCACCGGCCCCATGGGAAGCAGCTCCATGGATTTATAAACTGGGTCTGTTGTGGTGCCCAAGGTGTCTGAAACCACGGAAAGCTCCTGCCCCGTCACTGCATTCACCACGCTGGATTTGCCTGCGTTCCTGCGGCCGAAAAAGCCAATGTGAATCCGCTCGCCGGAGGGGGTGTTATTCAGTCCCACAGCGCTCCCTCCTAAAACCTGAAATCACGGATGCCGTGTTCAATTTTTTCTAAATGGTCGCGGCAAATTTCCCGCACCTTTTCTTTCGGTATATTGTTTACCTCAGCCGCTATCAGCGCTTCGCCAATTTTTCGGGTTTCGGTTGATGCATAGTCCATTAAAAATTCTTTCAGCGTCATCAGCGCGTTGGGGTGGCAGCAGTTTGCGATCTGGCCGGATTTACAAAGGCTCATAAACCGGTCTCCCGTTCTGCCCTCGCGGTAGCAGGCTGTGCAGAACGACGGAATATAGCCCAGCTCCATCAGCCATTTCACAACCTCGTCTAACGTTCTTTGGTCGCTTACGTCGAACTGGGCGGAGTTTTCCTCCTCCGGTTCCGGCTGGCTGTATCCGCCCACAGAGGTTTTGGAAGCGCCGCTGATTTGGGAAACGCCCAGGCGAATCACCTTTTCGCGCACGGCCTTGCTCTCCCTGGTGGAGATTATCATGCCCGTGTAGGGAACAGAAATGCGGATCAGGGCACAAATTTTTGCAAACGTTTCGTCGTCAATGCCGTTGTCGAACATGTCCGGGTCGATGTCGTCCGCCCGTTTTATCCTGGGAACGCTGATGGTATGAGGTCCAACGCCGTGAACTGCCTCTAAATGCTCTGCATGCATCAAAAGCGCTGCAAATTCATATTTATAAAGTTCTAAGCCAAACAAAACGCCCAGGCCAACATCGTCAATGCCGCCTTCCATGGCCCTGCCCATTGCCTCGGTGTGGTAGGCATAGTCGTGCTTGGGGCCTGTGGGGTGAAGCTTCAAGTAGCTTTCCTTGTGGTAGGTTTCCTGAAACAAAATATACGTTCCAATTCCCGCGTCTTTTAGCTTTCTGTAGTTTTCCACGGTGGTGGCTGCGATATTCACGTTTACCCGCCGGATTGCGCCGTTTTTATGCTTGATGGAATAAATGGTGTTGATGCTTTCTAAAATATACTCGATTGGGTTGATTTCCGGGTGTTCCCCCGCTTCAATCGCCAGGCGCTTGTGCCCCATGTCCTGCAGGGCCGTCACCTCGCGGACGATTTCCTCCTGTGTCAGCTTTTTGCGGGCAATGTGTTTGTTTTTCATGTGATAGGGACAGTATACGCACCCATTCACACAGTAGTTGGATAGGTAAAGGGGCGCAAACATTACAATTCGGTTCCCATAAAAATCTTTTTTAATCTGCTCTGCCAAGTCGTAGCACTCCGCAATCTTTTCCGGAAGGTCACAGGCCATGAGCACAGACGCCTCCCGGTGGGAAAGGCCCTTGCGCCGCTTTGCTTTTTCAATAATTTCATCAATCAGTTTCACATTGTTTTTGTTTTGTTCGGCGTAGTTTAAAGTGTCCTCTACCTCGTTGTGGTCGATGAACTCCTCCGCCTTTAACGATTTTGGGTTATACATAATAAAAAAACATCCTTTCTTCCGGGTCAGAACCCTCTTTCCCGTCAGTTAAATTTTATATAATTCCGGCATTGGCCGGGGTTATTACTTTAAATTGGAATATGCGGTTTTTGCACTGACGCCGGGAAGCTTTCCGATTTTACCCGATAACGCACAAATAACCTCCTCCGGCGCGTCGATCGCAATGCTGATAATATTTACGCCCCGCTCCCTGTAAGGAATGCCCATTCTTCCGATAATATATATTCCATAGGTGTGCAGCACAGTGTTTAGTTCCTGCACGGAGTTTTCATTTTCCACTACAATTCCGATGACCGCCACTCTCGTTTCCATGTGCACTGCTCCCTCAACTCATATTGACAATCTATTTCATTTATATTATACTATATAAAACATGTTTTGTCTATTTTTTCACGAAAGAAACATAAAAATTTAAAAAATTTTAACAGGGAGGTTGAAACAATGGAATATGAAATCTGGGGCGGCAATCTGCCCGCTGTAACCATGAAGCTTTCCCGCGGGGAAAGCGTTTGCACCCAGTCTGGAGGCATGTGCTGGATGACGGACCAAATTGACATGATGACCAACGCCAAAGGCGGTGTGTTAAAGGGTTTAGGTCGCCTGCTAACGGGGGATTCGCTGTTTATTGCCACCTACACCGCGAGAACCGACGGACAAGAGATTACGTTTTCCGCCACCATTCCGGGAGAAATTAAAATGTTTGAAATCGGCAACGGGTATGAAATTGTGGCGCAGAAAGGTGCGTTCCTTTGCTCAGAGCCAGACGTTGAAATAACCACCGACTTTACTGTTGGGATTAAGGGCGGCCTTTTTGGCGGAGAGGGATTTTTGCTTCAGCGGTATAAGGGCAACGGCAAGGTGTTTTGCGAGCTGGACGGCTCCATCCGCGAAATTGACTTGGCCCCCGGCCAAACCTATAAGGTGGATACGGGCAACGTTGCGGCCTTTGAAGGCACGGTTACCTATTCGGTAGAATTTGTAAAAGGGTTTAAAAACCTGCTGTTCGGCGGCGAGGGCCTGGCGCTCACCACGCTTACCGGTCCTGGTAAAATTTGGCTGCAGACCATGGCCATTGACGAGCTTGCATCGCGGATTATTCCCTTTGTGCCACAAAAATCAAACTGATTGAAAACAAAATTCAGTAAAAAACCTCATATACTCCGATAAGGAGTATATGAGGTTACATTTATTTTAACGCTATTTTACTGTCATATTGGTCAGTACTTCAGATACCTTCAATCCTGTTTTGCCGCTATAAAAAAGTTCCGGCTCCAATAACGTTATCTGGATTACTTTTCCCTTGGAAACACCGATATAAATTGTAGCATAAAGGATTTCTCCGTCGTCGCTTACCGATTTAAGCTGCATTTTCTGAAACGTTACGCCGTTTAAAGTAACTCCTTCCACTTTGTCTATCAGTGTGTTTTTAAATGCTGAGTCTTTCAGCATGGAATCTTTCACATAGTTCATAACCGTTGCTGCCGGCACAGCAGTTTCATTAGCATAAATTTCGAACATAATGAGCGAAGCGGTATTTCTGTCAAATGCCGAATACCGTCCGGATTTATCAGAGATATCCTGATTGGTTTCTTCTTGCCATGAACCCGGAAGTTCAAAAGAAACTGATTTTAAATCCACTCTGAGCGGCCTTGAAAAGTCGGGGTCATTGCGCATCATGTCGCCGATTTCATCTCGGCTTAATTTTTCCACTTTAAAAGTGGGAAGAATTTGCTCAATGATTGCCGTATCCTTTTCGCTGGTTTCCACCGCAATGTTGTACACATAATTGCCCAGTTCAAAGAAAACATCGGCAAACGATTTGTCATCATTCACAGAGTTTTTAACGGTATATCCATACCGCAGCCCGCTGATACCGGAAATAGTATAATTTTGCAGTTGTTCAAATGTGGTTAAATTCGGGTTCAGCCGGCCGCAATTCGAGGTTTTGTCTAAATCCGCAAGTTTTTTTGCCGTGCAGTTTTCTGTTTTGGAAAAAATCGCAATACTACATCTGCTGTTCTGATGTTCATAGCTTTTGCTTTTAAATTCCAAAACATTTTCCTCCTGGCTGTTCTCGTTTAGGCAAAGATAGGCAGGAACACGCACCGAGAGTTTAAATTTGTTGTTTTCATATAAGTAATAGCCATCGGGATCTACTGTAGACAAATTATAAACGTCTTCGCCTGAGCCGTCCCACGTACTGAAGCTGTGAAACAACTCGTCAATTTTTGCAACATCCTCTTTCGGCGTGTCTAATGACACAACAGATGAAACGATATAATCAAACTTTTTGGTATAAATCATCTTAAGTTCAACGTTTTCTTCCTTGGATTTGCATTTTACATGGGCAAATTCGTTACCCTGACTGTCCTTGCCTGTTTCCGCTTTCATTAAAGTGGTTCCCGCCGCCAAATCCTTTAAGTTACTTAATGCTTCCTGAATATCCCCCTTTTCTGGGTTGCTATAATTTGCCGTAACGCTGAACCGGTTTTCATATCCGTCCATATAAAAAACCGAATCGCCGTTGGACGTTCTATAGTCAATAGACATGTTTTTCGGGGTATCAATGCTCCATTTAAAATAACTGTCTCCGGTTTTGGCCAGTTCTGTTTTTCCCTGTACCGTATCGTTATGTATGGCTTCTTTCGTTACGGTTACACGGCTGGTTGCCCCGTCGAACCCAACGGTTGCGCCAAAGGTTTCAGAAATAAACCTCAGCGGAACCATGGTAATGCCATTTGCACTCAAGGCTGGCGGCTCGGGCAAAGTTTCATTGTGGTCATTCACCTGGGCGACTTTGCTGTTAATGTGCAAAACAATGTTTACGTCGGGATAGGTTAACGTAATTTTCTGCGTTGTACCGTCCCAATCCACCTGGGCGCCAAACGCTTCTGTAATTACGCGCAGCGGCACCAGCGTGGTGCCTTCGCCAACGATATAGGGCGTTTCAACCTCTATGTTCTGGCCGTTGATGGATAATACACTGTCGCCGACAGCAAATTGAATTTCCACTTTTTCCGCGCCGTCTGCAAATGCTGTAAAGCACGAAAGGCACAGGATGCACCCAACAATTACGCTTAATAACTTTCTTTTCATACAAACCCCTCTTTTCTTATAATTTAATTTTTCAGTGACGGCGTCACTTGAACAACTTCTTCAGCATCTCCGCGAATTCTTGTTACGGAAATGTCCCCAGCGGTATAGGTGTCTTTTAATGCTTCGTGCAGCTCAGTGAACGAATGCACCAAAATGCCGTTGATTTGCGTCACCACGTCCCCCTGCGCCAAACCGCCGTTTGCGCCGGACTTCACGCTGAGCCCCTTCGTTGTGGGCAGTCCGATGTTCGCCTCCCACGACTGCTCAAAGGTAACGCCCAAATCGGGATAATTCACCTTGCCATTGGTTTCAAACTGTTTTAAAACATACTGCACCGTGTCGGAGGGAATGGCCCAGGAAACGCCGTCGGCATTTTGCACACCCATAGAATTAATCCCCACCAGCTCTCCTTTTAGGTTAATCAGCGGACCGCCGGAATTTCCCTGATTGGTTGCCGCATCTGACTGCAAAAATGCAAAGTGCTCGCCGGGAACAGAAACATCTTTTCCGCTGACAATGCCCTTTGTTGCGGTGTTCCGCATGGTAAGCGACAGCGGCGTTCCAATTGCAATGACGGTTTCGCCCACGCGCAGATCGTCGTAAGAACCTATGGCAATGGGCGTTAAGCCCAGCTTGTCAATTTTCACCACTGCAATATCGGAAACGTCGTCTCGATACTGCACGATGCCCGAATAGCTTTCACCGTTTTTAAAAATTACCGTAAGATTTTCCATGTCCCGCACCACGTGGGCGTTTGTTAAAATTACGCCGCCGCTTTTGATAATTACGCCAGTGCCAAACGAGTAATATTCACTGTAGGACGCCGCTCCTGCCCCCACATAATTTCCTACAACGGCAACTACGCTGCTGCTGACCTGTTCAATTATGTTGGGAACAACAGTTTCCTCCGACGTTTCTATATAAACGCTGCGGGTGCTCCCGTCCCATTCTACCTTTGCGCCCAGCGCCTCACTCACGGCACGCAGCGGAACGTATGTACTGTCGTCTTGAATGAACGCTTCCGCAGATATTGGCTGGTCGTTTACAAAAACCGAAACACTGTCTGCCGCTAAAACAACCACGGAACATGTCACACAAATCGTCACAGCCAAAAGCGCTTTTAATGCTGTTTTCACCATTAAATCCCCCTTTTCAATAAAATTGGTTACATTATATCACATCATTGTCACAGTGTAAAGCCTTTTTGTCACAGATATACAAAAAAACAACCGCGTTTGCGGTTGTTTTTGTCTTTGGCTAAAGAAAAATAAAAAAAGGACAGCCTTTCGGCTGTCCTAAAAAATGATTAATGCGTTAAGAAGAACATCATTGCAAACAAAACAGAAATAACCCAAGTTCCGGCATTGATTTCTTTTGTCTTCCCTGTGAACAGTTTGATGAAGACATAGGAAATGAGGCCGAATGCAATACCATAACTGATGTTATAGGCAAAAGGCATAATTGCCAGTGTTAAAAATGCAGGAACAGCAAAATCTGCTTCTTTCCAGTCGATTTTCGACACACCGCTTGCCATTAAAACGCCGACATAAATCAGTGCAGCAGCAATTGCGTTGCCGGGAATGAGCGCTGCAATGGGGCTTAAGAACATGGCAATAAAAAACGCAATGGCAGTAACAATGGAAGAAAGGCCTGTCCGTCCGCCCTCAGCAATGCCTGCAGAGGATTCCACAAATGTGGTTACTGTAGACGTTCCGCAGATTGCGCCAGTTGTGGTTGCAATGGCGTCTGCCAGCATTGCACGGTTCATGTTGGGAACATTGCCGTCTTCATCCAACAAGTTACCCTGTGAACATGCGCCGAACAGTGTGCCCAGCGTATCGAACATGTCCACCATGCAAAATGCCAAAGCGGTTGTAATAATCAAAATAACAAGGCTTTCCATGGAATGGCCGGCAAGATAGGCGCTGAAATCAAATCCTTCTGTAAACACCTTGCCGAATGCCTGGCTGCCGAAATCGCCGAATGCGGTCAGCGGGTTAAACGAAAGGCTTTGAACAAATCCGTCATAAAAGCCAGGAATGGTAAAACCTAAAACGTAGTATAAAACAGAGCCGCCGATAATGCCCCACAGCACCGCACCTTTTACCTTTTTAGATGCAAGAACAGCAATCAAAATAACAGCAAACACTGTTACCAGCAAGGGCATAACCGTTGCCCATGTTGCAGTTCCGTTTAAAAGATTAAAGGAGGCTAAAGATACTGCTGTGGACGGGTTTGTTACAATCAGGCCAGCGTTTTGAAGGCCTAAGAATGCAATGAACAGACCAATACCTACCGGAATGGCTGTTTTCACACATTTGGGGATTGCGTCGAAAATAAGCTTTCTTAATCCTGTAACGGTTAAAAGAATGAAGACAATACCGTCAAGCAGGACCAAGGTCAGTGCGTTGGCATAGGTAAGGCCCATGCCCATACAAACTGTGTAGACAAAAAATGCGTTTAGTCCCATGCCGGAAGCCTGCGCTAAGGGCAGGTTTGACAAAAGGCCAATGAGCAAGGTTCCGATTACGGCTGAAATCGCAGTTGCAATGTAAATTGCATTGTACGACACAACACCCAGCTCAGAGAACATGCCGGCGTTCACCATTAAGATGTAGGCCATGGCCATGAAAGTGGTGATACCAGCGGCAATTTCTGTTTTTACCGTTGTGTTGTGTTCCTTCAGCTTAAAAAACTTTTCCATTTTCTCAACTCCATTTGTAAATTTTTTATGACATGGAAAAGTATAACATATTTTACGACGGATTTCAACAGCTTTGTAATAGAAAATATTGCTGGAATTTTGTGAAAAATTAACAATTTTGATTGTTTGTTGACAGGAAAATAAAATTGTGGTATGATAAAACAACTTTGAGGGAGGTTTCATTGGTATGAAGATTTTGTTAAAAAAACCGGCAAACTGCCAGGTGGTAAGCCAGACGACAGAAGCACAGCAGACGTTTATGGAAACTGCCGGCAAACGAGACGCCGGTCAAAATTTAAAAATTGACTGGCTGAACCTTGTAAAGCAGGGGGACGACAACACGAATCCTGCGCCTGTATCATTTTGCTGGTCGGCTGATTTTGATGAAGACAACGATTTTGAAACCTGGCTTGAGCTTTCTGCGGATCAGAACTTTCAAACTAAAAAAACCTTCCGCGGATGCAGTGGCACGGTTAAAGTTTACAATCTTTTATTGGGGCAGACTTATTATTGGAGGGTTTGTGCTTTGAAAAACGGAGAAACCGTCTGCGCATCCGATACATACTGCTTTACCACCGCGCTTACGCCGCCCCGCTGGATTGGCGTCGGAGGCTTGAGCAATGTGAGGGACATTGGCGGCTGGCCATTGCCCGGTGGAAAACGAATCCGGCAAGGGCTTGTGTTTCGCGGCTGTGAAATGGAGTTTCACCACATCATCACAGCTTCCGGCAAAAACACCTTGCTGCATGACCTGAACATGAAAACCGATTTGGATTTGCGGGGCGAGGCAGTTGGGAAGGTCACCTGTTCCGCGCTTGGGCCGGATATTCATTTTTGCCTCATTCCCGTGAAAGCCTATGACGAATTTATGTCAGACAGCGAAAAGGACGTTTGCCGCAAGGTTTTCCAGCTGTTTACTGATAAAAAGAACTATCCGTTTTACATTCATTGCTGGGGCGGTGCCGACAGAACCGGAACGCTGATTTTTCTGCTCTGTGCGATTTTGGGCATGGCGGAAAACGATTTATATTTGGACTATGAGCTGACGTCCCTTTCCATATGGGGAGAGCGCAGCCGGAATTCCGAGCTGTTTCAGGCATTTTTAAAGGCTTTGGACGCCTATCCGGGAGACACCGTGAACCAGAAAAGTGAAAATTTTCTCCGTTCCGCTGGAATTATGGAGCAGGAGCTAAAAACCATACGGAGCATATTGACGGAAGACTGAAAAACCCGGGCTGCTTTTATTTGCAGCCCGGGTTTTTTAAACAATGATATCCGGCGTTATTTTCTCACCGTCCACAAAAACAGTGCAATTTGCAGGTGCGGCAATGGTTACGGCACCGTTATCATATACCTTAATCCCCACAAAATCTGCGTTATCTACTTGAAATTCATGGCCTTTAAAGGAGAACGTGCCCGTTATTTTTTTGCTCCAAATGCCGCATAGGCAGAAAATCTCAAATCCATCTCCATATGCCAGCTTTGACAGCACACCGTCTTGCACAAACGGATTTTGATTTACTTTCAGCATACGGAGGATACTGTCAAACGTTTCTGTCAGCGCCGCCTCAAAGGAATAAAACGAAACGCTGCCCTTTTTTACTCCGCACACAGTGCCGTTTATTGCCGCAACTGTTTCCGCCAATTTCGGCTCAAGCGGAAACATCTGCATGGGAATTTTATGCTTTGTAAACCACAAATCATTTGCAGCATATTCATAATCCTGGGCATACGCAGTCCGTTCCCCGGCTTTGCACCCGGTGAGGGTTTCAAATCGTTTTGACAAGTCGTTTCCTGCGGTGTCACAAAATACAGGCGTTCCAATGAAAATGATTTGTTTCCCCATTTCTGCCAATTGTTCCACTTTTTCCATCATACCCTGGGGAAGCATGGCGGGCCAGGACAGGAACAGCACGTCATAGTCTGCTGTGTCTTCGTCTAACCTGCAAATTACGTCAAGCTCATTTCCTGCAAGCTGCACCTTTTCAAGCAACGCTTTCATACCCAGCCGGTGAAAGTGAATGGAACTGTCATTAAAATAGGAAAGCCCTTGCCAAAGGTATAATAACGCCGCCTTCGGTTTCGATACTGCGCCATTGTAAAACGCTTGCATTTTCCGTTCCCTCATAGTGCATATTTTTGCGTCCTCCCAAGTGCTGTGATGGGGATAGCCCGGACCGAAACTGCCGGTCCTGCCATATCCGTGGCCAATCCAGCGGACGTTGCGCATGGCAAGGTAGCGGTGGTAATAGTCCATTTTTTCGTGGTTGGGAAACCTGTCCCAGCACATGTTATAGGCGATTCCCGTGTCGGAATATTTTGCTAAGGATTCGCTGAGCAACGTCATAGACAGCATGGTTCTCTGCGCGTCATACTGCGCGTCCACAAAACCGCCGCTTAACGCTTTTGTCAGGCCGAAATAGCCAATATTTCCGGCCCACAAATCGCCGGAGTTTCCCTCGCCCCACCAGGTGTTGTGAAATCCAATGAAAATCTCTTTTCCAAACTGCCTTTCAAAGCTGTCCCGCACTGTTTTTTGAAATTCATATGTAAGGAGATATGTTAAGTAATAATAGTCATGCCGCACCTTTGCCGCGCCGGGTGCCGGTGTGTCCATTTTATAAATCACATCTTGAAAGCTGTAGCCAAATTCCTTATAAAAACGATTTAAAAACCATTCCCCTGTGTGGTATACGTGCTCCAGCTTTGTCCCCGCACCAAATTCATCCAAGGCAAAGCCCGAAAGGGTCAGCCCGTCGTAAAGGGAAATATGGCGTTCTATGTAAGTTTTTATGCCCTCATAGGCATAATCAATTTCGTCGGTTTCAAACTCCACATAGATAAGAAGCGTTCCGTCTTCTTGATACAATCCTTGCATATACGGCTGTGCGTCAAGCTCAAAGCGGCAATTTATCTGATTTGTTACGTCCTTAACCGCGCCGTCTGTAAAAAATGCCTTTATAATTTTTACAGCCTTACCTTTTGCTGTCGGAAGGTCAGCGCGAAAATACCCGTCTGTCACACGGGCATGACATGCCTTTGAAATTCGGCGCCTTATAGTCGGATCCTTGCGCACACAATCTGTCATCTGTGCAGGAATTGTTTTTACAGCGTCTATCCCGTTTGCCTCTGCGGCGGCGCACACACGTTCCATGGCGTTTCTGCCTAAGGGGTCTGACTCCGACAAAATGCAGTTTCGAAATTCCATACAAACGGCATCGAACCCGTGCTCTGCAATGTCTTTTACTGCTGCTTCAAGCGCGCCCTCTTCCGTAATCATACCGGTGTCCATCATAAGCATCATAGGGGCACAAAATCGGTTTTTATGCATTTTTACACAGCCTTTCTGTTTGTCGTCTACATTTAAAGGCATTATATCACATAGAAGCAGGGATTGCAATGTTATAGTTGCTATCTCCATATGCAAGCTTGCATTTTAATGGTATCTGTGTTAAGATAATTAAAACATGAAAAGACGGAATATGATTTATAACCCTATATTTGGAGGAAACTGAGCTATGAGTATGAAAGATAAGATGCACACGGGAGAGCTTTATTTGCCCGGAAACGATGAAATTTTGAAGCGGCAGACAAAATGCCTTGACCGGCTTTACGACTTTAACATGACACGTCCAACTGAGTTTGAAAAACGGCAGAAATTGATGAAAGAAATGTTTGCCGAAATCGGTGACGGTTGTTATATTGAGCCACCGTTCCATGCAAATTTTGGCGGTGCGCATTGCCATTGGGGACATCATATTTATGCAAACTTTAATCTAACTATGGTAGACGATACGCATATCTACGTGGGGGACTATACCATGTTTGGGCCGAATGTTACCATTGCAACGGCGGGACACCCGATTTTGCCTGAACTGAGAGAAAAGGCATATCAATATAATGCACCGGTACATATCGGAAAAAACTGCTGGCTTGGCGCAGGTGTAATAGTTTTACCGGGAATTACTATCGGAGATAATGTTGTTATCGGCGCAGGGAGTATTGTAACAAAGGATTTGCCGCCCAACGTTGTTGCCGTTGGAAATCCTTGCAGGATACTGCGTAAAATTAATGAACACGACAAAGAATATTACTTTAAAAACAGAAAAATTGATTTAGCAAATTTGTAAAAATTAAAGCCGATGCGTTTAATCCGCGTCGGCTTGATTGTATAACGAAAAAGAGCACGTCATAAGGTGTGTTCGCTTTGTTGGAAATAGTGAACAATTTAGATATCTTTTACGCCGCAGGCGCACCCGCAAAAAGTTGTTAGCAAGCCAAAGCGTCGTGAGCGCGTTTACAAGCGAACAGCGTAGGCGCCACGTTACTTTTTG
>NZ_JACRSU010000006.1 GCF_014384785.1 Congzhengia minquanensis
GAAACCGGTATTACGACCCCAAGCTCGGCAGGTTTATCAGTGAGGACCCGGCAAAGAGCGGCTCTAACTGGTATGTTTATTGTGAGAATAATCCATTGAAGTTTGTGGATCCGTGGGGGCTGGAAGAAATCGTAATTTCAGGTGGTGCATATGGCTCTGATGATCCTTGGCCATTTGAATTCATTGCTTCTGCTGTTAAACAAATTCAAGATATGCAAGCGAATACTAATGAAAGTATAACCTGGATTGTTAGCGATATAGGTTATTCGAATGAAGACATTAATTTAATTAGAAGCGCTGCTAAAGATTTGGACGTAAGATTGGTTATGATTCACAATTCAGATCAATTACAAAATTATTTAAATTCAAAATCAACAACCGTCTGGGAGCTGACTCAAGCGAGAAAAAATGATAAAGTTAGAACGGTAACCATGTTTTCACATGGATTTATTGGAAGTGTTGAACTTGGCTATGGTAATGCAGACCGTTCTAGGTTTTCATTAGATTATAATTGGATAGGTGGATTAATCCCTGCTGCATTTTATTCTACTACAGCTACGTTTTACGCGTGTAATACCGGAACAGACGTTAATGGAGAATGGGGTAATAATTTTGCGCAAAAATGGGTAGATGCTGTTGGCGGTGTAGCATTTGCTGTTAATGGAAGAACGGAATATGCTAATGTCTCAGGAAAATATATTAATGCAATAGGGCGACAAAGCACGCCGCTTAGTGCTTCCCACAAATATAAATATCCGGTTGCAAGCAAAGGTGTTTCCTGGATTAAATTTTATTAAAAATGGGGGATTTAAACGATGAATAACTTTGAAATGACGTCATTTATTAAACGAATAGTAAAATATTTTTTGGTGATTTTACTTGTATTGGTTGTTGAAATTGTGCTTTTATGGATAATTCCATTCAAACAGGGAATAAAAGAAAAAGATTTTAATATTAATAATTACGTGCAAAAATATGGTGATGTCGCAATTCGCGCCAATGATATTAATGCTACATTATATAATTGGGACGTCATCGAATATGCTGGAATTGATAATTGCCCACGTGATATTGCCATAGAAGGAAATGTACCAGATGATTGGCTGAAAACACAGGTTGACGATTTTTATGATGTAGATTTTCTGTTTATTGGAAAATTTGACGAGGAAGATTCTCATGTATTTATCGTTGAGAAATGGTATACCGTGGGGAAAATTGAAAGGCCGATGAATATAATGTGGTATCCGCCTTATGGATTGAACATTTTTGAACATGATTTTGACTAAAATAATGAAATCACTTACAAAATTTTAGGGTAGCCATTCGACTACCCTAAAGTTTTTTATTTTATTTTATTTAAGTCATAAGGGGTTGTTTGATAAACAAAATAGTTCAGCCAGTTTGAATAAAACAAATTGGCGCAGGACCGCCACGTAACCCTAGGGGGAAGCGACGGATCGTCGTTTTCAAAATAGTTCACCGGCAAGTCGATTTTTTTTCCCGCTTCCTTGTCCCGGAAATATTCCTTTTTCAGCGTGTCCGCATCATATTCCGAATGCCCCATCACATAAATCTGCCTGCCCAAATCTGTGGCTGCCACATAAAGGCCTGCTTCGTCAGATGAGGCAAGAATTTTCAAGTCAGAAACGGCTTCCACGTCCTCCCGTTTCACGTCTGTATGACGGGAATGGGGAACGTAGAATTCGTCGTCAAAACCGCGGAACAAAATTGCGGTTTTTCTGTCCAGCTTGTGCTTGTATACGCCGAACAGCTTTTTATCTAAGGTATATTTCGGAATTCCATAGTGATAGTAAAGCCCCGCCTGAGCGCCCCAGCAAATGTGCAGCGTGCTGGTAACGTTAGTTTTGCTCCACTCCATAATTTCCTTGAGTTCTTCCCAATATTCCACCTCTTCAAAATCCATCAGTTCCACCGGCGCGCCGGTAATTACCAGCCCGTCGAACTTTTTATCCTTCACCTCTTCAAAGGTCTTATAAAACGTTAACAGGTGTTCCTGGGACGTGTTTTTCGACTTGTGGGTTTTGGTGTGCAAAAGCTCCAGCTCCACTTGCAGCGGTGTGTTGCCCAAAAGCCTTACAAACTGCGTTTCTGTTTCCACCTTTGTGGGCATCAAATTCAAAATTGCTATTTTTAATGGGCGGATGTCCTGGGTAATGGCCCTGGTTTCCGTTATCACAAATATATTTTCTTTTTCCAAAACCGCCGTTGCCGGCAGGTCGTTCGGGATTTTAATCGGCATTTCACCACTCCCTTGCCGTGTTAATTTAAAATCAGTTATTTCGCCGTTACTTTATGATATACTTTCTTTCCTTTTTTTATTACGATTCCTTTTTCAAGACTTTCTTTTGAAATGGTGTGCGTTGGCTCTGCAATCTTCACATCGTCCACCGACACGCCGCCCTGGGTAATGAGCCTTCTCCCCTCGCCCTTTGACGGAATCAGTTTCGCGGCAACCATTATGTCTAACAGCGATGTTTCGTCTGCGAGTTCGGAAAGGCTTAACTCAGTAGACGGCATATCCCCGGCGCTGCCTGCGCCGCCGAAAATGCCCTCGGCAGTTTGTTTTGCCTTAAGCGCCTCTGCCTCGCCGTGAACAAGCTTTGTTACCTCGAAGGCCAGCCGCGCTTTGGCCTTGTTTAATTCAGCGCCTTCCCATGTTTCCATTTCACGAATCTCATCCATTGGGACGAACGTCACCATTTTTAAAAGCCTGCAAACGTCAGCGTCGTCTACGTTTCTCCAATATTGATAAAAGTCATATGGCGAAACCTTTTCCGGGTCAAGCCACAGAGCGCCTTTCGCTGTTTTGCCCATCTTTTTGCCGTCGCTGGTGGTAAGGAGGGTAAACGTCATGCCATAAACCTGCTGGTTCTCTTTGCGTCGCACCAGGTCAATGCCGCCTAAAATGTTGCTCCACTGGTCATCTCCTCCCAGCTCCAGCTTACAGCCATAATTTTTATAAAGCTGCAAAAAGTCGTAGCTTTGCATAAGCATATAGTTAAATTCAATAAACGAAAGCCCCTTTTCCAGACGCGTTTGAAAACACTTTGCCCGCAGCATTTCGTTTACGGAAAAACAGGAGCCAATGTCCCGCAAAAATTCAATGTAGTTTAAGTCTCTCAGCCAATCTGCGTTGTTCACCATAATGGCCTTGCCCTCAGAAAAATCTACAATGGAGGAAAGCTGTTTTTTAAAGCACTCGCAGTTGTGATTAATGGTTTCCACCGTCATCATCTGGCGCATATCCGTTCTGCCCGACGGGTCGCCCACCATGCCTGTGCCGCCGCCCACTAAGGCGATTGGCCTGTGGCCTGCGTTCTGCATGTGGCGCATAACCACCATTTGCAGAAAATGTCCCACATGAAGGCTGTCTGCCGTGGGGTCGAAGCCGATATAAAACGTAACCTTTTCTTTCCCGAGAAGCTCACGAATTTCGTCTTCATGGGTGGTTTGGGCAATCAGCCCGCGCTCTTTTAATATGTCAAATACGTTTTCCAAGTTAAACTCCCCTTATTATAATAAAAACTTTTCTTGTTATTTTATCACAAAAGCCGCCTGTTTGCAAATAAAACTTTATTTTGCATTGAAAAGAGCCTGCTGAATGTCACCGATGATGTCGTCACAGTTTTCAATGCCAACGGACATACGAATCATGTCGGCAGGCACGCCGCAGGAGATTAGCTGCTCATCGCTGAGCTGCCTGTGGGTGGTAGAGGCCGGGTGCAGAACGCTGGTTCTGGCGTCTGCCACATGCACCACCATTTGGGCCAGCTTAAGACTCTCCATAAACTTCACAGCCGCTTCCTTGCCGCCCTTAATGCCAAAGGAAATAACGCCGCAAATGCCGTGGGGCATATATTTCTTGGCAAGCTCATATTGGGGACTGGAGGCAAGGCCCGGATAGTTCACCCAGGAAATGTCGTCACAGTCCTCTAAAAACTTAGCCACTTTCATTGCATTTTCACAGTGACGTTCTACCCTGAGGTGCAGCGTCTCAAGCCCCAAATTCAATATAAACGCCGCTATAGGACTCATTTGAGAGCCCAAGTCGCGCATAAGCTGCGCCCGGGCTTTCACGATGTAGGCCGCTTTGCCGAACTCCTTGGTGTAGGTTACACCGTGGTAAGATTCGTCCGGCTCGGAAAGCTCAGGATATTTTCCGCCTGCCCAGTCGAAATTTCCGCTGTCCACAATTGCACCGCCAACACAGGTTGCGTGACCGTCCATATATTTGGTGGTGGAATGCGTTACAATGTCTGCGCCAAATTCAAAGGGTCGGCAGTTGATAGGCGTTGCAAACGTGTTGTCAATAATAAGCGGAACGCCGTGGCTGTGGGCCAAACGTGCAAACCGTTCAATGTCTAACACATCCAGCGCTGGGTTTGACACAGTTTCGCCAAACACCGCACGGGTGCGCTCGTCAAAAAGTTTTTCAATTTCCTCGTCGCTGTCTTTCGGGCTTGCAAACCGCACTTCAATGCCCATTTTTTTCATGGTAACAGCAAACAAATTTACCGTTCCGCCGTAAATTTCAGATGCACTGACGAAATTATCGCCAGACTGTGCAATGTTTAAAAGCGCAAACAAATTTGCCGCCTGACCGGAAGACAGGCACAGCGCACCAACGCCGCCCTCCAACGCCGCAATTTTTTTCTCCACACACTCAATGGTGGGGTTAGAAAGGCGGGTATACATGTGCCCCTCCACTTTTAAATCAAACAAATCGCCCAGATATTGGGCTGAGTCATATTTATAGGTTGTGCTCTGGTAAATGGGGAGCACCCTCGGCTCGCCATTTTTTGGCTCATAGCCGGCCTGCACGCAGTTCGTTTCAATTTTGTAATCCATTTTATACATCCTCCTATATGTTAAAGTTCCATTCTGTGAATGCTCTCGTTTTGAAAAAGCTTAGCGCTTGTTTTGTGGCAGGTAAAGTAAATTACCTGGTCGAACCCGCCGCTGTTGATTAGAAAATCTGCCGCCGCCTTAAGCCGCGAATCGTCTAATTGCAGCAGCGCGTCATCTAAAATAACAGGCGGAATTGTTTCGCCGAACAAAACGCTCAGCGCCGCAAAACGCAGCGCAATATATAATAAATCGTAGGTGCCGCCGCTTAAATACGACGCGTCCACAATTTCGTTGTTTTCATTCTGATAGTTTAAGCGAAACGCTTCACCCAGCTTCACTCCGCAATATTTATCAAAGGTGAGGCGCGAGAAAATTTCAGCCATTTTCTGATTCAGCCGCGGCGCGTAATTCTGTTTAATTTCTCCGTGGGCGCGTTCGAGCCATTCAGACGCCTTTTCTAAAGCGGCATGGCGTTTTGTTAAGCCTTCTATCTGCTCCGACACCGCCAAAAGGTCAGACTCTATGTCAGGAACAGTCCGGTCTGCCGCCGTCTGTTTTGCCAAATTTACAGACAGGTCGTAATGTTTTTGGGTCAGCACTTCGAGCCTCGTCTTTAACGCTTTCGTCTGCGACGCAATTTCTAACGCCGAACTGCCCGAATAATTGATAACCTCCGGGGGGAATTCTCGTTTCTCCTGCCCAGGAAGGCGCGACAAGCTTTCAGTTAACGACTTTATTTCTGTTTCGCAGGATTTCATTTGGCGCTGCGTTTCCTTTAACCGCTCGGTGTTGCTGTTATCCTCTGCAGCCCGGTTAAATAGCGCGCTTAATCCGTCTGTTTCATATTTTTTGCACAGCGCTGAAACTGCCAACTGCAACTCTTTCCTTTGCCCGTCTGCTTTTTCCAGCTCCTGCTGAGCGGTTTCAAGCTCTCCGCCCCATTTTCCACGGCTTGTCATGAAAAAGAAGAAAACACCTGCAAGCGCCAGACCAGCCAACGGCAATATTATGGGATGCAGCCAATTTTTTAGCACAATTGCCGCCACGGCAAAAATGAGGAAAACAAGAGCGGAAACAATACCGGCGCTGCGCTTTTTCTTTGCAGTTCCCAACTGCATTTTTTCGGAAAGCTCCTGCATTTGCGTTTCCAATTCCTCTTTTTTATTTTCAAAAATAATCAGCTGTTTTTCTAAAATTTTTGCCTGATTTATATCCTCAGAGGTCACTTCTGCCCTTGTTTTTTCAAGCAATTCCGCCCCGGCCTGCTGCAGCTTTAAAAGTCGCTCATTTTCCTTGCTGAGTCTGTCCAATAGCATGCTTCGGTTTTCCGCTGTTTGCTTTTGAGAAAGATAGGCTTCGTGGTCTGCGGCGGTTTGATATGCTTGTTCCGCAGTCTGAATTTTTATCTGAAGTTCGGCAATTTGCGCCTTAAGTTCAGTTCTTTGGCGCTCCTCATCTTTCACGCTTTCATAAAATCGCTGAGCGGTGTTAAGCTCCGACTGAAGCTTTCGTTCCTGTTCCCTTAACGCCGCCAGCTTTCCGCCCTTGCCCGTTTTGGTTAGGATTGCAAACTGCTCCTTTTCCAGAGCGTTTTTAATGTTTCCATATGAAATATCTTCGTCGCCGCTGGTTTCTAAATTGGAAAGCCGGGTTAAAATCTCCTCGTTTCCTGTGCTTTTTACGTCAGCACCCAGCGCGGTAATGTAAAGGGTTTTTAAAAAGCCCTCCCGTCCCAGACCAAAAAACCGCTCGCCGGCGTTCTCCGGGCTTCCGCACTCGTCCCAGCTGGCGGCATCCATCAGCCGCGCCCTGTCAGACCGTTTTGTGGCGCCAAAATTTTTTTCTAAAATATATTGTTTTCCGCCGTGCGTAAAGTACACCCTGCCGCCAAACCGATCTGTGTTCCAGGGCTTATATTTGCGCCGAATTGATTCAGAAAGCTCCAGCCGTTTACCGTCGTTTGGCATATCGTAAAACATAGAGAGCAAAAATGCACACAGCGTGCTCTTTCCGCTTTCATTTTCGCCAAAAATCAGGTTAAAGCCATCACTGAGCGTTAACGAAAAATCATTCAATTTTCCAAAACCGTCGATTTCGATTTTATCAATTCTCATTGCGTTCCTCTTTTTCTAAAATAGAAAATCCTGTTTTAAAGGCAAGCTCAAACGCTTCGGCCTCCATGTTTGCCCTGTCTTCTAAAGCAAATTTCGTAAATAAGCCTTTCAGCGAAAACTCTCTGCTCAGCTGTTCTAAATCCACAGCGGGAACGGTTTCATCAATTACCGAAACATCGAAGGCATCAATGCCGCTCTTTAAAACTTCTGTATCTATGGGAAAGCTGCTGCTTCCTGTCAAGCGGAACCGATACATGTTCTGCGGTTCTTTCAAAGCGCCGTTTAGCTGCTTTGCAATGTCTTCCATACATTCGGCTTTGCTTACGTCAACAGACGTGCTTACATACATTTTTTGCTGAACCGGAACGAACTCTGCCGTCACATGTCCTTTACTCACAGTCAGCGCCAAAACACCCTTTTCCCCTGTTTCATCAAACCCGCGTCCCTCCGGACAGCCGGGATATGCATAAAAACAGGTGCCGCGCACCTTAAGACCGCTTGCTGCGTGAACGTGGCCTAAGGCCACATAGTCCATTCCGCAGGTTTCTATGTCAGACAGCTGAACGGGGTTATACCCTTCTCCCATTAAGTTTCCGTGCATCACCAGCAAATTCATTTTAGCAGGATTTTTAACCTGAAACCGCGGCAGCAATTCCCGAAACTCGTTGGCAGTTTGAAACGATATGCCGTAAATGTCCGCGCTTTCCGTTTCCACCACCTCGGGTTCGGTTCCAAACACGTGAACGTTTTCGCCAAAATCGAAAGTGGCGTAAACGCTGTCTGCATGAAAGCAATCATGATTTCCCGCCGCGATAAACACTTTTACATGTTTTATTTTAAAAAACTCCCGCTTTAGAAAATCCAGTGTGGTGCGGCTTACGGTTCTGCCGTCGAACAAGTCGCCGGAGATAAACAGCATGTCAGCGTTTTGGGCCATAGAAATAATTGTTGAAAACGTGGTGCGCAAATCCTGCCGCCGCACCGCTGCTTTCTCTGTTTCCGAAAGCCCTGAAAACGGCGTGTCGAAATGCACGTCGGCCGTGTGAATTATTTTTAAATCCATTATACTTCCTCAATTAATTTCTTATCGTCGTTCTTCTTTTTTTCATTTGCCTTTGCAAGGGTAAAGCTAAACCGCGTAAACTCGCCCGGCTCGCTTTCCGCCCACACCCGTTCGCCGTGAGCCTGGATAATGCTTTTTACAATATAAAGCCCAAGCCCTGCGCCGTTTTTGTCCAGACTTCTGGACTTGTCGGATTTATAAAACCGGTCGAAAATGTGCATTAAGTCTTTCTTTTCAATGCCCAGTCCTGAGTTTTGAATGCTTACATAGGCGCTGCCGTCTTTTACACCGGTGTTCACGTCGATAAATCCGCCCTCTGGTGTAAATTTAATGGCGTTGTCAAACAGGTTGGTAATCACGCGCTGAATGGCGTCTTTATCGGCGTCTACCCGCATATTTTCCGTTTCGAAACCAACGGTTAAGCTTATGTTTTTCTCCGTAATCCGTTTTTCAAACTTAATAATGCTCAGGCGCATAAGCTCATTAATATCAAATTCACGCGGCTCAATGTTAAAGCTGCCTTGCTCCAATTTGCTCAGGTCCAGCAAGTCGGTCACAATCCGCGAAAGCCGCCTGCTCTCGTCCAGCACAATAGACAAATACCACTGGCGCTTTTCCTCCGGAATAGTGCCGTCCATAATGCCCTCCACAAAACCGATAATCGTGGTCATGGGCGTTCTTAAATCGTGAGACACGTTGGCAATAAAGCTCGAGCGCATATTTTCAAGCTGCTCAATTGAGTCTGCCATGTTGTTAAAGGTGTCGCCCAGCTCGCTGAACTCGTTTTCCGTGTCAATATTCACCCGGCGTTTAAAGTCGCCTCCTGCAATGCTTTTTGCGGCAGAGGTAAGCTCCGAAAGCGGCTTCGTAATCCGTTTTGAAATGAGGTAAACAAAAATTGCCACAAACACCGCCACAAACGCCACATTAAAAACAAAAATTTTCAGCACCTCAATGCGCATTCTTGTGACCTCCGGCGTAGGGATGCTAACCAAAACGCCGCCTACAACGGAACCCATATATTTAATTGGGCGTGCAACGGTGAGCACCTCTCCTTTAAAAATGCCGCCCAAAGAGCCGCGGTAGGTTGCGCCGTTTCCCTCTAATATGTCCTGGGTATATTCTTCTTTTATTTTATCGTCAAAATTTTCAATGCTGGTTGTCACCAGCTCACCCTTTTCATCCAGCACAAAAATCTCCGTGTCGGTAGACTGAGCCACCGCGTTAATGTTTAGGCGGTAGGCCTCTGCCGTCAGCTGGCCGTTGGTACTGGCAATGTATACCGTAATGTTCACCACCTGCCGGGCAATGTTATCTAATTCCTTTTCGTGCCGGGAGGTAAGGTAGGTTCCCATAAAGCTGAACAAAAGTGTACCCGTAATGATGAAGCTCACCAAAAACAGCGCCATAGTCACCGTGAACAGCTGTATGTAAATGCTTCTGCGTCTCAAATTATTTCACCTCGAATTTATACCCAACACCCCACACGGTTTTTAATTGCCAGTTCACGTTCTCGCCGGCCTTTTCTAATTTTTCCCGAAGACGTTTTACGTGCACGTCCACGGTTCTGGAGTCGCCGAAATAGTCGAACCCCCACACGGTTTCCAAAAGCTGTTCACGGGTGAACACCTTGTTAGGGTTTGTGGCAAGGAAATATAAAAGCTCCAGCTCTTTGGGGGGAATGTCCACCGATGCGCCGTTAATTTTTAACTCGTAGTTTGTTAGATTGATGATAATATTGGGATAGACAACCTCTTTATCAGAATTATCTTTTGGGTCATACCGTCTTAAAATCGCCTTAATTCTTGCAACCAGTTCCTTGTTTTCAAAGGGTTTAACCATATAGTCGTCCGCGCCCAGCTCTAAGCCTAACACCTTGTCAAAAGTTTCACCCTTTGCCGTAAGCATAATGATGGGAATGTTGCTCACACGACGGATTTCTCGGCACACCTGGAACCCGTCCATTTTCGGAAGCATTACGTCTAAAACCACAACAGAGGGAGTCTTTTGCTTGAACAAATCGATGGCCGTCTGCCCATCGTTTGCAATAACAACTTCAAACCCCTCCTTGTCCAAATACAATCGAACAATTTCGCAAATATTCTTATCGTCGTCCACTACCAGCACTCTTTGATTGTTTAACATGTTTCGTTCTCCCCTTTTCTCTAAATTGCACTCCAGCGGCCAGACGCTCCGCATGGAAGTATTAAATCACTGTCGGAAACCGGCAGGCCGATTTCGTCTGACGAAACCGTTCCGCCGTGCTTTTTCACCAGCGTTAGCTTTAAAATGTCAGACAGCACCGCTGGCTGCAGTCCCGTTGTGTAGGAATTGATTAAGAAAAACAGCGGGCTGTCGGACAAAAGGCTTACACACTTTTGCACCAGCATATAAAGCTCATCTTCTAACTTCCACACCTCACCGCCCGGCCCCCTGCCGTAAGACGGCGGATCCATGATCACTGCGTCATAACGGTTGCCGCGCCGGTTTTCCCGGTCCACAAATTTAATCGCGTCATCTACCAAATAGCGCACAGGCCTATCTTTAAGCCCTGACAGCGTTAAATTTTCTTTTGCCCAGGAAACCATTCCCTTTGACGAGTCCACATGGGCAACGGATGCTCCGGCCGCCGCCGCGGCGGCCGTGGCCCCGCCGGTATAAGCAAACAGGTTTAAAACCTTAACCGGCCGGCCTGCGTTTTGAATGAGATTAGAAAACCACATCCAGTTGGCCGCCTGCTCTGGAAACAGCCCCGTGTGCTTAAAGCCCATAGGCTTGATATAAAACTTTAAGCCTAAAGGCGGAAAAGCCACGCTCCATTTCTCGGGAAGCTTTTTTTTCACGTCCCAAAAGCCGCCCCCGGTGTTCTTCCGGTGGTAAACGGCATGTGCTTTGCCCCAAAGCCCGGGCTTTTGTTTTTCGTTCCAAATCACCTGCGGGTCCGGCCGGATAAGCAAATATCCGTTCCAGTCCTCAGCCTTTTGGCCGCAGGCAATGTCTAAAACCTGATAGTCCTCCCATTTATCGCAAATCCACATAAATTTTGCCTTTCTTTATTCCATTCTAATTTCCTTTTTTTATACATATTATTTTACCATTAATTGAAAGTGCCGTCAATCCATAATTTGTACCTGTCATAATATGTTCAGAATTTTCATACACTTTAACACAAAATATGTTAATTTAGGAGGCTGTCATGGCTGCGGAACAAAATACCATTCACAATCTCATATTAGAAAACAAGGAAAAATTGTCGATTTCCGGCGTTTCCGACGTTGATACCTTTGACGAGGGGAAAATCATTCTGTTCACTGAGGACGACACTCTGATCGTCGAGGGCGAGGAGCTCCACATTCAAAAGCTGGACGTTGCAAATGGAGAGCTTATCATTGAGGGAACGATTTACGCAATTCAATACACAGGCGACGGCTCAACGGCCAGGGCCAACAAGGGCTTTTTTAAAAAAATGCTCAAATAAGCAAAACAAAACTGCGAGGTAATGCCAAATGGTTTTTTCCATGACCGATGAAGTGTATGTGTTCTTATACTCCGCCCTTTCCGGCGGGTTGATCATGCTGTTTTACGACATTTTATCCATTGCGGGGAAAAAAAAAGAATGTCCGGTGTTTCTTTTAAACGTCTGCGACGGCATTTTCATCATTGTTGCCTGCGCCATTATGGTGTTTGTGAACTTCACCGTCAGCAACGGCATTGTAAGGAGTTTTGAATTTTTGGGCACGATTTTGGGCGCGATTCTTTACAAGCTGACCCTTTCCCGCCTGATTTCTGCTTTTTTAAAGAAAATTACAGACGCTATTGCCGCTTTTTTTAAACTTTTTTTCAAAATACTATTGACACCGCTGGCAATTATGTATAAAATGGTTAATAAGTGTATAGTAGCATTGTTTCACCCGGTTGTTTATGTGTTTCGAAAACTGTTTTCTCATCTCTCTTTTAAAATGCATACATCAATTCGAACAGCCCGGAAAGCAATAAAAAAAACGTAGGTGCGAATGAATGGGAAGTAGTTTAAAAACATCAGGGAAAAAAATAAATTTTAAAATATTTTTTAAACGAATATTAGTCTGTCTTTTATTTGTCTATCTGTTGTGTCTTTTAATTTCTCAGCAGTTTAAATTTGCAAAGCTGAAAGAGGAAAATGCCGCGGTAGACGCGAAAATTGAGGCCGCTCAAAAGGAACAGAAAAACTTAAATTCCGAGCTTGAATCCATTGACCAAGAGGACTACCTCCGCCGTGTTATCAGAGAAAAACTCGGATTTACAAAGCCAAACGAAAAGGTCTTTGTGGACGCATCAAAATAACGCGGTAGCAGTTTAAAATAATTTTTTACGATAGACAATTTATTAAGGAGGAAGCTTCTAAGATGCAGGTAGAACCGGGAACGATTATCGAAGGAAAGGTGACGGGGATTACGCCTTTCGGCGCCTTTGTTTCGTTTGGTGATGGAAAAACAGGGCTGGTGCACATCAGTGAAATTGCGCTGGAATATGTAAAGAACATTCGCGACCACCTGAAAGAAAACGACATGATTAAGGCAAAAGTTTTGTCTGTTGACGTCAGCGGAAAAATCAGCCTGTCGATTAAGCAGGCGATTTTAGAAGAGCGCGCAGCAGCCAGGAAAAACGCCCGGAATCAGCCACCCAAAAAGCCGGATGACATTGACTGGTCCAAAAAAAGCAGGCCCGCAAACTTTGAGGATATGATGGCCAAGTTCAAGCAGGACAGCGACGAAAAACTTTCCGACATGAAAAAAGGGTTAGACTCCAAGCGCGGTTCGGGATATAAGCGTTCGTCGGGTTCCTTTTAATCGGTTTGACAGTTACGGCATGGAGTTTTTCCGTGCCGCTTTTTGTTTTAAAAATAAATAACGAAAGGTTTTCATTATGACAAAAGAAGAAATTCAAAACAAATATTTCGCAGAAGACGAAGAAGTTCTCTGGTCCGGCACGGCGGACACGTTACGTTTCTTTATGCGGACGGATTTTATTTTAATTCCGCTTACGGTAATCATCGGCGGGTTCCTGCTCTCTTATGCCTACTCCTCTATGATGCTGATGATCCGCGGCCAAAGCGTGGCCTTTGCCCTGTCCGGCATTACGTTTTTGTTAATCGGGCTGTATCTGATTTTTGGCCGGATTTGGTACAGGCACAAGCGTCTGAGCAGAAATTTATATTTTGTGACCAGCGACCGCTGCTTTGTGTTTAACACCCTGCGGGACAAGGTAACGGTGGACATTCCGATTAATGATGTTGAGCCGGAGGCTTTTCAAAACGATTTATTTCTATCCGGCAAGTTTTTGGGCGGCGATATTGTATATGGCCTGGGGCTTGATGTGTTTTTTCATAACTTTGTTAAAGAATCGTCGGCGTTTACTGCCATTCATAGTCCCGAGCAGGTGAAAAAAGTGATTAAACGGGCAAAGAAAAACAGAAAGAAGGCCAAACATGATACGGACGACTTTATCTAAGTGTGCGAAAACAGCCGGATATCCGTTGTCGGAAGAACAGCTTTCACAATTTTCAGACTATGCGGACATGCTTTCAGAATGGAACCAGAAAATGAACTTAACTGCCATCACAGAGCCTTTTGAGGTGGCAGCCAAACATTTTGCCGACAGCCTGTTTGGACTTTCGTTCATCGGCAAACACGCAAGCGTAATTGACGTAGGTACCGGCGCAGGTTTTCCCGGAATTCCATTAAAAATTGCCTGCCCCGGAATTTCTTTAACGCTTTTAGACGCATTAAACAAACGCTTAACCTTTCTAAACGCCGTTGTTGCTGAGCTGAAACTTTCCGACACCACAACAATCCACTCCCGGGCAGAGGACGGGGCGGCAAAAAAAAGTCCCCTGCGGGAGAGGTTTGACGTCAGCGTTTCCCGGGCGGTGTCGCAGTTAAATGTACTGTCGGAATATTGCCTGCCCTATGTAAAGGTAGGCGGCGTATTTCTGGCCTATAAGGGCGGCGACATAAAAGAAGAGCTTGATGCCGCAAAAAATGCCATATCTCTTTTGGGCGGTGAAATAAATGACGTTTTCCGCTACACCATTCCTCAAACGGACATTGCCCATTCCATAATCGTGATAAAAAAAATGCGCCCCACGCCGGAGAAATACCCCAGGCTCCAGGGCAAAATTTCAAAACAGCCCCTCTAACGGTTACCGCAGATTATTCTGCGGTATTTTTTTGTGTTTAAATAAGTCGAAAAGTTGTTCCCTTTCGACAAATGTTTGTATAAATTTGCAAAGGATTGTTTATACTATGGATAGAATAAGTATATATGTAAAAAATTTCCTTTTTTCAAAGGATGATATACAATCAAAGGAGGAAAGACATTGGAAATTTCAGTATTAATAAAAAACAAAACGCTGATTGTGTCGCTGACAGGCGAGCTCGACCACCACAGTGCCAAAGAGGTAAAAGACATGGTGGAAGAAGTGATTAAAAACAGAGGCGTAAAAAATTTAATTTTCGATTTTTCAAAGCTGTCGTTTATGGACAGTTCCGGCATTGGGGTGGTTATCGGGCGTTACAAGCTAATCACTGCAATGGGCGGAAACGTAGCAATTGTCAGCTGCAGCCGAAACATCGACAGGCTTTTAAAAATGTCGGGAATTACAAAACTCATTGCCACTTACGACTCGTTAAAGGGCGCACTTAAAACAATTCAGGAGGAAATATCGTGATGAACAACAGCATGAAACTGGAATTTTTAAGCATATCGGAAAACGAAGGATTTGCCCGGGCTGCTGTTGCAGCATTTATCGCGCAGTTAAACCCCACGCTGGACGAATTAGACGACATTAAAACCGCAGTTTCTGAGGCGGTTACAAACGCCATAGTTCACGGCTATGCGGGAGGTTTGGGAACCGTACATATTACCTGCGTTTTAAACGAAAATAACACCATCATATCCGTTGCCGACATGGGGCGCGGAATTGAAAATATCGACTTAGCGAGAACGCCGCTTTATACCAGCGCAGAGGAAGGAGAGCGGTCTGGCCTGGGCTTTACGGTAATGGAAACCTTTATGGACAGCATTGAAGTATTAAGCACGCCGGGAAAAGGCACCGTTGTTACCATGCAAAAAAAAGTCGGCCTCGCAGGCGAGCTCCCCGTATGCGTTTAGCGGGGTGCAAACGTGGAACAGTATGGAAGCAAACAAACATATGAGCTAATTGAAAAGGCCCAGTCTGGGGACGAGAAGGCAAAAAACAAGCTGGCTGAGGATAACATGGGGCTTGTTTACAGCGTTGCACGCAGGTTCTACGGCAGAGGCTACGACGACGAGGATTTAAACCAAGTGGGCGCCATTGGCCTTTTAAAAGCTATTGAAAAATTTGACATTTCGTTTAACCTGCGCTTCTCCACCTATGCCGTTCCTCTGATTATGGGAGAGATTAAACGGTTTTTGCGCGACGACGGCCCGGTGAAGGTCAGCCGAACGATAAAGCACACCGCCGCTGAGGCTGCCCGCGTCATTGAGGAGGTGCAGCAAAAAGAAGGCAGGGTTCCGGGCGTGTTGGAAATTGCACAAGCGTTAGGCGTTCCACCGGAGGAGGTTGTTCAGGCACGGGAGGCCTCTGTGCCGCCGGAGTCTTTTTTTGCTGTCCGCGCAGATGGAAACAAAACCCTGGCAGACTTTTTGCCCAGCAAAGAAAACGAAAGCGATTTACTAGACAGGCTGGATTTAAAATCTGCAGTGGCCGATTTGCCCCAAAGGGAACAAACCATTATCATTATGCGGTATTTTCTTGAAAAAACCCAGTCCGACGTGGCAAAAAAGCTGGGAATCTCCCAGGTGCAGGTGTCAAGACTGGAAAAGAAAATATTAAATGGTTTCCGAAATCGGTTAAAATGTGAAATGTAATGAAAATGCTTTTTCTTTGCGAAACTATTGACAAGTACGTTTTTAATATGGTAATCTTTATTATATATAGTTTTTTGAAAGAAGGCTAAACATTTTGATAAAAGCGTACTTAAAAGACGGTGTCATTACTCTTGCTCCAGAAGGAAGGAAAAAGGCGGAGTTTACCGCTGGGGCGGCGCTTACCACAATCGGTGAAAAGAGCAGTATGATAAACCCATACACTTTTTTTGACGATTTTGAAGAATCCACGTTTCAAACACTGGTCCGCACAGAGCTGGACAGGCTGTTTGAATTGGATATCAACTCGCCGCGAACTTTAGTCAGTGCGCTTGACAAAGGCAGAACGGACAAGCTGTATACAAACAGAATGTTTCAAATGTCATTGGAAACGGTTTCCGGCGAAGTAGTTTTAGCGTTTTATTTAGAATCTGCCCGAAATCTTCTGGCTTTAGAACTTGTGGCAGCGTTGAGCCGCGGTAAGCCTTTAAAAAAATGTGAACACTGCGGCGGTTATTTTTTCCCCTCAGGCAGAAGCGATTCGGTCTACTGCGACAGAGTGGGAGCAGACGGTTTTTCCTGCAAAAAAATTGGTGCCCACAGACTATACCGCAAACACAGCCGGTCTGACCGCGTGAAGAAACTATATGATAAAATTACGAAACACAACCGGTATTTAAAGAGCAGAGGCCAGCTTTCGGAAAACGAATTTGCACGCTGGATGGCCGAAGCGTCGTTAAAGCATGCGCAGTTTCAGCGCGGCGAGCTTTCAGAAGATTTGCTGATCAGCTGGCTTTCTGAAGACTTGGCTGCAAGCCGGCCGCCTAAGCGAAATGAAATATCGGATTATCTGCTTTAGGAGGAACTATGTTTAAACGAATTGCACTTATTTTTTCAGCAGTAACTTTCATGTTCTCCACCTGTGCCTATGCGAAAACAGTTGAATTTATTATTGACAAACCTACCTATGCATCAATCGACAAATATGAAAAGGAAACCAATGCCCTTTTGGCTGCCCCCTTCATTCAAAATGACAGGACGATGATTCCCGTCCGTGCCGTTTCGGAAAGCTTTGGCAGCCTTGTTTCCTGGGACCCAAATACAAGGACTGTGACCATTAGCAAAGACAGCAAAACGGTTAAACTTACCATTGACAGCCTCACGGCAAATGTAGACGGAACTGAAACTGCTCTTGACGCCGCGCCCTGCATTGTAAGCGACACAACGTTTGTTCCGGTGCGCTTCGTTTCTGAAGCCCTGGGCTACAACGTAAATTTTGTTCCCAGAACGAGAAGCGTTTTGGTCTGCGACCGCGCAGATTACATGACGGTGAACGGCAAGGCGGTGACCTATCCGGAATATGAAGCAATGCGCTATGTTCTGGCAACGCCCGAGCTAACCGGCGTGGACTTAACCAACAGCACCAAAGCTTATCTTTTAAAAAACGCCGTGCTTTCTGTTGCCGCGGATAAGGCTTCAGTGGGACTGACCCAGCAAAGCGACCAGGCCATTAACCTGGCGCTGGAACAGTATGACGAAAACCTTCCTTTTACCATAGGCGCGTTTGCCCTTTTAATGGAGAACGAGGAAAAAGGCTTTGCGTATATCGACTCGGTTTACAGCGCAAGTGAGGTACAAAATGCTTATGAAACCGATTATATCTGCGCGAAACACATTTTAATCCGCAGCGGAACAGACAGCGAACAGCAAGCCACGGCAACAAAGGCGTATGAACAAGCTGCCTCCGTCGCGGATTTTGACAAGCTGATTGAAGACTTTGGTGAAGATCCAGGTGTGATTAACAATCCGGATGGATATGTGTTTTCAAAAGGGGAAATGATTGACGCTTTTGAAACAGCCGCTTATTCCTTAAAGATTGGAGAAATCAGCAAACCTGTAAAGTCGGAGTATGGGTACCATATCATTAAACGGCTTCCCCTCCCTGCTTTAAGCGAAATTACCGAACAGGAACTTATTTTTAACCTGTATGTTGCGCCGCTCATGAACAGCAGCGTAGTTGAATAACCGCCGTTATTGTAAAAAGAAAGGGAAGGAATTCAAATGTCTATCAGCGATGGAATGGCAGCTTTGAACTTAGAAATGCCGGATCGGGTGCCGAGAACGGAATATTCCGCAGAGTTTCATTGGGATTTGGTTAACAAGGTTTTGGGCACAAATGTTACAGAGAAAAGCGGCGAGGAAGAAAAGAAAACCGCTTCACGAAATTTTATGAAAGCCTGGAATTATGACCTTAAGTGGTCTACCTTAGTCGGAAGCGGATTTTTGACGGGGCTTAAAACAAACATGGGGCATGCAGCCTATCGTGATGAAGGTGCAGATTTCATTGATAACAGGGCATGTCCGTTTCACGAGCCTGAAGACGTTCTAAATTTTGACCCATTAAACGAATACGGTGAAATTTCAATCAGCGAAATGACGAAGCAGTTTGAAGAACATTATCAGAACAATGTAAACGATTATCCCGACGGGGTTCATATGACCGGCATATATATCACGTGCATTTCTGGTTTAATTGAAATGTTCGGTTGGGAAATGCTTTTATATGCCGCAGGGACAGACCCAAAAGCGTTTGGCGAGCTCACCAACCGATATACGGATTGGATCGGCCAGCATTTTTTGGCGCTTGCCAACAGCAACGTGCCTGTGGTTATGATTCACGACGACATTGTCTGGACGGAAGGCCCGTTTCTTCATCCCGACTGGTATCGGAAATATGTGTTCCCCAATTACAAAAAAATGTTTGCTCCCTTAATTGAGAGCGGAAAGAAAATTCTTTTTACGTCCGATGGAACTTATACAGAGTTTATCGACGACATTGCCGGCTGCGGCATTCACGGTTTCGTCATGGAACCCACAACAGACATGCGTTATATTGCCGAAAAATATGGCAAAACCCATGCCTTTGTCGGCAATGCGGACACCCGCATTTTGCTCGGCGGCACAAAAGAGGACATTTATAACGAAGTGAAACGGTGCATGGATATTGGCAAAAACTGTCCCGGTTTTTTTATGGCGGTGGGAAATCATATTCCGCCAAACACTCCTGTGGAAAATGCGCTTTATTATAATGAAGTTTACGAAGAATTAAGCAAACGATAATAAAAAAGACATGTAACGAAAGTTACAACCCCATAAGGAAGTAATTCTATTCACACAGGGCGGCATAGTCATAAAGCTATGTCGTTTTGCTTTTTCTTTGTTGTTCTACCTCTTAAATATCTATGACTATCAATCCTTCCTTGAGGATCGGTAGTTCTCTTGGAATGTTTCCCCTGAAGAATTGAGCCGCACCACCGATGGCATCACCCTCGCAAATGGAGTTGATATATAGCGAATTCTCGCAACACAGTTTCGCTTGCTCTGCATATTCGAGTTTACCGCCGTTTTCCCATTCTTCTTTTGTCCAGCACACATATACGGGCCACAAAAGAAGATCTTCTCCAAGCGCAAATCTTTCGGGGTAATCCCAAAGATCACCACACAAACCAATGACACATTTTTTACCTTTATAGTCAAAGACTTCAACCGTCGAACCCTCTTTGTAATGTCCATCCGTTTTAGAGTATTCTTTCCATCCTCTTGAAATACGACGATAGTTATGAAAGATTTCACCGTCTGCAATCAGAGCGCAGGATGAATAAAGGGTATCTTCTTCAAGCTCGTTATATCCAAATAAAACGTCAATGCCAAATTTCTTGGTCAACGCCTTAATTTGCATAAATACCTGCGACGAAGTGGTTAATGCTATTTTTCTATCTTCTTCATACTGCCACGAAAGCACATTGAATCCTTGCAGAAAGGCTTCGCCAAAGCATACGATGTCTGCGCCGTTTGCTTTGGCTTCTTTCATATACCGTTGCAACTGTGACAAATTATAATTGATATCTCGGTCAATCATACGCGCCGAGGCAAGTGCAATTTTCATAATGATACCTCCTTATCGGCGTTCCTCTAAAGTTACATGTCTTTTTTATTAGTTTTCAGTTACCATAACCATTTGCCGCTCGCCGTCCCAATCTACGATGCAGCGAAACGATTCTGCAATGGCACGGACAGGCACCAGCGTTCTGTCCTGTATAATTTGCGCCGGAACATCCAGCGTCTTTTGCTCTCCATTTACAAACAGGGCATTGCTTCCAATGGTCAGGCTCACCTGCGTTTCCTGCCGCTCGGCAGTAACCGTTTTTGTGTCCGCGTTCCAGTTAACCTGTGCGCCCAGCGCCTCAAAAATGGCTCTCAGCGGCACCAGCGTTCGATCGTCAATAATCCGCGGGCGGGCGTCAAACTTCACTCTTTCGCCGTTTACAGTCACCGCAATGTCGTTTTCAAAAGGAACGGTGCTCACAAAACCGTTTTTCCCCACATAAAAATCGTAGAAAAACGTCTCATAGGTGTTCGCGCAGGAAATTGCCACGCCCAGAGTGTGCTTTCCCGGCGTAAGGCTGCCGACATCTACCCGCGCCCGAAACGGAAGCGCTTCCTCTGACGGAATGTGCCCGCCGTCGATGGTGTAAGACACAGAAACCGGCTCCTGCGTAGGATATGACGCATATACCGAAAGATTTAAGCTGTCTAACGATTCGTTAATGGTAGAAAATCTTGTATAGCCCCGTGTGCTCCCCGTAACAGAAGACTGAAGCGCCACATTCTGAGCCACCGCCTGCCTGTAGGCCTCGCTCAAAGCGGCGTTTCCTGTCAGGCTAAAGTCCTTCTCCATATCTTTGTTAAAATACATTACGCCCTTTACCTGGGGATAAACCATGGTGACGTAGGAATAAAATTCTTTCAGTTTCCGAACCGCATGCTCCTCCGTCTGGTTTCCAGCAGGGTCATTATAGGCAAAACCGCACTCGCTGATTAAAATCGGCTTGTTTGCGCTCACCGTTTCAATCACTTCCCGCACCTTAACCAGGGGATTGTCAAACAGGCCCCGGCAATAAAAAGCGTCTACTCCGTCTCCAGGCGCAAAGGTTGCGTTGGGGTCTAAATTGTCATACATGGAAAGACCAATCCAGTCCACATATTCGTCACCGGGATAAAACTCCCGGGCGCTGGTGTTCCAGTTGGAAATATCGTTTGGCGAAAACAGCATTGCCGCATTTGGCGCATATTGCCGCGCAAAATCTGACACCCTGCGAAACGCCTTTTGAAAGGTTTCAATAAAATATCTTCTGCTTTCTGCGTCCTCCGGAATGTCCCAGCAGTTGGCCTCTGCGGCGAACCGCAAAAGCACCGGCCTGCCGTCTGATGCAATGAATTTTAAGTTTTCAATCATATAGCTGTCGCTTTCACCGCTTGCCACACGCTCTAAGCTCTCTAAATTTTCCGGCACGTTCCAGGCAATTTCCACCGGAATGGATTTATCCCCCGGCAGGAGGTAAGAAAACATCTCCACCGTCTGTGAAAAATATTCCACATATAAAAGGAAAGCGGTTTCATCCGGTGTGAACGGGTCACAGGTGCCGAAAAACACGCCGTTTGCCGGCTCATGCTTTGCACCGAAATGGGGTACGTCCGCCGGATACTCCGCTTCAACATACACCTGGGGCGCAAGGCTCAAATGGTTTAAAATGGCTTTTGTGGTTTTTATGCTGTCAGCGTAATTCTCGCCGTTATTGTTCAGCCACGTCACGTTTTCCAAAAACTTTTCATAATAGGCTTTTGCGTTTACAAAGTCGCCGTTTTGCTCGTAAAGCTGAGCGCATTTCTGCTGACCCCATGTAACGGCGGAGCGCTGGGATTTGTTCTGGGGCTGGGCATAAAGGGCCTCAATTGCTTTCACCGCCTGAATAATCCTGTCTGCGTCGCCGCTGGAAAGCGCCGCGTTATATTCGTCGTGCAGCGGCCAATATGCCTGCACGTGGTCTTGTGCAAAGGCGAGGGGCGCCGTACCAAACAGAAGCAAAACCGAAAGCACGAGTGCAGTTAATTTTTTCATTTCAAATCTCCTTTTTTCAAAATTGAAGCGCGAAAGTTTACTTCCGCGCTTGCTGTGTTTTAAACTTCGGTAATCCGTTCTTTGCCGCCCATGTAAGGACGCAGCGCCTCAGGAATTTTCACGCTGTAGTGCACGCCGTCGAACTGCAGGTTATTTTCTAAAAATGCAATGAGCATTCTGGGCGGCGCCACCACCGTGTTGTTCAAGGTGTGCGCCAAATATTTTTTCCCGTCCTCACCCTTAACACGAATTCCTAAACGGCGGGCTTGTGCGTCGCCTAAATTTGAGCAGGAGCACACCTCAAAATATTTCTGCTGTTTGGGCGACCACGCCTCCACATCGTAGGATTTCACTTTTAAATCCGCCAAATCGCCGGAACAGCACTCTAAGGTACGCACCGGAATGTCCAGCGAGCGGAACAGCTCAACGCTGTAGCTCCACATTTTGTGGAACCAGTCCATGCTTTCTTCCGGCTTGCAAACCACGATCATCTCCTGCTTTTCAAACTGATGAATGCGGTAAATGCCGCGCTCTTCAATGCCGTGTGCACCCTTTTCCTTTCGAAAACAGGGCGAATAGCTGGTGAGCGTAAGCGGCAGCTTTTCCTCCGGCGTGATGGTGTCAATGAACTTTCCGATCATGGAATGTTCACTGGTGCCGATTAAATAAAGGTCTTCGCCCTCTATTTTATACATCATGGCGTCCATTTCTTCAAAACTCATAACGCCCGTCACCACGTTGCTCCGAATCATAAACGGTGGAATGTGGTAAACAAATCCTTTGTCAATCATAAAATCCCGGGCATAGGCCAGCACTGCGCTGTGAAGCCTTGCAATGTCGCCCATCAGGTAATAAAACCCTTCGCCTGCCACGCGACCGGCCGACTCTTTGTCAATGCCGGAGAACTTTTCCATAATATCCATGTGGTAAGGAACTTCAAAATCCGGCTTCGTTTGTGCGCCGAACTGCTCCACCTCCACGTTTTCCTCGTCGTTTTTACCAATGGGAACAGAAGCATCGATGATGTTTGGAATTTTCATCATAATTTCTCTGATTTTCACTTCCAGCTCAGATTCCTCCTGAGCAAGACTTTTCAGTTCCTCGGCTTGGTCGCTTACCTTTTGTTTCAACGCCTCAGCCTCGTCTCGCTTTCCCTGCGCCATCAGCCCACCGATTTCCTTGCTGATTTTATTGCGGTTTGCGCGGAGCATGTCCGCATTCCCTGTAATTTCTCGTTTTCTGTCATAAAACGCAATCACTTCATCAACCAGCGGCAGCTTGTGGTCTTCAAACTTTTTGCGGATATTCTCTTTCACAAGTTCCGGGTTTTCTTTGATGAATTTAATGTCTAACATATCGACTTTCTCCTCTTTCGTTAATTGCTTGATATTATTTTACCCCAAAACCACGTTCCTGTCAAGAATTGATTGACAAACAGGGCTATTTCGCGGTATGATAAAAGGCAAAGGAGGGGTAACAATGAATTTTGAAAAAGTGGATGTGTTTTTAAAACGTTTGGAAACAGACTATTTTGTTCCGGCGGCAGAAGTTTCGGTGTATCAAAACCATCAAAGAATTTACCGCGGCTATGCCGGATTTAAAGATGCAAAACGGGAAAAGACAGTTGACGGCACAGATACATATTTTATGTATTCCACCACCAAAGTCATCACCTGCACCGCGGCCATGCGACTGGTTGAGCAGGGGAAAATGGACTTAGATGCCCCTGTGTCAAACTTTCTGCCGGAATTTGCCCACCTCACCGTAAACGACGGGACTGGGCTGCATAAAGCCAAAAACACGTTAAAAATTTGGCACCTGTTTGCCATGCAGGGCGGTTTTTCTTATGACACGAACTGTGAAAGCATAAAAAAAGCAAAGGCGAACAACCCGCACCTTTCCACCAGGGAGGCAATTTGCGCGTTGTCGCAGGAGCCATTGTTGTTTGAGCCAGGCACAAACTTTAACTATAGCCTGTGCCACGACGTGCTGGCCGCGGTTTGTGAAGTTATTAGCACAAAAAAGTTCAGCGCGTTTATTCAGGATGAAATCTTTACGCCGCTGGGTATGAAAAACTCCGTTATGGGAACCGGCCGGCCGGATTTAACAGCGCGGCTTTCCGCCCAGTATGACGGCAAGGCTTTGCACAAACGTCCGGTAGAAATTGAAAAAGAAAATTTCTTTTTTATTTCAGACGTTTATGAAAGCGGCGGCGCTGCATTGATTTCTACCGTAGACGACTATGCGCTGTTTACAGATGCTTTGGCCTGCGGCGGCGTTTCCAAAGACGGATACCGGGTTTTAACACCGCATTCTATCGACCAGATGCGCACCAACCGCTTAGAAGGCGCTTCTTCTAAGGATTTTAAAACCAACATTAGCCACATGCCCGGCTATGGATATGGTCTGGGCGTGCGGACAAAAATAAAAAATGTTCCGGGCAACAATATAAGCCCTTTGGGCGAATTTGGGTGGGACGGCGCGGCAGGTGCTCTGGCTGTTATCGACCCCGAAACCCACCTTTCATTTTTCTATGCTCAGCACGTGTTGGGCGGCTTAACCCGCGAAATTCATCCCAAACTAAAAGATTTAATTTTTGAAGCCATTAAATAAAACCATGCCGCAGCGTTTCGCTGCGGCATGGTTTTATTTTATTCTATTTCCTGTTCAATTTGCTCTGCATACCGCACGGTTTCCATTGCGTCTCGGGCATATTTATCTGCATGAATCTGCTCAGCATAACTTTGGGTCATCACCGCACCGCCCACAACGGTTTTTACATGGGGCGCTTTTGTTTTCAACAATTGAATGGTTTCCTCCATTGCCGGAACGGTTGTGGTCATCAGCGCGCTTAAGCCAACCAGAGCCGCGCCGGTTTCCTCTACTGCCGCCGCAATTGTTTCCGGCGGCACATCTTTGCCCAAATCCGTTACGTCGAACCCATAGTTTTGCAGGAGTACCTTAACAATGTTTTTTCCAATATCGTGAATGTCGCCACGAACTGTGGCAATTACAATTTTACACTTTTTCTTCCGTCCCGCTCCCGGCTTCATGCTTTGTTTTATTACGTCGAAAGAGGCCTTTGCGCTCTCTGCGCTCATCAATAGCTGGGGCAAAAACGTGGTCTTTTTCTCAAACCCAATGCCAACAAAATCCAGCGCGGGAATAATGCAGTTGTCAATGATAAACAGAGAATCCTGCTCTTTTAACAGCGTTTCCGTAATTTGAGCAGCATTCTCTTTTAAGCCCTTAATCACCGCGTCTTTTAGCTGCTCTGTCAGAGGTTTTCCGCTGTTTTCTGCCTTTGCTTCCTGCTTTGGCTTGTCCGATTGGGCAGCATAGGCAATGTATTTTTCACACATGGGGTCTTTGTCTTGCAGCGCATTAAAACTAAAATAAACATTCATCATGCCTGTGGTTTTTGGGTTCATAATTGCCGCGTCAAGTCCCGCGCCCAGCGCCATGGCAAAAAATGTGGTGTTAACAAGTTCTCTTTGCGGAAGGCCAAACGAAACGTTGGAAACGCCCAGGCTGGTCAGTCCGCCGTTTTTCTTCACCAAGCTGACGGCTCCCAGGGTTGCTAAAGCTGACGAGGTGTCTGAGCTGATGGTCATTGCCAGCGTGTCGATAATAATATCTTTTTTGGGAATTCCATATTCTTTTGCAGTGTCATAAATTTTCTGTGCAATTTGAAACCTTCCCTCTGCCGTTTCGGGTATTCCGTTTTCGTCTAACGTAAGGCCAACAATCAGCCCGCCATATTTTGCCGCAAGCGGGAACACCGTCTCCATGCTCTCGCGCTTGCCACAAACGGAATTTATCATGGGCTTGCCGTTATAAATGCGGAGTGCCGCCTCCATGGCCTCGGGAATTGATGTATCAATCTGCAAAGGCAAACCGCAAACAGACTGCAGCTCGAACACCACCCGGGAAAGCATGGCTGTTTCGTCAATGTCCGGCAAGCCGGCATTCACGTCCAGCACATGTGCGCCGCGCTCCATTTGGTCTATACCCTCGTTCAAAATATATTCTAAATTATTTTCCCGCAGGGCAGCTTTCAGCGCGCTTTTCCCCGTGGGGTTAATGCGCTCGCCGATTAACACCGGCACCGTTCCAAACTCCACTGCGTGGGTGTAGGAAGAAATTACAGAACGGTTTTTGTCCATGAGCGGAACCGCTTTTTTGTCCTTTGTTTTTTCAATTAATACCGAAATATGCTCCGGCGTTGTGCCGCAGCAGCCGCCTAAACCATGCACGCCAAAATCCAAAAAGACGGCCATGGCACCGGCAAATTCCTCCGGCCCAACGTCGTAAACCGTCTTTTCCCCGTCAAAGGCAGGAAGCCCTGCATTGGGGTTTACAATAACGGGAACCGAAGCAAATTCCGTCAAACTCTTTACTACCGCCGCCAGCTTGTCCGGTCCCAGGCCGCAGTTTACGCCCAGAGCATCTACTCTAAGACCCTCCAGCATGGCAACCATTGCGGCGCAGTCCGCCCCGGTCATGAGCTTGCCCTGCTCGTCGTAGGTGTTGGTGACAAACACCGGCAAATCGCAGGTTTCTTTTGCTGCCAGCACCGCCGCTTTTGTTTCAAAGCTGTCGTTCATGGTTTCAATTAAAATCAGGTCTGCGCCGCTTTCTGCACCAATGCGAATGGTTTCAGAAAAAATGCTTACGGCCTGTTCAAAGCCCAAGTCGCCCAGCGGCGCAAGGAGCTTTCCCGTGGGGCCAACGTCCAAAGCAACATACCGCTGCTTTCCGCCGGCCTGGTTTGCCGCAGTTTTTGCACACATTACCGCCATTTGCACCACGGTTTTTAAGTCGGGCATGTGGTCTTTTCCGTTAAACTTTAAGCTGTTTGCGCCAAAGGTGTTGGTTGCAATCACATCACATCCCGCCGCAAGATAAGCCTTATGAGCGGCGATAATTTTGTCTGGATGGGTCAGCCCCCACATTTCCGGCAATTCGCCGGGCATAAGTCCCATAGACTGCAAAAGCGTCCCCATACCGCCGTCAAAATATACAATTCCGTTTTCTATCTTTTCTTTTATGTTCAAATAATTCACCCTCTCGAATATGCACAGTCTTCCCGTTTGTCACAGGCTTCACAGCCGCTCTTATTGCATTGAGTATCCTCACTGCTGATGCCAATCACCGCCGAAACGGATTTCGAAGGCGTCATCATTAAGCTGTCTGTTAACGACACACCAATTTGCTTTGGACACTCAAGCACACGAAACAGATCGCGCTGATGGGAAAGAGCAAAATCGCCGTATCCCGGGCTGAACCGCGGACGAAGAAATACGGTTTCAGCTTTCAGTTTATCCGACAAGCGTGCACAAAACAGGTCGCACCAGCTTTCAATGGCCGCGGCGCCCGCCGCCTGGGCAATCACTGCCGCCGCTGGCGAAAGTTTGCTATATTTTGCAATGATCCGGTCTGCTCCAGCTCCGACTGTCGCGCCGAACAGAACTGCACGCGCACAGCCTCTTAAGTTCTTAGAAAGCCCGGCGGAGTTTACGCGAAACGTGCCGATATCAATTGTTTGCCCATTCACATTAATGTCACACAGGGTAAAGCACGCCCGGCAGGAAAGGCTTAAAAACACCTCCTGCGTCACCGCTTCAATTTGCTGCTGCATTTGTGCATCAGGGCTGCTTTTTCCAAACCCCAAATACCGCAGCACTTCCCCGTGCCTTATCTCAATTTCTTTGACATCTGCGGTTTGCACATAAATCATTTTAAAATCTCCGATAAGTTAGCTTGAATCTGTGCTGCAACGTCCGGCTTGTTCATGGTGTAAACGTGAACGTTTTCCACGCCGTTTGCCACCAAGTCAATAATCTGGTCTGTGGCATAGGCAATGCCCGCCTGCTTCATTGCAGACGGATTGTCCCCAAACCGATCTACAATCGATTTAAACCGCTGGGGCAGATAGGTGCCGGAAAGCTTTACAATGCGCTGAATCTGCTTGCCGTTTGTAACCGGCATAATGCCCGCCACCACCGGCACGTTGATGCCTGCTTCACGAATTTTATACAAGAAATTATATAAGATATTGTTGTCAAAAAACATCTGCGTCGTTAAAAAGTCGCAGCCCATGTCCACCTTTTCTTTTAAAAAACGAATATCTTCTTTTTGATTTTTAGACTCCGTGTGTCCCTCCGGGTAGCAGGCCCCGCCAATGCAAAAGTTGCCCGCCGCCTTAATATCTAAAATCAGTTCGCTGGCGTAGCGGTATTCTTGAACCGTTAGCCCTTCGTTTGGAATGTCGCCCCGAAGCGCCAAAATATTTTCAATGCCGTTTTTTGAAAGCTCTGCAAGATATTCCCGCACCGCCTGTTTGGTTGAAGAAACGCAGGTTAAATGCGCCAAAGGCGTTACGCCAAAGTTTTTTAAAATATTTTCTGCAATTGAGGCAGATGTTGCGCTTGCCCCCCCGCCTGCGCCGTAGGTTACGCTCATAAAATCCGGCGATAGACGTGCAATTTCCTCCGTTGCCGTTTTCACATTGTTGTAGGCATCCCAGCTTTTGGGCGGGAAAACCTCGAACGACAGCGTTGCTTTTTTCTGTTTAAAAAGTTCAGACAGTTTCAAATATATCACATCCTTAATTGTTTATTTTACCATTTCAACCGGGAGGTTGTCAATGAAAACAGGAAACGTTTGACAAAAAGACTGGAATATGATAACATGAAACCGTAACAGTTGGGAGGTTATCCTTATGAAAAGTAAAAAAATTGTGCTGTGCGGCCTGTTTTGTGCTATTGGTGTGCTTTTGCCCCAGGCGTTTCACATGTTTGGCACAGCCGCAGGAATGACATTTTTGCCCATGCACATTCCCGTGCTTATGGCAGGCCTCATCATTGGCCCTGTATGCGGTTTGGTTACAGGTGTGGTCTCGCCGGTGCTTTCCTGTTTGTTTACAGGCATGCCCGCTCCGGTGAAGCTTCCGTTTATGCTGTTCGAACTGGCAGCATATGGCCTGTTTTCCGGGCTGTTTTCAAAAAACAGCAACGGCGTTGGCCGTGTTTATTTGTCGCTCATCGGCGCGCAGATTGCCGGCCGGGCAGTGAATGCTGTCTGCACGCTGGCGGCAGTTTACCTGTTTCACATTGAAAAAGTTTCCGTGCTTTCCGTTTGGACTGCCGTTGTGTCCGGCGTGCCGGGAATTGTAATTCAGCTTGTGTTTATTCCCCCGTTGGTAATGGCGGTTAAAAAGTATGCAAAAACAATGCTGTAACAAAAAAGGCCGCTGAAAACAGCGGTCTTAATTTTTTTAAATTCATTTCAGTTTCAAGATTATCACGCGCCTGTGCCGCGGTCTGCGAAACAGGCGGTTTTCAGCCCTGTTGAGCGCCGCTTTCAGCAACTCAATTTCGCGGCTTTTTTGCAAAAGTTCCGTCTGCATAGCCAGGCTTTCAGCCAGCCGAGCTTGTTCTGTTTGGTCCAGCTTTCTTTTCAGCTCTGCCTTTTCTTTTCCCAGTTTGCTGGTAATTTTGTCCGCCCTTGCCTGAATGAGACGTTCAAGCTCTTTTGGCGCCTGCGGAATCTCAGACGGCTGTCCGCTTTCAGGATGCTCCTTTCCCCAAAATGGGCTTGTGTGTTCTGCTGTCATACCCATCCTCCCAATTTTATTTTATTTTGAAGCACTTCCAATCAGCGCAAGTGCAATGACTGTAATGCAAACCATCATTGTAATGATAATGCTAACCGGCATAAAATCACCTCTTTTTTCTGCGTTTTGCCTGCCGTCCTGTGTGGTTTTTATTGATGTCCGCCAGCTTTCTGTCAAACAAAATTTTTCCGTCAAATGTTCTTGTCAATCCACACCGCAGGCAGACGAAACAATCGTTTACCTGTCTCCAATCGTGTCCGCACATTTCACCATCATCCTTTTTAAACAAATCCCGCCGCCCATCCGCCGGCAATTTAAAACCGGCCCTACACCGTTAAACTCTTTTCACACCATAACATGGGTTCTGCCGCAGCTGCAAGCAAGTGCCGACACAAATTTTTCCGAGAGCCTTTGCATGAAGGGATGTCCGAATCCAATAGGCAGACATGTCCATCTTTTCTGCAATCTGTTCCCACGTAAAATACCGTAAATAACGCAGTTCCAGAAGCGTCCTTAACGTGGCGTCTCCCACCTTGCTAATCACATCTGCAATTTCCGATTTTACGGCATAAAGCTCATCTAACCGCTTTGACAGCCGGTTTTTATATTCTATGTATTTTAAAACTGCTTCGTCTGACCGGTTCGTTTTCGACGTCTGCACCTTAACGCCGGCACACTGCGCGGTAACAGACAGCACACGCTCTTTTGCTGAAACCAGCTCGTCGCTCAGCGCATCAATTTCGTTGTCAATTTTCCAGGCCCTTTCAAGCCACTCTTTCGTATCCAAACGTTGTCCTCTCCTTCATGTTGGTTTCAGGCAAGCCTGTATAAAATAAAACAATTTGCAAATCCTAATATTGAGGTGATAAAAATGGAAAAACATGATGATTTACCTTTGGGTTTTGGCATGGCGCTGGCGCAAAACGAGCAGGCAATGACCTATTTTGCCAACCTCACCGAAGAACAAAAGCAGTCGGTGATAACCGCTACCCACAACATCCAGTCGAAACAGGAAATGCATAACTACGTTCAAAATCTTACCAGGCAGGAGTCTTAAGACCCCTGCTTTTTTCCTGCCGCTTTGTGCTTGTACTTAATTTTCGCTCATGATGAGGTAAACCGTTTCATTTAAAGCAGGATCTTTTATCCGCTTATTCGTTTCACCTCCAGGCTGCAAAGTTTTGCCGGCGGCGGACGAAGTTTTCACCTCGTAAACTTTTATTTCACTATTCCTGCATCCAGACAATAGGTTGGAAAACAACGCAAACAGCAGTGCAAAAACAAATAGGGCCGCCGCGTTTTTTATTGCTCTTTCTCTAAACTTAAGTTTCATATGCGTCCTCCCGTTATGATTTTAATTTTTCCCAATCACTCAAAATGTCCAAAACCGACTTTAGCACTGCCGCACTTTTCGGCGTTTGGACAACGCCAGATATAAAACAGCTCAATTCCTGGGGCGACACACGCTCATGCCCGCGGCGCCGCAGTTCACATAGCAGGTCGACCTGTTTTTTTTCAAGCTCCAGCAGCCTGTGTTTAATTTTTTTTCCCATCTGCCTGTCCTCATCTCCTTTTAATCATTTGTAAATTTTAATCTCCTTAGCCACAAAAGCAGGAGAATGCGTCGTTACCACACCAGGACAAACTGTCTTATATTTTTACAAATTTCGGCACATTATCCTGTTTTTCATTGTAACCATTATTGACAAAGTCTTTTCTCTGTGTTATATTAAGATTATCCATACTTCTCATATAACTATTCCGAAACTGTCGGTAGGCATTTCTCTGTCTTTAACTTTATTATATATCTAATTTTAGAGATTGTCAACTATTTTATCTCTATTTTTAGATATTCGTTGTTATGTATAAAATAAGGGGTGTATTATTGTGTATATTTCACAAGACGTAGCTGACCGAATTAAAAATCTTGCTCAGAAGAAAAGTATTTCCGTTAAAAAGCTTTTGTCGGACATTGGACTCGGTTTCAACACCATGTCCAATATGCGTAATTCAATGCCAAAAGCAGACAACCTTGCAAAAATTGCAGATTATCTCGGCTGTTCCGTCGACTATCTGCTGGGCAGAACGGAAGAATATTCCCCTCAGAGCACAGAACAAACAACAGTCGAGGCTGATAAAGAGTATTTCGAGTTGATTGAAGAGTATAAAAAATTAGATTTAAAAGGAAAAAATAAAGTATTGAATACAATTTTCAGTGAACAGGAACGGGTTAAACTGTTAGAACCTGACGAATCGATGCAGCTTGCTGCTTTCGGCGGCGATTTTAAAGGTAAGCCTAAAAGCAAGAAAACTCAGCTTACTTAAGAAGTAATAACACAATGGTAGTCTCTGAAAGGGGATTTATCAGTTGAAAATTATACAGAAAACTGCCAAGACATTTTTAAGAGAATTCGGTAAGGAGATTACCATTCAACGACTATCAGAAGCATTGAGCCGCCGCGGATATGTTCTATTATACATGGGGTCTGATGACGGTAACGAACAGTTATTAAATTTAGGACTGTTAGATTATGCAAAGGGGAAAAAAGCGTTTACTGTATGCACATCTTTGAAAATTGTATTTGTTGACATTGAATGCCACAACAATGACAAAATAAAACTAATATTGCATGAATTGGCACATATTGAACTTGGTCATATTGGAAACGAGTTTAATTGCCGGGATGAAGTAGCCGCGGAAATTGAAGCAGACGCTGTTGTATATGCGGTTTTAAACCCACCGGACACGACTCGTTCCGGTGTAATGCTGCTGATGGTTACAATCATTCTTTTAATTTTTGCTATGATTTTAATTTTCGTCTTTCAAAAGACAGAAACCATTTCTGGCAGCACCGCTGCAGCTATACCAGCACCCATAGAAAGCGCGCTGTCAAACACAGCTGAACAGATCGAGGAACAAATTGCAGATGAAAATGTGTTTGTTTACGTTACTCCTTCAGGAAATTGCTATCACACGCCTGAATGCAGGTATGCACAGTCAGACAACGCAATTAAAATCAAATAACCACAGGCCGAAAAATATTACAGGCCCTGTAAAATATGTAATTCGTAAAATATTAAAATAACACAGGGGACTGCTATTGTGTTATTTTGTTAGTCAAGAACACGGCATAAACAAAAAACCTTGAAACGATTTTGTTTCAAGGTTTTTTGTTTTAAATCACACTTAAATCACAACATTTTCGCATAACGGATTCATATTTTCATCCCAGATAAAGGCCCTCACACTCTTTGCATGCCTGCCCGCCGGGATACTGACCGAGCAGCCAAATGACGAAGTTTTTCCTGTTTGAACCGCTCCCCACATATAGCTTAGGTTTAGCAAAATCCCGTTTTCATCATATACCGCAATGATGAAATATTCTTTATTCTTGCTGTCGTTTAACTTCTCCGCTTCCAGTTCCGCCAAAAACGTACCCGTTTCAGGCACAGAGGACAAAATTGCTCCTGTCTGGTCTTTCAACTTAAGCCCCAGAATGCGGTAAGGCGGATCAGAAACCCCGCCGCCCGGTGTTAGCTCCAGCGCGGCCTGGTTGGTGTCGTTATCCCAGAGAAAGGGCAATTCCGCAGAATAACGGTCGTGAACCACGGTGTAATTTGTTCCCTGGGGCAGATAGGCATATAGCATGCCGTCGCTGTCGGTATGCGCCCGGTAGTCCGGCATGTTATCGCCCTTAACCGAAACAAGCGCATTTGCCAGAGGCTCATGGTCAATAAACAGTGCCAGTTCGGTTTTAAACACCGGGTCGCCAGTTTCATTCACAGGGCGAGTTCCATAAAAATTTGCATTGACATAGCCTGCGCTCAGCACAGGAGGTTCCTCCAAACGGGTGGCTCTGCCGGAAACACCGTCGCTGTAATAATAGCTTGTTCCTCCTTCTCCTCCCGCGGCTGTAAAGTGTACAAGACTGTTTATAGCGCCGATTTTTCCCTCTAAGCCAATTCCGCCGTTTCCGGCAGAATAACTTTGATAATTGTTATATTTAACATTAACAGATCCGCCTGTGCCGCCTGTAACAGACGCCTTTGCAAAATCATAGAGAAAAAGCTCGCCGCAAATGCCGGTGCCTCCGTCTCCCCCGTCGCCATAAAAAGTGCTATCTCCCATTGTTGCTCCGTTGCCGCCTCGGCATGTTATAACAGAATTTTCATGGCAATAAACGTTGCCAACAACTCCGGTTCCGCCTGTCCCAGCAGATCCCGTTCCTCCGGTAACAACAGCGCTGGAAGAATCATATAAAAATAGATTTCCAATTAATCCGTTTCCGGCGCCGTAGCCGCCGTGACCCAAATCCTCAAGACCGTCGCCACCAATCAGAGTTAATGCTGCGTCATTGTACAACACTACGTTGCCTTTTACTGCGCTTTCTCCGTCGGTATAATATTTGCCCTGTCCTCCTATAATGGTGGTGTTTCCTGCCTTACACACCACGTTTCCTCCCACTCCATAGCTCACGGTGTTTTCGTTGCTTCTCCCACCGCCAATTTTAACCGTGCCGGAATTCAGCACCGTAACATCTCCTGTAATTCTTACAGACTCGAATGAACCCGTGTGGTTGAAGGTAACATTGCCCCAAATTCCGTCAAAATATCCATCCGTATAGCTTTGTTTAAAACTACCGTCTCCCAGCACTTCAAAGTTGCCGTAAATATTTCCGACAACATTATTTTTTCCTTTTAACACCAGCTGATTTCCGGTTGGTGAAGAAAACGTAAATAAATCACTCACTCTGCCAGAAGTATTATCATGTTTATTAAAGTTATCTAATGTAATAGCAACATAAGAAGCTGCGGTAAATCCAATATATTCATATGTTACCTCCGGTAAACCGCGAATTGTAAGAGCATGAATTTCAGAAGGAATTTCAACCTTCACACTGTTCTCTTTTCTTGGCGGAAGTTTTTCAAGGCTTATGGTGTCGCCATTTTGAAAGTCTGCCCAAATCGGCGCGTCCGTTCCATTTAAATCGTTCCATTCCTCAACAACATGAACCGTAGCTGCATGCACCGTCACGGCTTGCAAATTCATTATTGCAAACATGAATGCAAAAACAAACCCAAAAAATGATTTTTTTCTCATCATAAAGATTCCCCCTCTGATGTTTATATTTATAGTTTGAGTCTACCATAAATATGACGGTATGTCAATCAGAAAGAGGGAATCTTTTTTTACATTTCAGTCCAGTCCGTAACCCAGACAACTTCGCCATAGCGTTGAATTTCAGCCGTCCGCTTATAAATTTTTTCTCCGTCAATTTTCGTTTGATATTGATGATATCCGCTGTTCTTGTGAAAGAGAAGATAAGGTGTAAAGGAGTCTCCGCTTCCTGAAACCACATAATACAACCCCGTTGTTTTAAGCTGGTCTGACGCACTCTCCGTTAAAAAAGTCTCCAGCCGTCGGCACTGGTTCATTACCGGAACAGATTCATCAAGTGTTTTCCAAGCTGTTCCATCCCAGTAAGCGATGTCTTCTCTTGCATAGGAGTCTGTTAAGGATTCCGGAAAACTTCCATTTTGAAACTCGCCCAAATAAAACGACGCTTGAAGATCGGGATATTCCACGCCAAAACTTTCAACCTCATACCAGCCATAACCTGATATACCGCCTTCGTATGAGATGCTGCCAATTTTATTGCCTCGAATATCATATGCACATACATACCTATCTTCTGGTTCAATACATCCCTCAGGAGGAGTTATTTTAAGGCTGGTCACACGTGATGTGCCGTCTACTGACTCTAAATGCAAAAGTTCATCTTCCGGCCCTGTATAAAATACAGCGTTGCTCACAATAATATAGGCGTCGCCCGGCGCCGGGCCGGCAGGGAGCTCCTCTGAATTCGGCACAATCCCTTTTATCTCAATTCCAACCATGCAGTCTGGAATTCTTGCAGCTGGTATTTTGCCGTCTGCGTTCATGAGCGTGTGGTTATAAACCTGCAGTGTCTGCTTATTGTTATTTGTTCCGCTTCCAAGTTGAATTGCGTCAATATATTTTTGTGAATAGCCCTCCATTAGCTTTACCTTTGCGTTATACCCTCCGGAAAAACCATAGCCTGCTATCGCACCATTTCCAACTGCGCCGCCGTAATCATAAGCCATTGCACTTAATCCCACAGCGCCGCCAGCGTTTGTTTTTGCATTTGACCCTGCCGCTCCGCCGCCGTTTTTAGATTCTGCTTTGCTGCCTCCTGCAAATCCATCATCCGTTTTAGCACTGAACCCCACTGCCCCGCCATTTTTGGGAACTTCAACATTGTTTTCAAGCTTGGTTACTTTTGCAAGCTCGCCACCTGCAAAACCCGAACCAGAAAATGCTGCTGACCCAACCGCTCCGCCTGCTGTGGTATATGCGTTCTGGCCCACAGCGCCGCCGCTTTCCGCAGACGCCTCATCTCCGCCGATAAAACCGCCGGAAAAATTATATTTTTCCGCTTTATTGTTATCCACGCTTGTTAACTTCGTTTGCAACTCCGTTACCGCTTTCATCACTTTGCTCCAAAACCAGTTAAAAACAGAGGCAGCGGGCTTTTGCCCTCCCTTAAAGCCAGACAGCTGCAGTTCCTCTGAAGGTTCTTTGCCGTCATTGCCCCAGGCGGAAAAAATATTTTTAAAATCCATAATGAAACCTCCTTGTTAAATAGGTAAAATAATTTCGTTTTCTTCGCTGAAAAAATCACCGAAATAGCCGCCAATATCCTTGTTATCACTGTCGCCGAAACCGGATGATAAGTCTATTTCGCCTTCATTGTCTGAAAACATGAGGGTGCCGTCGAAATACACCGTTTTAATCGTAACGCAAACCGGAAACAGATGCTTAATCAATTCCACTGTTTGTTTGTTGGAAAGAATGACAGAATTCAAAACATCAAGCGGCAGCGATACAATTTCAACTGTTAGGGGCGCGGCTGTCTCTTGAATGAAAATATCCGATTCCTTACAACCAAATGTGGCGGAAATCGCTCTTAAAATACTGTTATAATCGCCGCCTGAAATGTTTCGCATAATTTTGGAACGAATCATAATTAAAAACTGTTTTTCTGTAGCAAGCCCCCTCGCCTGCCCCACCATATCGCCGTAAAGGCTTAAGGTTTTGCCGGTTGCTTTATCAATGTCTAAAATTTCTTCCGTGTCGGCAATGTCCCTGCGCAGGGACATTGCCGCCTCCTGCTCCACTGCTAAAATTTTAAAGTTGTTGCTTTCCGGTTGTTTGTTATAGCAGTCCGGCAGATTCGCTGCAAAATTGTTAAAGCTGAACTGTTTCATTTTCAATTGTCACCTCAATTTCATTCGCAGTCGTAACCGCTATCGCAACCTCGCCGATTGTAATACTTTCGGCTTTATACTCAGAATCCCCCTCAGTTTTCAGCTTTAACCCAGTTACCTCCACAACGCCGTTAATAGAATGGATGTGGCCATACAGGGCAGATAACACTACGTCGTTTCCCACGCCCAGGCCGTTGATATACGTCATAATGGCGCTTTTAATTTGATCGGGTCCCTTTTCTTCAAATCTGGCGTCCGCCGCAACAGCTATTTGAACAAAAACTTTAACCTCTTCCGTTTTTGAATATTGAATGATGTGAGGGTGCCCTCCCTGGTCATAAACCGTTTTTTCTACGCCTGACGCTCCTGTTTTGCATGTTTTAATACCGACGGGAGCCTTTTCAAAAATTGTTTCGGCAATTTCCTGTTCTAATATGCTCTTTTCAACACTTGGAATTTTTTCCCACCCCGGAACATGCACATAACATTCAAAGGTTCTTGGCGGTCTTCCATCCACAGTTTCGTCCGTTGCGTTTACAACAATTCCGGCGCTTTGCACCTTCGGCACACGCATTAAAGCAGCCCGAATGGCGTTTTCATTAGAGCTTCCCGCCCCCTCAATAGCGGCAGCAAACCGTTTTCTAAGCGCTAAGTCTGTTTCTGCATTTTCTCCATTTTTTGTAAGGCTTTTCACACCGCTTTTCACGTCTTTAACTCCCTCAATGGTGTTAACCAACTCGCTAATTTTTTCAATATTGCCAACCTCTCCCGGTTCGCTGCACTCTAACGTCACTTCGACACAAGGATCTGCTGTTTCGCCGTTTTTCGTTGTTGCTGGCGCCTTAATTTCAAATTCCTTAATGTTATAGAACGTAACGTCGCCGGAACGAAGAACCAGTTTTCCCATTTCCACTTTAGTTCCCGCCGTGCCGTAAACCGTTACAGTATGCTGTGCATAGGTCGCAGGGTTTCGGGTAATTCCTGCAAACACACACAGCCGGTCTAAGCTGTCGCCTGTGGCCGTGTTGGGAAACCGCGCATAATACACGTTTTCAATGTCTTCATAGGCCTTTGCAAGGTCATATGCGCCAATTCGAATAAATTTTCCAAACGCCGTCTTTTCATCAGTATCAATATCTGCACCAAAAAGCTCCTGCGCCTTTAAAATTTTTGCTTTCACAATATCGTCATAGGTTGGTCTTTGATATCCATTGTTGTCTAAGCCCATGTGCTCACCCCTTCCACTTCTTTACCGCCGCCGTTTACGGCGGTAAAATGAATTACAACTTTTCTGGTTTCCTTGTCCAGCTCTGTAGAAAACTTTGTCAGCGCAAAGGAATTGTCAACCTGCAGCAGTCCCTGAAACACTTCGTTTTTCATCATTTCCTCATCCACATTTTTGCCCAGCAGATTTTTAAAGCTGATTCCTTCGTTCTTTTGAAAGGCCCATTCACCCTTGTTGGTTGCGATTACCGTCTGAACGGTTTGTGTCAGCAGGGCGTTACCGTCAATCATCCGAATTCTGCACCCCGCCGAATTATGGGCAATGCCTTCATTGTCCAGCGCGCCCATTGCAACATCGCCGTTTTTATCCAGCTGAAACCCTTTCATTGCAACATCTCCTAATCTTTATAAAATTCCTACCACAACGCTGTCTGAAATGCTGTGGTGCCCCGCTGGCGGCGTTTTTAGGCGGCCGCGCCGCGCTTCGGTAATGTCGCGGTCCGCACAGACGCAAAACACCAAATCTCCCACATCAAGCGGCGTTAATACCACATGCGTCCTCTTTTCCGACTCCAGGTCGCCAACCCTGCACGTGCGCTCTTCCGTACTGATTTTATACCTTGCGCTTGCCACCACCGGAACATCACTGACAATTGCCTGCTTTACGGCCGGCTTTCCATACTGCTTCACTACACCCAGAGGCTGAACGGCGGCGCAGGTGCCGTCAAAAGACAACACCTTTCCGATATAGGCCGTTCTTAAATTTAAAAGCTTCTCTTCAATCATTCCATTAAAAATGTTGACGCTTCCCATTAAATAACCTCCATTTCCGTAATGCTCTCACTTTCGTTAAAGATGTGCTTTCCGCTGCGCACTCTGAACTTCCCCGACACGTTTGCGCTTCTAACAGTAACAACGGCTCCGGTGGTTATTCTGTGCTGCAGAATTGACTTCATTTTAAATCCCGTTACAACGTCGTGATAGTCCTCTGCCGTAATCTCCTCTTGAAATTCCTCAGGACTGTTTAACAGTCCCGTTGAAGCCTGCACCGTGAACTGAATGTCGTCCCCCTCGGAAATATGCCGGGCGTAAATCTTTCCTTTGTTAATATACACAGATATGCCGCATACCTCCGCATATTTGCGAATATTGTCCATCAGCCCGCCGCTTACATTCACCTTGTCCTCATACGTCCAGTCCCGCCGGATTTGAAACACGGCAACCGGCAGCTTTAACATGCTTAAAAGCTCATTTAAAATAAAGCTGGCCTTCGTATCTTCGGCATATTCCAGTTCTTTCGGAAGGTCGCGCTCCTTTAAATCCTCATCGTCAATGGCGTAAACGGTGGTTATCCTGTCAACACCTTCTACTTTTGTCACAACCTTGCTGACAAACCCGGTAAAAATTACCCCCGTGTCGTTTTGATAGCCTGCTGTAATGGTTACAGGCTTGTTGTAAACAATTTCACCCCGGGTTTTTTTTGACAGGTTATAAAGGGTAATCTCTGCCTCATTTGCCTCGGTGTCGTCGTCAAAGGGCACTTCAAACTCAATATCTAACGCTTCAGAGTTCAGCTTCACCTCACCGATTTGCACAATGGCAACCCTGCCGAACATACCCTCCGGCTGACCTTCGGTATATTCAATCTGATCCATAAGGCTTTTCACCGATTTTGCAAGGCGGGACCGTCTGCTGTCCTTCACATACTGCGGCGGTATCAGCATTTTTGATTTTCTGTTATCCAATGCGCTCACCGCCTGCATTATCAACTGTTAAAAAGACTGTTTCCCCCAGCGCCTCAAACGTTACCCGGTCGCTGTTCCCGCTCTCGTCAAAAGGGACGATGGTTACAGCAGGGTGTTTCCCTGCTGTATAAACATCGCCGAACAGCGGCATGCCATAAATAAGCGGTTCCCCCGCACATATGGTTTCGCCGCTTTTTTTCACTGCCAGCGTAAAAAAATTGTGGGTTTCGTTATAGCTCACTGCAAGGTCAAACAGTTCGCCGCCAAGCAATATGTGAAAATAATAAGGCACAAGCTCCTTTTTGATTAAAATTCTGTCTCGTTTCATTTTCTCACCTCAACCCCATTAAAATCTTTTCCCCGGCCATCAGAGAGTCGATATCACCTAGTACACTGAACGCATGGGGATTTTGCTCCATCACCCAGGCGCATTTTTCCGAAACTGAAGAAAAAAACGGCTTTAAAATTTTATAGTTTTCCGAAACTAAATTCCAAAGCTTATCGCCAAGCTTCACAATGTGATATATTTCGCCGTTTTCCCCTTGTTCCACCTGCTGTGTCCCGGCACAGCCAGCGGAATAATCCTCTGTATACGCCGGCTGTGCCACTCTCAGCTCCTTTAAGGTCATGTCGAACTCGCACCCACCCCAAACCGTGTTCGGGTGGGTGGTGGAGAAGGATTGAATTTGCAGGTTCGACTGCGCATTGCGTCCGACATATGTGATCAGCGACCCGCTCTTTTGCAGCTGCTTTAGTTTATCCAGCGCCGTGGTTGCATTTACGCGGACAATGGTGCTGTCTTCCCAGGAAACTGTATCGTCGTAGTCAACAATTTTCCCTTTCAGCGTTATTTCCACCGATTTTCTCTGTATGTGGTCTGTTATCTCGGTGCCCTCCTCTACCGGATGCTCCGTACATTCTAAGTTCATGTCAAGGCTCTCATCCTCAACAAATACATAAATACCGTTAATCAGCGCCATTGGTTACACCTCCCGCAATCTTGGATTTGTTCTTGCCATGCTGTCAAACACCTCGTCCATGGAGCTTTTTATCCAGGCTTTTACCTTTCTTGCCAAAATGCGGTCGTCGTTGGAGCCGCTGATGGTCATGTTAAACTGCGGTGCATAGGAATTATATTCCGTACTTTGAGAACGGGCAGTAACAGCTCCCGCGCCCTGCTCCGGCGAGTAGCTGCCCGTATAGGGCATAGACATGTTGCCGGCCTGCTGCGCCACAGATTGCATCTTGGGCATTTGGCTCTCCATGCCGCCGATTCCGCCTTGAATCATGTTTGCTCCCTTTTCATACCAAACCTTAGACGGAGAACTAATTTTCTGTATTTTGTCATACTCCGTATTAATTGCCTGAGCAATGGCACGGGCAGTTGCCACAGCCGCTTCTTTGCGGGCGTTCATGCCTAAAATCAGCCCGTTTATCATCTGCATACCGGTTGTTAACAAATTCACTTTTTTAAATGCCTCTAAAATCTGTGTGGCGCAATTAGTGGTGAGCAGACCAATCGCCGCGCATGCGACGCCAAAAGCCGCCGCAAACAGTGTCATCTGCACAAGTGCCGCAGACACCACCATAGTCATGGTGCCCACAGAAAACGCTAGACCTGCCGCGATAATAGACGCAAAGCTCAGCATTGCTGCAGCGGCCACTGCAGAAAGCGTTATCACGCCTGCCGCCGAAACAACTGCCAGCGCCATCATGCTGGCAGCCACCACAGCAATCAACGCTGCCATAATCATTGTAACCGTCATCAGCATGGTGAAAAATCCCATGGTCACGGAAGCTGTAAATATGGCCACACCAACAGTGCCAAGTATGGTCAGCGCAAGAAACGAGCCCATAGCCGCCTGCTGGAACATGGTAAATGCCATCACAACGTTTGTAATGGCCAGGCTCAGGTTCATAAAACTCTGGGCCATATTTTCACCGATGGATACCTGACAGGCCAGCATTGCTTCTGTGATGGAAACCTTAATCTGAGTGAGTTTTGCAATAATTTCATCAGATGCCACCGTTATAGCCTCTTTTGCAGCCCCCAAAGCGTTCTGTGCCTCTGCTGAAATGCTTTGCGCTTGCAGCGCAGGGTTTTGTGCTGTCATTCCGTTTGAAAACGTGTTAACCATGTCGGCACCCTGCTGGTAAGCGCCTCCGTTGGCACCAAAGGCAGCTACCGTGTTTCCGGAAATTTGGGTCGCCGTGTTGGCAAGCCCTGCGCCATTCATGTTCATTCCCTGACCAAAGGAGTTCGCCACATTCATCCCCTGTGTCATGCTTGCAACGGAACCCGTGCCCAGGCTGTTTGCCGCGGTGTTAGACAGTGTGCTGGCCGTGGCAGCAACATTGCCTGTCCCCGCAGACATGCCGGCAGAAAAGCTTGCGCTGTCGGAGCTTTTCTCCTTGTCGCCCTTACCAAAGATGGATTTAATGCCGTTGACAATGCCCGTTCCAATTCCTTTTATAATTTTTCCACCCAGTTCCAGCCAGTTAATCTGCGTTAGGGCGTCCCACAAGGATTGAATGATTTTCGGAACTGCCCCCAACAGCATGGGAATTGCTTGCACAAGTCCCAGCGCAAGCTGAACCAAAAGCTCCACGCCCAGCTGAAGAATGGTTGGCAAGTTCGCCAATATACCGTTTACCAGATTTGTAATTATCTGCGGCACCATTGACACCAGGATTGGCAGCGCATTCATAATGCCCTGCACAAGTCCCAACAAAAGCTGAAGTCCCGCAATAATGAGCTGGGGCAGCATGGCAACCAGCGAATTAAGCATTCCCATAACCGCATCCATAATGGCTGGGATTAAGGTCGGAGCAGCCATTGCCAGCCCCTGCACCAACGCTATAATGAGCTGAAGGCCCACTGTTATCAGTTGAGGCAGCATTGCCAAAAGGCCCTGAACCGCCTGGTTTAAAGCCGAAATAAGGGCCGTTAAAATGCTTGGTCCCTGTGAGCTTAAAACGTTCAGCAGGCTGGAAAAAACATTTAGCAGCGAGTCGATAATCACCGGCAAAATTTGCGGCAATGTTTGCGCTATGGTTGAAAATATTGTGGGGAACGAGGATGAAATATCCTGGGCAATGGCCGGAATCTGAGTTTGAATGAGTCCCGCAATATTGCCAAACGCCTCTGGCATGGCACTTAAATAACCCTCCAGCCCGCCGGATTCAAATGCGCTGTTTAAACCACCCATAACGGATTGAATATCCGGCACAAGCCCTTGAGTAAAGCCCGCCGTAACCGGAGCCGGCAGTTTATTGAAACCGGTTTTCACCAAATTAAACGCTTTTTTTGCGCCGTTTACTCCGCCGCCAATAAAGCTTCCAACCGTTTTTAATCCTCCCGCCACTTTTGTAAAGCTGGTTTTTGCCGCATTTTTAAGCGACGTTCCAAATATTTTGGCCTTTTGCACCCCTTCTGTCAAACGTGTTTTAACCGTTTGAACACCTTTTCCGACTCGGACAACACTCACTTTTCCGGCATTTTTCAGTATATTGGTAAATCCCTTTGCCCCTGTTTCGCCTTCTGACAGCGTACCTTTTACTGTTTTTAAATTATTCGTCAGATTTGAAAAATTGCGTGTTGCCACTGTTTGAAACGCACCGGCCACAACTGCACTTTGAAGCTGAACCGCAACGAGCTTGTCCTTAATCATTTCAATGGGTTCTGCTCTTAAGGTCTGCATTGATTTTTGAAACGAATCCAACGCGCTTTTTGCACCACTGGTTTTTGAATCAAATTCCTGCATGTCGAACAACAGTCCATATATGGCCTGCTGGCCGCCCCGAAGTGAAGTAATGCCTGTTGCCAGTTCCTTTGTTCCGGCCGCCGCAACAGATGCCTTTTTGCCCAAATCGTCTAAAACAGCAGACGCATTTAAGGAATTAACAGATGCCTTTAGTGTGTCAATGTCGCTTAAGATTTGAGAAAACGGATTTTTCCCTACTTCAAAGCTTATTTTATAAATTTCTTCATGTGTTTCTTTTGCCAAATTCCCACCTCCTCTTTTTGGTGGTTAATGTTTCTTTTTACTTTGTCTTTTCATTTGGTCATTTACAATATCAAGTGCAATATTCGCTTCATAAACCTCCTGGGGCGTCATGTGATGAAAAACGTAGTCGTGGGTAAAGCTCGACATGTCGTTAAAAATCAGCCGCCAGCAGGCCCAGTTATTCCTTACTTGCTTTTGTATTTGACTTTTGCTCTTTCTTTTCTCGAAAATTGCCCTGCATTACCTCACGGGCAAACGTGATTACCTCGTTAAATTCATCCATGCTGTCAAAGTCGTCGGGGGTTAGCCCCTTGGGGTCAACAATCACATGCTCAAAAAGATATTTGGAAAGCTTTTCGACGCTTGTATTGTTTGTTCCCTCAATGTAGCTGTCGTCCACCGCCTTTAATGCCGCGGAAATGCCGTTAAACTGTGCGGTATATTCCTTGCCGTTAATTTTCTTTTTTGCTGTATAAAAATTTACCATTATTCTCCTCCTATAAAATGACAGGGGGCGTTTTCATTCGGCCCCCTGCCCCTGCTCCCGGTTTTATTCCTCTCCGCCTTCTTCTGTGCCGCTTTCAGGCATATCGTTTGCACCGCTTGTGCTTTCAATGTAACCGTCAAAAACCATAAAAGCAAATTCCAAATCCTCGGCTTCCGCGCCCAGGGAAAACTCCGGTGCTTCTGAAACGTTAGCCATAGAACCGCCCAGACGAACTCCTAAAGCCTTGTTAATTACCGACACAGGGAACGCCTCGCTTTGGTTCTGAAGGTTGATTAAATGTCCCAGTTGTGGGCTTGTGGGCTGAACCGCAATCGTCAGGGTGTAAAGCGAGTTATTAATTTCGCTTTTCACAACATCGCCCTGGGCCCCAACAACCGGCTCAAAAAACGCCTCTTCCTTTTCCCATGTTATCATGTCTTCGCCCAGTCCAGTGATATTTACGCCGTTAATCGTAACAATACATTCTTTTGCATTATATGTTGTAATATTTGCCATTTTAGTAACCTCCTTAAAATTATATAACCTTTGATTTTTGTACCATTTTGTTCATTAAACAATAATGTCGCCCTGAATTTCCGCTTCGTGGACAGCTCCTGCCAATATGAATTTAAACCAGCCGTAAGGATATTTCCTTGCTTTTCTGTCCGCATCCGTGGTCTGGCTTCTCAATGCAAAAGAAGCTGCATAGGCTGGTGTGCCGTCGTCGTTTGTGGCAATCATGCCGTTGTTATAGCCCATTCTAAGAGCTTCAACCGTAGCGCTTTCCAGCATGGAAATTCCGGTATTGTCATAAGGAATCTTTGCAGAATTATTGAACAGTTTCTGTGTCTTGTAAGCAATGTTTTTGATAATGAAATCTCCGCTGTCGACAATATCGATATATTCACCATTGGTTGTTTTGCCCTCCGATGTCACATTATCCCCTGCTTTTGTTACAAAGGTAATGCCGCCGGCTGTGTGAATGGCATCAATTTTCGTGTCGCTAATCTCCATGGGAGGAATGCCGGTTAAAATCAAATTCTTATAGGTAAAGCTTCCGGCAGGTCTGCCAGCTGTTTCGCCAATTAGCGCTGCTGCAGCCAGCGGGTTTGTGTGAACAAAACCAACGATCCGTTCTAAGTCTTCGAAATTTTTTAATTCAGATTCGTTTGCAACAGATGTAAAACACAGCTTGTCCTTCATGGAAACTGCCTTTGTGTCACCGTCCACAATCATGAACTGTCTCCAACCCTTTTCTGCAATGGCTTCCAGTTTCTCTTTCAATGTTTCACCCTGCGCCAGGGTAAACTGCACAACACCAATTTTGTCCGGTGCATTTGTTTGCATAAATATCAGCTCTGCTGCCTTATAGGTGTTTGTTGTTGTCGCAAATTTGTCTTTTACTTCTGCAAGTGTTCTGCATTCTGTAAATTCAATTGCCGTTTCTCCTGTGCTGACAATCAGCGGAAACTCTGTTCCCGCATTTCCCAAAGGTTTTTTTAAATTAATTGTTACTTTTACATCAAGTCCCATTTTTGTGACCTCCTAATTTTTAAAATTCAATTTGTGTTATTGAAACTAAAACTGATTTCGGCAAAAGGATATGCCGCCAATTTCTGCTTCTTCAATATAGCCGGTTTCTTCTATGGCAGACTGAACCTCGTTCAAAAACCAAAACACAACGTCAAAGCTATACTGAACTTCCTCTGTGTTTCCCTCAGCGCCGTCTGCGCTGACAATCTCTGCTACCGAAAGCACCGTAACGCCGTTGTCGCTCAAATATACCGTGCCCAAATGATCCAGCCAGTTACGGGCTTTAACAGCAAGCGCCGCAGCTTCGTCGATGTCATCTGACCGCAAGGTAACGGTCCAGGTCTGCGTGGCAGGTTTTCTGTCATATCCGTCGTCAAACTGCTCCCATGCCCCGCCCTTATCTTCCAACAAGCTGGGAATGGAATAGGAACAGTAGGGATATGCTGTTTGTGCTCCTGTCTGATTGTTTCTTACCACAGGGATTTCCAAATAGCTTGAAAGCCCCTGCACCACTGTTTCTTTCAAAGCGCTTAAGCCGCTCATAATATCGCCTGCCTTTCTGCTTTCCTTTGTAGTTTTAAATCCGTTTAGAATTTGTCTGCTTTCCTTATAGAAAAGCTAAAGAATGCCTCCGTTTAGAAGGTATAAAAAATAAGCCTGTTTAACGACTGTTGCTTAAAGTCAAAAAGATGCAATACACGGTTAGAAGTATACTGGCCCAAGCCGTTTCTGTTTTTCATCTTTCATTACAGTTTACACTATAGCACAGATATAACCGCAACTACAAGAAAGTAGTACAAATATTTCAAAAAAACAAATTAAAAACCGCTTAACCCTATTGGTTAAGCGGTTTCTTCGTGGTGATCCATCGGAGATTCGAACTCCGGACACCTTGATTAAAAGTCAAGTGCTCTGCCAACTGAGCTAATGGATCATTATGAAATTATGTAAAAAATATGGCTGGGCTGGCAGGACTCGAACCTACGAAATGCCAGAATCAAAATCTAGTGCCTTACCACTTGGCTACAGCCCAATAAAAAAGATTGGCTGGGATGGCAGGACTCGAACCTACGAAATGCCGGAATCAGAATCCGGTGCCTTACCAACTTGGCGACATCCCAATCCACTACTCGGATTTAACTTGTCCGAATATATAAAAATTTATACGGAGCTGCTAAAAGAATGGGGTGGATAATCGGAGTCGAACCGACGACCTCTAGAGCCACAATCTAGCGCTCTAACCAACTGAGCTATATCCACCAGACAAGCGGCTATACGTGGCGCGCCTGAAGAGATTCGAACTCCTGACCCACTGCTTAGAAGGCAGTTGCTCTATCCAACTGAGCTACAGGCGCATCATTTGGTGGAGCGGGTGATGGGAATCGAACCCACACGACCAGCTTGGAAGGCTGGGATTCTAGCCATTGAACTACACCCGCATTTCCTTTCGTTTACCGACCTTGACTATTATACCAGCAAAACAATGTGTTGTCAAGTACTTTTTTAAATTTTTCCAAAAAAACTTCACATGTTGCTTTTTTCGCCAAATGATGGTATACTAAAGAAAACAACGTTAGTATATGGAATATATCTTGTTTTTATGAATATAGTTTATTGTACAGGCTTTAAAAATTACACTATGTTAAAGAGGGTAAGACGATGCAGAAAAAAATAATTTATTTGTGTTTTGTAATCACTGTTTTTATCACCATGAATTTTCACGCCATTGCTGGAAATAATTCAAAAAACAACAGTTTTGTAGACATTGACGCAAACTTTTCGTGGGCTGAAGAGGCCATTGACGAATTGGTGAAACGCGGCGTGCTTTCCGGAATGGACGGCAAATCCTTTGCGCCGTCTTCCGCTGTAACAAAAGAACAATTTGCAAAAATGCTTGTTTTAGCGTTAGATATTGAACTCATTGAGGGCGCCGACACAGGCTACAGCGATGTAGCAAAAGACCGTTGGTCTGCCAGCTATATTAACACCGCAAAAAATTATTTGGCAGACGACAGTTTTGGTTCCGGCAATTTTAACCCGGCAGAAAATTATACCCGTGAAAAATGTGCCTATGCCGTTTCAATGGCATTAGGAATCGGTTCTGATGAAAAAAACCTTTTGGATAAAAATATCATTTCCTCAAATTTTACCGACGGCAGCGACATCACCTCCAGCCTCACCACGCCGGTGGCAATTGCTGCAGAGCGCGGAATTGTAAAAGGGGCAGATGGCCTGCTCCGCCCCAAGGGCGATGTTACAAGAGCAGAAGCCGCAGTAATTCTATACCGTGCAATCAACTATAAAGACCGCAACTCTCAAAACCTTTATATCACCCAAACACCAATTGTGGGTGAAAGCAAAGTAACTTTAGAACAGGCAAAAAAGTGGGCACAGAACAACGGCGCCCATCAACGGTTTATTGATATTGCAGATTATTATTGGAAATACGGCGAAATTACCGGTATGCGGCCGGAGATTTTGTATGGACAAGCTGCTAAAGAAACCGCTTTTGGAAAGTATACCGGCCAGGTAAAGCCCGAACAGAACAACTGGGCGGGAATTAAAATTAAAAATCCTTCCGGTGACAAACCAGAAGACCACGAAACTTTTGCCACGCCAGACGACGGCGTGCGGGCGCATTTTAACCATATGTCCCAATATACTGGAATCGCTCCTGTGGGCGAACCTCACGACCGCTATTATGTTTTAAACTCAATGGCATGGCGCGGCACGGTGAAAAACGTGGAACAGCTTGGCGGCAAGTGGGCCCCCGACGTAACCTATGGCTACAGTATTGTAGTAAACCTTCTGCGTCCTATGGAAAATACTAAATAATTATCTTAAAATGCAAAAAAGCGCCCCAATCACGGAGCGCTTTTTTCATGCCGTTAAAGTGTAACAAACTCGCCGCCGCGGCATTTTTTTAAGTAGTTTAAGGCGTAAACCTGCCCGGTATATTCCAAATCTCCCTTATAAACCGGGTCGTGAAACCCTTCTATGTCGATGCTGCCAGTATAACCGTTCATGCGCAAAATTGAGATGATATCTGTCCAGTTGCTGTCGCCGAAGCCCGGCGTTCTGTGCCAAACAAACTTTTCTTTTCCGCAAATGCCTTGCTCTTTCACAATGTCCCAGGCTATGGTGGCGTCTTTTCCGTGAACGTTAAAAATCTTCTTCACCCACTTACGAAGCTGCGGAATGGGGTCAACAAGCTGCACCATCTGGTGACACGGCTCCCACTGAAGTCCTACATTGTCGTAGGGCACCGCCTCAAACATCAGCTCCCAGGCCGCAGGGGAAAACGCAATGTTGTAGCTTCCCCGATTCCAGTCACCGTCCATATTGCAGTTTTCAAAGGCAATTTTAAGTCCTTTCTCCCCTGCCCGTTGAGCAAGAGGCGCAAACACCTCTTGAAATTTCGGAACAGATTCTTCAACCGGTCTGTCCGGCAGCCTGCCGGCAAACCCCGCCACAAGGTCTGTCCCGAAAAGAGACGCGCAGTCAATCAGCTGTTTTAAGCCCTCATTCGCCTGACTGCCCTCTTCCGTGTTCACCAGCGGGTTCCCGTAAAGGCCGATACTGGAAATAGTGCAGTCCGTGTCCGCTAAAATGCGTTTCACACTGTCTGCCAGTTTCACTAGGTCACAGCCTCCCAGCGTCTTCCAAAAGGTAATGGAAAAAGTCTCAAATCCATAGGAAATAAGTTTTGGCATAACACTTTCCACCTTGTCGGCAGAAATCAGTGTTCCAATTTTTATGTCGTGCATCTTGTGTTCCTCCTCAAAAATGTCTTTTTAATTCATGCGCGCTTTCACGGCCCGGTCCATGCTGCGTTTTGCGTCGCGCTCGGCAATAGACTCCCGCTTGTCATAGGCCTTTTTGCCCCGGGCAAGGCCCAATTCCACTTTTACCTTACTGCCCAGAAAATAAACCGACAGAGGAATGAGCGAATATCCCTTTTCTTTCGTTTTTCCAATCAGGCGCATAATCTCTTTTTTGTGAAGCAGCAGCCGCCTGTCCCTTAAGGGGTCGCGGTTAAAAATGTTGCCTTGCTCGTAGGGGCTGATGTGCATACCAATTAAAATAGCCTCTCCGGTACGCAGCGAAACATAGCTGTCTTTTAAATTCACATTTCCCGCACGGACAGACTTTACCTCCGTACCAAACAGCTCAATGCCGGCCTCAATTTTTTCGTCAACAAAATAGTCGTGAAACGCCTTTTTGTTATTGCTAATGAGTTTCTTTGATTTATGTTCCATGAAACTCCCCCTTTTTATCTTAGTCCTGTCAAAAATATACCGCCCTTGTCCGGGCGGTATACCGTTTTATTTTTAATCTACTTCAATTAAACCATAATCGCCTTTTTTCCGGCGGTAAACCACGTTGGCCTCTCCCGTTTCGCCGTTGGTAAAAATAAAGAAGTTGTGGCCAATGAGTTCCATCTGCAAAACCGCTTCCTCCGGTGTCATAGGCTTGCTCTCAATTTTTTTCGACCTTACGATTTTAATGTCACCCTCAGGCTCTGTAGAATTTTCAGGATAGTCTAAAATCTTATCAAACGCTACGTTTTCAACATATTCCTTCTTCATTTTCTTTTCAAGCCTGGTTTTATTTCTGCGGAGTTGGCGCTCTAAAATGTCTACTGCATTGTCGATTGACGTATACATGTCCGTGGTGGTTTCCTCCACCCTCAGCATAAGGCTGCCGGAATGAATTGTGGCTTCCACAACCTGGTCTTCACGCTGCACGCTGAGCGTTACAAACGCCTCCGTGTCCTTGTAAAAATACCTGTCGAGTTTGGAAAACCGGTCTTCCACTCTTGCCTTTAAGGCGTCTGTCAATCCGATTTGCTTTCCTGTAATTGTGATTTTCATTACCATCCACTCCTTTTTGATTTTTTGCTTACCGCAGCAAAAAACACGGCAGCGGTAAAAACACGATTTACTCGTGCTTCTTTAGTATAAATATCCACTTCAGGTTCCATTCATTCCTAAATCTGAAACAGATATTATATCTACACCTTTGTGCACTTTCTACAAGCAGATTGTAAATTATTTAACTATTCATACTAAAACTTTCCCTGTTGTTTGATTTTATTATACCACATTATAGAAAAAATTCAACGTATTTTTTACTGGATTAACAAATATTTAATCTTTTGGCCTCATATACTGAATTAGTTTATAGCGGGGGGTATTCTATTTGAAAAAATCAAGTATTCTTTTTGCATTTCTGCTGTGTTTTTCTTTTTCACAGCCAACCGTTTCGGCTCTGTCTGTTTCGGCCCAATATGCCTGTGTGTTAGACGCGCAGACAGGCCGTGTCATATTCGAAAAAAATGCCCGGGAGCGCCACTCCATGGCCAGCACCACGAAAATTATGACCGCTTTGGTCGCACTGGAAAACAGCGGTCTGGACGATTTGGTTACCGTGAGCAAAAACGCCGCCGGAACGGAGGGAACAAGCCTCTACTTAAAAGCCGGCGACAAGGTAACCCTGCGGGATTTGCTCTATGGGCTCATGCTCCAGTCCGGAAACGACGCAGCCATTGCCATTGCCGAGCACGTGGCAGGCTCGGTTGATGAGTTTGCCGCATTAATGACTGCCCGCGCCAAAACAATCGGCGCGAAAAATACCAGCTTTAAAAATCCAAATGGGCTGGACGAAGACGGCCACTACACCACGGCCTATGATTTGGCCTTAATCGCCCGGGAGGCATTAAAAAACGAAACCTTCGCAGAAATTGTGGCAACAAAATCGAAAACCATTCGCGACGGCACGCAAACCATAACCAACCACAATAAAATGCTGAACATGTATCAAGGCTGTGTCGGCGTGAAAACAGGTTTCACGAAAAAGACGGGACGGTGTCTGGTTTCCTCTGCCAAGCGGGACGGAAAACAGGTGGTGGCGGTAACGTTAAACGCACCGGACGACTGGAACGACCACACCAACATGCTTAACTTCGCCTTTGAAAACACCGTGTGCTTTCCCTTAATTGCCGCTGGAATGACGGTGAACTCCATCACAGTGAAAAACGGCACAAGCCAGTCTTTAGAGCTTACCGCCGAACGGGACTTTTACCTTTCAGAAAGCCCCGACACCAAATTTAAAAACGCACGCCTTACCTGCAAACTGCCAGACTCTATCACAGCGCCGGTAACAAAAGGCGAGGTCATCGGCGCTGTGGAAATTTATTATCAGGATACGCTTTTAGACACCATCAATTTAATTGCCGCGGCGGATGTTGGCTTTAAAGAAGCAGAAAAAGACGATTTGTTTCTAAAATATTTTAAAAAATTACTGCTTTCTGGTTGCGTCAAGGTAAAATTTGGTGTATAATGAAATTCAAATGAAAACAATACGGAGGATGGCAATGGCACGCCCTGAAAGACTACAAAAATATATCGCCCGCTGCGGGGCCGCGTCCCGCAGGGCAGCGGAGGAACTGATTTTGTCCGGCCGCGTCAGGGTGAACAAACAGGTCGTAACAGAGCTGGGCACCAAGGTAGACAGCGACAACGACAAGGTTTTTTTAGACGGAACCCGTTTGCTGCCAGAAAAAAAGCTGTATTACATCATGCTCAACAAGCCCAAAGGTTACATTGCCACTGCCAAAGACGAGCGGGGCCGCTCGACTGTAACAGAGCTTGTGGCAGACATTGACGCAAGGCTCTACCCCGTTGGACGGCTGGACTATTTGAGCGAGGGGCTTTTGTTTTTAACCAACGACGGCGATTTTGCATACCGTCTTACGCACCCCGCCCAGCACGTTGCAAAAAAATATCAGGTCGTGGTTTCGGGTATTCCCGAGTTTGAAGACATAAAAAAACTGCGTGCAGGCGTAGACATCGGCGGATATGTCACCGCCCCGGCGCGGGTGGATTTGGCAAAGACCGAAGAACGTACCGCGCAGCTTAACATTACGTTAACAGAGGGGAAAAACCGTCAGATAAGAAAAATGTGCGAGGCTGTCGGATTTCCTGTTTTGCGGCTCAAGCGTGTAAGCGTAGGCGGCGTTGCACTGGGAAACCTGCCTTTGGGAAAATGGCGTCATTTAACAGAAGCAGAACAAAAACTACTTTGCGGCGGTGATAAAAATGATAACGATAAAAACGGAAGAAGACAAAACAGACATTCATAAATTTTTGTCCTCCCAGGGCGCAAACATTGATTTAACCGGCACCATTGTAATGACCGCCCGGGAAAACGGAACGATTTTGGCCCTGGGCGCCCTCTCCATGAAAGACTACCGCGTGTTTTTAGACCATATCGTGGTGTCGGGCGAATATGTGGAGGATTTAAATCTGGTGCTGGGGCTTATGAAATCGCTTTTAAACCTTGCTGATTTGCGCGGCATGAAAACGGTTTATGGCTCTAACCCCGCTATGTTTGACCTTTATAAAATGCTGCGGTTTAAAAAAAGCGCAGGCGAGGCAAAAAAGATGTACGAGCTTTCGCTTGAGGGGTATTTTACCTGCGAAAACGAAGAACAGTAAATAATAAGGAGAATTTTATGACATTAAACGAACTGAAAAAAGCGTTCACATGCACCTACGGAGACGGCGGAACCATTCGTTTTTTTGCATCGCCCGGCCGTGTGAACTTAATTGGCGAGCACATTGACTATAACGGAGGCTTCGTTTTTCCTGCGGCGTTAACCCAGGGCACGGTGATTGCATTAAGGGAACGCACCGACGGCATTATCCGCTTAAAGGCAACAGATTTAGACGAATTGGTGACATTAGATATAAAGAATCTGTCAGACTATAAAAATTTAAAATGGGGAAACTATCAGGCCGGCGTGGCATATGTGATGCAGCAGGATGGGTTTGCTATTTCCGGCTGCGACATGTTGTTTGACGACACGCTTCCTCACGGCGGCGGGCTTTCCAGCTCGGCTGGCATTGAGGTTGCAACGGCCTTGGCATTTGCCACCCTGTCGAACGAAAAAAAGGGTATTACCGTCCCTGTAGATATGATAGAAATGGCGCGTTACTCTCAAAAGGCCGAAAACGAATATGTCGGCGTAAGCTGCGGCATTATGGACCAGTTTGCTTCCGCCATGGGCAAAAAAGACTGCGCAATTTTATTAAAGTGTGACACGTTAGAATTTAAACATATTCCGCTGGACATGAAAGGCTATTCCATTGTCATTTCCAACACCAACAAAAAAAGGAGCCTGGCCGACTCGAAATATAACGAGCGGTGCGAAGAGTGTGCAAAAGGCCTTAGCATGCTCAAGACAGAACTTGCCGACTTAAAGTTCCTTTGCGAGCTGACGCCGGAGGTGTTTGAAAAGCACGCACACCTCATTACAGACGAAACCGTATTAAAGCGCGTGCGTCACGTGGTGAATGAAAACGCCCGGGTGCTAAAGAGCGTGAACGTTTTGGCAAAAGGCGACCTGATTGCGTTCGGCGCGCTGATGAACGCCTCTCACGACTCCCTGCGCGACGATTATGCGGTAACCGGCATTGAACTCGACACCTTAGTAAAGGAAGCGCGCAAAATTGACGGCACAATCGGCTCAAGAATGACCGGCGCAGGCTTTGGCGGCTGCACCGTATCTTTAGTGAAAGATGAAGCGGTTGACAGCTTTATGGAAAAGGTCGGCGCGGCATATACTGAAAAAATCGGTTATGCACCCTCGTTCTACCGGTTTGGCATTGGCGACGGCGGACGGGAATTGTTTGAATAATTATTCTTTTAAAGTAAAAAAAGCGGCCTGTTTCATGAAACAGGCCGCTTTTTTTACTGCAAATTTAACCGTCCCCGTCATCCAACAAAATATCAAGCATTTGCCCAGGGCTGTTTAAAAACCGTTTGGTAAGCTGAAAATGCTCCGTTTCGCTGTATGTAACAGGCTGAATGCCCTCCTCTGAAAACTGATAGATTTTCGCATTGGGAAAGGTCATCAGCATGGGAGAATGTGTTGCAATGATAAACTGCGAATTTTTCTTCACCAGCAAATTAATTTCAGCAATCAGCGTTAAAAGCTTTGCCGGCGACAGGGCCGCTTCCGGCTCGTCTAAAATATACACACCGTTACCGCCAAACCTGTTTTGAACCAGCGACAGAAAACTTTCCCCGTGGGACTGTTTGTGCAGAGATATGCCACCGTAGCTGTCAATCACAGGCGGTGCAGCGGCAGGCTCTTGGTCCATCTCCTCAATGTTTGTAGCAACGTTATAAAAACTTTCTGCACGAAGAAAAAAACCGTCCCTTGCAAATTTCGACCGAGAAATAGTCAGACAGTCGCACAATTCTGAATGAGTTTGATTCGTAGAAAAACTGAAGTTTTTTGTGCCGCCCTCGGCGTTAAAACCAAAAGCCACGGCAATCGCTTCTAAAAGCGTAGACTTTCCCGTTCCATTCTCTCCAACAAAAAACGTCACATCGCTGTCAAACACAACTGTGTGATTCCTCATTAAAAACTGTACCGCAGGAATTTCTCTCAGATAGGACCCCCGCCCAATTTCCCTTTTCAGTTGAATGCTGTCAATAAATCTTCCGTTCATTTCAGCAGTTTCCTCCGCGCTTGATAGTCAGGCATAAACTGCGCCATCATCTTATGAAATCCCGCCCCATGGTTTGGCTCAAAAAAATGGACAAACTCGTGCAGCACCACATATTCAATGGCTGCAGGCGGCATGTTTGCCAGCCGTGCGGCCAGCGTAATATATCCATCCTTAAAATGGCAAATGCCCCACGCGCTTTTTATATGCTTTACTTTAATTTTCGGTTTTTGCTCCATTCTGTCATGAAACAGTTCCCAAACCTGGGCAACAAAAGGTGCGAAAATTGCTTCGCACTGGCAAGCCGGCGGCGCGGCCTCTGCATTTATGTTCTTTTTCCGGGCTGCAATCCTTTGCAGGGCTTTTTGAATCCAGTCCGCTTTTTGCGCAACAAATCCGTCAACCGCAGCTAGCGGAACATGCCTGCCTGCCGACACAAACACGCCCCGCTCCGTCACCCGGAGATTTATGTTTTTCACATTTTTCCGCGTGAGAGTAAACGAAACGTCCGCCGCTGTCCGCATCATTTGCGTTTAAAACCCGCAAAGTCGCCCCGGGCGGAAACAATTTCATATCCGATTTTTTCCATGCGCAGGGCAAGGGAAGCAAGAGATTCCGCCGCCTCGTCCCCAGTGCTGATTTTGTTATCGTAGAGCATATATTTTTCCCGCACATTTTTCGGCGAAAGGTTGGGCATTACCACGTTAGCACCAGCCAAAACCGCTTTTTCCCGCCCCATTTCGTCCAGCGTGCCCAAAGCCGTTGTGGCAGGCAGCAGCACGCTCGGAAGCAGCAGACGCGTCAGCGCAACCATAAAAATGGTCTTTTTCGCACTGCCGTTGGGCTCGTTTTTAAATGGCGTATCTTTGTGCGAAATAAACGGCCCAATACCCACCATGTGCGGCTGAAATTTTTCTAAAAACAGCATATCTTCTGCCAAATGTTCGTTGGTTTGATAAGGCGAACCCACCATCATGCCGCACCCCACCTGAAACCCAATTTCCTTTAGGTCATACAAACACTTTACGCGGTTGCTGAGCGTAAGCTCATCCGGATGAAGCTTACGGTAGTGGTTGTCGGTAGCGGTTTCGTGACGCAGAAGATAGCGGTCTGCCCCGGCGTTGTAAAAGCGCTGATAAGTGCTTTTATCCCGCTCACCGACAGACAGCGTCACCGCGCAGTCGGGATATGCCTGCTTGATGGACGAAATCATTCTGCACATTTCATCGTCAGAAAAATACATGTCCTCCCCGCCCTGAAGCACAAAGGTGCGAAAACCCAAACGGTAGCCCTCCGCACAGCAGGAGAGAATGTCGTCTTTATTCAGCCGGTAGCGGGCGGCGTTTTTGTTTGAACGCCGAATTCCGCAATAGTAACAGTCGTTTCTGCAATAGTTTGTAAACTCAATCAGGCCGCGGATAAACACCGTTTTGCCGTATATGTTGTCCCGCATGCTGCAAGCCTTTTTAAATGCAAAATCCCGGCACACGTCTGCATTTTGAAGCAAATACACCCACTCGTCTTTCAAAAGGCTGTGGGTGTCGGTTAATTTATTGATTAAATTTTTTGTTTTTTCCAGTTTCTCTGTTTTCATGATCTTCCCTACGCTCCGTTTTTTTGATTCTATCAATGAAATATAAACACAGCGCCACCAGCGCCAGGCCGCCCAAGCCGCCTGCAATGTATGAAAGGGCGCTTTCCGGCTTTTCTTTTTCTCCGTTTTTGCTGTCAACGTTAAAAGCCTCACCGCTTTCCCCTTTTTCCTTAATCACCGTAAACGAAAGCGACCCTGCCAGGTCGGACATAGTTTTCAAATCTGCCTCCTCTGCCGCTTCCTTATTTAAATACAGCAAAAAAGAAATGCCGTTGCCGTTTACAAAGGTTGCGCCAAACACCATTCCGTGTTTTTTCCCGTCAAACTGCACCGTTCCCGGCACGGTGATAAACTTCATTTGGGAATAAGGCACAATGGAAACGCTCTCCGGGTTATATTCAAACCCGTCCACGGAAAAACCGTCTTTTAAAATGCGGTCTAAATCATTTTTAATTGTCTGGTCGTCCGTTTCCAAAATATTGTATAACTCGTAGGACAAGTCGTTTTTCTTCACCTTAACATAAATTTCACTGTCCTCCGTGGGGTTGGTAATAAAATATTCACAGTCAGACTTAATCAGCGCTTCGTTCACCTCGTCGGCTGTCAGGCCCACAGTATTTAAAAGCGTTTCGTCTGTCATATTTTTTGAAAACACATACCACTGGTCGGAAACAGAAAACCCCATATACGCCTCCGGCACCTCATAAGAGCAGACAGCGTTCATTCCCATGCAAAGCATCGCTGCGACCAATACAAATATGGTTAATAATTTTTTCATTCCGGCTTCCTCCTTTTTGCACTTAGTCAGCTTCGGCTAAAATCTTTTGTTTCTGTTCCTTCGTTATCGCACGGCATTTCACCATGCGGTTTAACACGTGCTCCTGCCGCTTTTGGGCTAAATCGTTGTTTTTCGTAGGCGCATAAACCGAAGGCGCATTGGGAATTCCCGCAAGCATGGTGCTTTCATAGTCGGTCATTTCCGCCGGTTCCTTGTTGAAATAGCCTTTGGCCGCGTCTTTCACACAATAATATCCGTCGCCGTAATAAACCGTGTTGATGTAAAGCTCTAAAATCACGTCTTTTGCATAATTTTTTTCAAGCTGATACACCACAAAAAGCTCGGCGGCCTTACGTTCTATTTTCTTTTCATTGGTAAAAAATAAATTTTTTGCAAGCTGCTGGGTTATGGTGCTGCCCCCCTGGGAAAACTCCATGGTCTGAATGTTTTTCACCAGCGCCCGCCCTAAAGCAATCACGTCTACGCCGTGGTGCTTGTAAAACCTGTGGTCCTCCACTGAAATCACAGCGTCCTCATAAATATCGGGAATTTGGTCTAAAGTGGTGTAACAGTCCTCCGTGCGCACCTCTTTCACCTTTTGAACAACGCTGATGGCTTGCGTTGCTTTTTTATACATCACATACCCTGCCGCAGTAAAATATGCGCCGGCGCAGATTATGGCCAACAGCAGCAGCAAAATAAGCCGTTTTAATAGTTTTTTCATTGGTTTTCTCCCGCCAAAAACGCGTTTTTCTATCTAATCTTACTATTATTATATCAATTTTTAAAACCTTAGTCAATGCCGGCGCGATATTCTTTCGGCGTTTTTGCGCAAATCTTTTTAAAATTGCGGTTAAACGAACGAATGCTGTCATATCCGCATTCCATGGCAATTTCCCCAATGTCTGTGTTTTCGCCGCTGCGCAAAAGATAGGTTGCGTCTGAAATTCTGCGGCGGTTAACATAGTCGTTAAAAGACGTGCCAATGTTTTTTAAAAAATATTTGGAAAGATAGCCATAGTCATATTTCAGCTCCCTGGCCGCATCATAAAGCGTGCAGGGTTCCTTATAGTTATCCTCAACAAAGGCAAGAATTTTGTCCAAAAGCGTGCGCTCTTGCCTGGCGGGCCGGGGAACAAATTTTAATGTTTTAAAAGCTGCTGCGCAAGCGCTGTATAAAAACGCCTTAATGCTGAAAATGTCGCTGCAGGCTGAAATTTTATCAAAGTCATATGTAAACGGCATAAGATTTTCCACCGGCAGGCTATTTTTAAACCGGTTGTAAAACGACGCGCACAGCTCCGGGGCAAAAATTGATAAAAAGCCGTTCCCTGCGCCTTTTTCTTGAAACCCGTGAAGCTGGTGCGGAAAAATTAACACCGCCTCCCCTGCCGCCGCCATATAGTCGCGGTGCTCCACCGTAACACACAGCTCCCCGCTTGTTGCGCAAACCAGTTCAAAACTTCTGTGCATGTGTAACGGATAGTTCCAGGGCTTCATTCTTGACAACGAAAAATTACCGCCCCGTGCCACAGGCTGTGTCTGGTAAAACATGCGCCGTTCCTCCTTAAACCAATTTTGTCTATGATTATATCACATCTGTCTTGCATTTACAATACGCGGGGCTTATAATTTGACGTAACAAAAAATAAAAAAGGGAGAGACAACGTTTATGAAAAAAGCACTGATTGTATATGGCGGCTGGGAGGGGCACTACCCCGTTCCCCTGTCTGAGCTGTTTGGCGGCTGGCTCACTGAAGCCGGATTTGATGTTACCAAGTCTGACTCATTAGACGCCTTTGCAAAAGCAGAAGAATTAAAAACCTATGACCTCATTGTGCCCATTTGGACCATGGGAGAAATTCCGAACGAGTATGCAGAAAACGTCAGCCAGGCGGTGGCGGCAGGAGTTGGCATGGCCGGCTGTCACGGCGGCATGTGCGACGCGTTTCGAAACAACACCACATGGCAGTTCATCACCGGCGCACAGTGGGTGGCGCACCCGGGCAATGCCGAGGCGCACTACACCGTTAACATTTTAAAAAGCGCAGACAGTCCGCTGACGGAGGGCATATGCGATTTTGACGTTACCAGCGAGCAATATTACATACACACAGACCCTGCGGTGCATGTTTTAGCCACCACCTCGTTCCCCGTTATCGACGGCCCCCACGCAGCAAACGGACACGTTGACGTGCCCGTGGTGTTCACAAAAAAATGGGGCAAGGGCAAAATTTATTATAACTCCTTAGGCCACACGCCGGACATTTTCGACATTCCGGAAGCAAAAGAACTGATGAAGCGCGGCCTTATCTGGGCAGCGCGATAAAGGAGGGAGCAGAATAATGGAAAAAGTGAACATTGGCGTTGTCGGCTGCGGCAACATCAGCGGAATATATTTTCAAAATCTCACTACGGTGTTTTTAAACACCAATGTTTATGCCTGCGCCGACTTAGACGAAGCCCGTGCAAAAGAGGCGGCGGAAAAATATGGAATTCCGCACATCATGACGTTGGACGAAATGCTTGCATGCCCTGAAATTCAAATTATTTTAAACCTCACTACACCCCAGTCCCACTACCCCATTTGCAAAAAGGCGTTAGAGGCCGGAAAACATGTATATACGGAAAAGCCCTTAAGCCTGCACTTTGACGAGGGGAAAGAGCTGGTTCGCCTGGCGGAGAAAAAGGGGCTGCTCATAGGCTGTGCACCAGACACGTTTTTGGGTGCGGGCATTCAAACCTGCCGCAAGCTGATTGACAGCGGCTTCATCGGCGATTTGGTGGGTGCGGCGGCGTTTATGCTTTGCCCCGGCCACGAGAGCTGGCACCCCGACCCGGAATTTTATTATAAAACGGGCGGCGGCCCAATGTTTGACATGGGCCCCTACTATTTAACCGCGCTGGTGAACTTAATGGGCGGCGCCGAAGAAGTTTGCGGCATGGGTTCAATTACGTTCCCAAACCGCACCATAACCAGCGAAAAGAAGTTTGGCACGAAGATGGCCGTTGAAACCGACACCCATATTTCCGGTATGATTCGGTTTGAAAACGGCGCAATCGGCACCATAACCACCAGTTTTGACGTAACGAAAACCAGCCTTCCCAGAATTGAGCTTTACGGCACCCGGGGAACCCTGCTGGTTCCCGACCCCAACACCTTTGGCGGGCCGGTTCTGCTCGCTACGAAAGACGGGTCGGGTTTTCGCGAAGTGCCCCTCACCCACAACTATTCAGAAAACAGCCGTGGGCTTGGGGTGAGCGACATGGCAAAATGCATTTTGTCCAGCGGAGAAAACAAAGCGTCGGGAGCGCTGGCCCTGCATGTTTTAGAAATGATGGAATTTTTCAAAACCAGCGACACGCAAAAGCTATATCATAAAATGGAGTCCCGTTACGAAAAGACCCCGCCCATGTGCGCAAATGTCATTCAGGGCGAAGTATAAATTTTTCCCGGTAAAACCCACTCGAAGCCCTTGTGTTTCGGGTGGGTTTGTGCTATAATATGGGTAAAAAAGGAGCGGTTGCAAATGATGATTAGACGCGCAGAAGAAAAGGACATGGCCGGAATTAACCGTTTGCTTTGCCAAGTACTTGCGGTGCACCACAACGGCAGGCCGGACTTGTTTCAGCCGGACGCAAAAAAATATACCGACAACCAGCTAAAACAAATTTTGTCAGACGACGCAAGGCCGGTTTTTGTGGCCGCAGACGGTGAAAACGTTCTCGGCTATGCGTTCTGCATTTTTCAGCAGCATATCGGCGACAATATTCTGACAGATATTAAAACGCTGTATATTGACGACCTCTGCGTGGACGAAGCCCTCCGCGGACAGCACATTGGCAAACAGCTTTATGAATTTGTTGTAGACTTTGCGAAAAATAGCGGGTGTTACAACGTAACGCTGAACGTGTGGGCGTGTAATGAAAGTGCAAAGAAATTTTATGAAAAGTGCGGCTTAAAGCCGCAAAAGTTTGGAATGGAAACTATATTGTAAATACTACGCAGCGTGAATGTAGCACCCAAAAAAGTTAGACAATTTTAAACGGTAAATAAAAATGGTATAATAAACTAGACGCGACATTAAGAGCATTTGAAACGAAAGTTAAGTCAAGTTTATTATACCATTTACTGTGTATTTAATTATACAGCAGAATAATACCGCTGTTAATAATTTTTGTATAGGTTTATAATAATTTTGAGGTGAAAAAAAATGAAAACACTTTTACAAAAACTTTACAGCGGAGAATTAGACCCTACAAAATATTACGTGCCAAAAAATATAGAATTTTGGAAACAGGATGAAGCTGTTAATAATATTTTGAAAAAATGGGCAAAAAAAATAGGCCAAGAAGAACAACTTGACCTTTTTGATGAAATGCTGTCTATTTATACCCGCATGTCAGCCATAGAAAGCGAAGAAATGTTTCAGCACGGTTTTAACCTTGCCGTGAAGCTGATGAGCGAAGCATATTCCGCAAAACTCCCCAGTGAAGCAGACCTGACATATGCAAATAAAACTTATTAACTTCTTTCTTCCCTTACGGGCATGGAAAACACCAGCGTTCCCGTAACGTCGCGAAGTTCATAATAGGTTCCGTGGCCGTCTGTTACATACGTTCCCTCACACGGGTCGCCTACAAAATAGAAATCCGGCTGGGAATTTAACACGCAGGTAAGATTGTCTGCGCAATATTGCTCACCAAACAGCCGCACCGTGGCGTGGTTTAAGCCGGAAAGCTCAATTCTGCGCCGGAACTGTGCGCTCACCGGCGCAACCTCACGGGCGCCAACCGTGCCGCTTTTCTGGGTTACAAAAGCCCTGCATTCCCGGTGCTCCGCCTTCGGAAAATGGTAGCTGGCTGTGCCGCCTTCCACCTCGGTTTCATATCCCATCAATACCGGCGCGCCCAAGGGCATTTTCAGTTTTGTTTCCACCGTGGTGTTGGGCGAATATACCGAAAACATATAAGCGTTGTCGTGCCTGTGAATTGTCATTACCGGGGGCTTTGCACTGTTTGCCTTGCTGAAACTCAGCTCCATTCCGAAGTGTTTTAAGGCAAAAACCATTTGCTTTTCTTCTGCGCCGAACTGCACCCAAACTGCGCTGCCGCGGCAAACCACGCCGTTTTGCTCTTTCGTCCCTGTAGGAAACAGCCCGCAAAACGCCTCCGGCACATTTCCCCCGCCGCCGTAAAAGATTACCTTTCCCCCGTTTTTTGCATAGTCTATCATCGTGCGCTCGTGTCTGCTGCCCGCCAAGGGAACAGGGGTGATAACCACGCTTTCACAAAACATTTGCTTGTTGAGCCCGGCAAAAATGTCGCCGGAAACCACCTGGTTTAACGGCATGCCGCAATTAATTGCGCCGCGAACGAACCAGTCGCCGTGATACATGGCGGAAAGCGCTTCTGCGCTGTCTGCTTCGCCATATTCTGCAAAGGGATATACCCAAACCAACGGCGAAACCCCGTCGGGGGCGTCTTTTCTTGCCTTTAAAATGTGGGGCAGCGGCTCATATACACAGCTTTCCGGCATGTCGCCGAAGGAGTTGTCAATAGATAAAATGTTAAAATGCGTCGGCAGGCCAATTTTCCCGTTTTCATCAATCCGCGACAACGCCCCGGGAAGATAAATGTCGTGGGGCTGGCCGCCATACCGGTCATACCACGGCGAGTTCACCCACCAGGGGTCGTGAATGTAGTAGCGGAACATAAACTCGTTGGCCGGCAGCTCCGCAATTCGCGACATGTGCCCCATAAGCTCTAAGCCAAAATCAAAATTCAGGGCCGCCCAGGGCGAGTTTGGCGGCGGAAGAACGCCTTTGGCGTTTTTGTAAATTGCAGAAAGAGGCACGCCGTCTGAAGCCATGTCAATGCCGCAAGACATGTTTGTGCCACGGGTCTGAACCGGAAAGTCGGGGCACTCGGCACGAAACAGGTTCCAAAATTCCAGCACCTCCTTTTTCACAGCAGGAAGCGCTGTGGCGTCGAACCGCTCGCCATCAAAAATTGCGCCGTGTGTGCTCCAGGTTTCGCGTCCAAAGCCCAATCCGTTAGAAAGCCACAAATAGTCGAACCCCAGGTCGCTTAAAAACGCCTGAGCCTGCCGGCCCAAAAACGTGCCGAACGGAAGCCCGTTGGGTATGCCGTTTGGAAAACCGGCATAGTGAACGTTGTCGCCTTTCAGGCGCGCGTGGGCGCAAATCATGGTTCCCTTGCCCATGTCCTGCCCCAGACAAATTTCGTTATGGCGGTTATATTTAAAATCTGAAACGGCAAACTCCGGCCCGGGGTCCACCGTTTCGCCAACCAAAATCTGTTTGTCCTCCCCCAGCACTTTTTTCCCCGCAGTTTTTAACGCGCAGATAATTTCTTTTAAAATTTGGTAGGTCATTTTGGGAGGATTTTTTGTGTAAAGATAGTTTCTGGTGTGCAGTCCCTTGCCCTCGGGGTCAATTTCCGGCGGGTGGTTCTCCCGCTGATTGGCGCCGCCTAAAAAATAACACCATTCAAATTCGTCGTTTAAGCTGCCGCGGTAGTCTAAAAGCTCCGACCCGTCGGCACACCAAAGCAGCACCGAAACGGTTTCGGCGTTCTTTAAAAGCGGTTTCCACTGCGAAAATGCAGTTTCGCAAACGGTTTTGATAAATGGAGCGTCTGTCTTTTTAAACGGCTTTAGGCTCATTTCCAGGGTAATATTTTCAAACAAAATGCCACCTGCTCTCTTTTTTATTTGCCATTCATTATATCGCGTTCTTCAACTTGCTTCCATAACATTTCACATTATTTTTTGTGTAAAACAAAGATATATTTCACTGGTCACGAAACTCTGTGGGCGTTACTCCAAAATGCTTTTTAAACAGCCTGTTAAACGACCGCGTGCTGCCAAACCCGCACTGATAAGAAATTTCTGTCATACTGTGGTTTGTAGATTTCATCAGACCCATGGCACGCTCTAAACGATATACCGTTAGGTAATAAAAAAAGCTTACCCCCGTCACCTTTTTAAAGTAGTGGGAAAAATAATATTTTGAAAAGTTGCAGTAGTCCGCCATTTCCTCTAAAGATACCGGCCGCATATAGTTCTGTTCCACAAACCGCTCCGCGTGGCGCAAAAGCTTCATGCTCTCTGCAATTTGTGCCGACTGCTTTGTGGTTACGGCGCGAAATCCCACGCCCCGCAGTGCCTCCACAAAAGCCGACAGCGACAGCGCGTTCACCGCATATTCAAAACCAGGCTTTTTTCCCGCGTGCTCCGTTTGAATATCCTGCACATAGGAAAGCAATTTCTGATACACCGCATCCCGTTTTGTGATAACGTTTTTCAGCAGCCTGATTTTAGAAAGGTCTAAAAAACCTTCCTGTCCCTCAGCGCCCGTTACCACCGCTTTCATTACAAAAATATTGTTTTCGCCCCGGCTCACAAATCCGTGAAGCTCGCCGGGCATAAACAGGCAAATGTCGCCTTGCTTTGCCTCAAAACTTCCGCTTTCGCAAACGACAACCGTTTCCCCCTCCCGCACGCAGTCAATTTCCGCCTCGTCGTGAAAATGAACCACATAGCTTAGGTTCCCCGTGTCGGGATTGATGTAAGGATATCCTTTTTCTGCCCTGTGAACCTCTTCAAAATAAGCATTTTCCATCTGCCACACCTCTTATGTTCCATTGTACCGCACTTTTTATAAAAAAGCAATAAGTGTCGCAAATTAAACAATAATTGTGTTTACTTCAATGAAACACAATGGTATGATTGACTTATAACAAGAATTTCATTGAATAAAAAGGAGAGTAAATATGAACGAGTTTTTTAACGTACCCAAAATTGCCTATGAAGGCGCAAATTCTGAAAATATGTTTGCGTTCCGCCACTATAACCCCGAGGAGGAAATCTGCGGAAAGCCTATGAAGGAGCATTTAAAGTTTGCCATGAGCTGGTGGCACACACTCTGCGGCGACGGAACCGACATGTTCGGCATTGGCACAGCAGACAAAACATTCGGCGGTAAAACGCCCATGGAGGTTGCCAAAAACAAAGTTTTGGCCGGGTTTGAGTTTATGCACAAGCTGGGAATTGAATACTTCTGTTTTCACGACAAGGACTTAGCGCCCGAGGGAAATTCTTTACAGGAATTTCAGCAGAATTTAGACGAAATTGTTCCGCTTATTAAAGAACAAATGGAGAAATATCATATCAAGTGCCTGTGGGGCACGGCAAACCTGTTTAACCACCCGCGCTACACCCACGGGGCAGGAACCACCTGCAACGCAGACGTTTATTGCTATGCCGCGGCGCAGATAAAAAAAACAATTGACATTACCCTTGAGCTGGGCGGCATGGGATATGTGTTCTGGGGCGGCCGGGAAGGCTATGAAACACTGCTTAACACCGACATGGGCTTTGAGCTTGACAACATGGCATATTTAATGGAAATGGCGGTGGATTATGCCCGGGGCAAGGGCTACAAGGGCGATTTTTACATTGAGCCTAAGCCAAAAGAGCCCACCAAACACCAGTATGATTTTGACGCTTCCACCGTTTTGGCATTTTTGCGCAAATATGGTTTAGAAAAAGACTTTAAGCTGAACATTGAGGCAAACCACGCTACCCTTTCCGCCCACACCTTTCAGCACGAGCTGCGCGTGGCACGGATTAACGGTGCGTTCGGATCTATCGACGCCAACCAGGGCGACCCGCTTTTGGGGTGGGACACCGACCAGTTCCCCACAAACGTGTATGACGCGGCCCTGGCCATGTATGAGGTGTTAAAAAATGGCGGCTTTACCAACGGCGGCTTGAATTTTGATGCAAAAGTACGCCGTGCTTCCCATACATACGAGGATTTGTTCCTTGCCTATATCGCCGGAATGGACACCTTTGCCTTGGGACTGAAAATTGCGGACAAAATGATAAAAGACGGCCGCATCGACGCGTTCGCAAAAAACCGCTATGCTTCGTTTGATATGGGGATCGGTGAAAAAATTAAAAACAAACAAACCGACCTTTGCGCACTATCCGACTATGCGCTGTCTTTAGGCAGCGTTGCAGACGAAGCCAGCGGCAGGCAGGAATATTTAGAAAGCATTTTAAACGATATTATGTTCGGAAAATAAAAAAGGAGTGCTCCTATGAACTACGAAATCACCGCTTTTTCCTCTTTTGGAATCTGCCGGGCAGACAGCAGCAAAACCACATTTACTGCAGCAGAAGATACGAACCAATGCTTCTTTGAAATGAACGTCACCTTTGACCACTGGGAAGACGAATTCTATCTTCTTATGCCTGCCTGTGCCTATAACGGCAATCGATACGAAAAAGTAAAACGGTCTTATCCGCCTATGTACAAGCCGGAGGAAACCGACAGGCAGCTCATTACCGATGTGCCTGCACTCGCTCCCGACGGCAGCGGAATCATTGAAGTTACCGCAGGAGATATGTCGGTTCCCTGCGTTTGTGTGCTGAATCCAAAAGAAAAACAGGCGTTTATGTTGTTTACAAAACAGGAGATAAAGGGCGAAAATTTAGGATTCCGGGTAGAAAAAGGCCGCATCACCGTTTCCTATCCTGCAAACAGAACAACCGCTTACCGTTTTTGCCGGGAACACGAAACGAACTGCGACAGCGGCATTGCGGTAAAAAAAGGCGAAACCTTCACGCTGGAACACAAAATAGTTTCCTTTCCCTGTGAAAACATAATTGCGCTGTTTACTTGCTTTTTTAAAAACAGAAAATGCCTGCTTTCCGGTCCCCGTCCCGAAAACTTATACACCGACGCACTGTGGGACATGCAGGAGGATAAATTTAACAGCTATAATTATTCCGGCGAATATTATGCCGAAATCACAAAAATCTGGCAGTGCGGCTGGTGCGGCGGCGCCATCTCCAGTCTTCCTCTGTTCATGTGCGGAAACGCGCTTTCAAAGGAACGGGCAATTAACACTTTAGACTATTTGTTTGCCCACCAGGCAAACAGCGGTTTTTTCTATGGTTACATCAAAAACGGCATTACCGAAGACGACAGTTTTCACACACCGGGTATGGAACATCTCCACATGATACGAAAAAGCGCAGATGTGCTGTATCATCTGTTCCGGCACTTTCGGGTTATGAATCCGAAACCTCATTGGATCACAGGCACAAAAAAATGTGCCGACGCCTTTGTAACGCTTTTTCAGCAGTTCGGAACCTTCGGTCAGTTTATCAACATCGAAACCGGCGAACTCGTGGTAAAAAGCAGCACCGCAGGAGCAATGGCAATCGGCGGTTTGGCCCTTGCATGGGAATTTTTCGGCGAACCTGTCTATCTTGAAACCGCAAAACGCGCCTGTGATTTTTACTATCACAGAGATATTGAAAACGGCGTTACCACAGGAGGCCCGGGTGAAATTTTAGGAGCACCTGACTCGGAAAGCGCCTTCGCCATGCTGGAAAGCTGTGTGACGCTTTTCGAGGTCACAAAGGAGGAAAAATGGCTGCGTTATGCCGAAAGCTGCGCGCATCTGGCCGCAAGCTGGGTGGTAACATACCCTTATCTTTTCCCAAAAAACAGTGAGTTTTACAGACTTGGCATCAACACGGTGGGCAGTGTGTTTGCAAATATTCAGAATAAGCATTCTGCACCGGGTATCTGCACCCTGTCGGGCGACAGTCTTTATAAGCTTTGGCGCTATACGGGAAACCACGAATATTTAGAACTGATTAAAGATATTGCATTTTTCATTCCCCAATGCGTTTCAACAAAGAAACGTCCGATTTATTCCTGGGACGATACGCCAAAACTGCTCCCTGAAGGATTTATTTGTGAACGCGTCAACATGAGCGACTGGGAGGGAAAACAAAACATCGGCGGTGTGTTTTGCTGCTCCTGTTGGTGCGAAACCAGCCTGCTGCTCACCTTTACGGAACTGATGTGTTATGACGAAATGAAACGGTAAAAACAAACAGAAAGGCGGATTTTTTATATGACTTTTGAAGAACGCGCAAAAGACCTGGTTTCAAAAATGACGCTGGCAGAAAAAATTGCCCAAATGCAGTATGAAGCCCCGGCAATCGAGCGCCTGGGCGTTCCGGCCTACAACTGGTGGAACGAGTGTCTGCACGGCGTAGCCCGCTCCGGCGCGGCAACGGTTTTTCCCCAGGCAATCGGCATGGCGGCAAGCTTTAATACCGACTTAATGTTCGATGTTGCCACTGCCATTTCCGACGAGGCAAGAGCAAAATATAATGAATATAAAACCTTTGGCGACACGCAAATTTATCAGGGGCTTACCTATTGGTCGCCCAACATCAACATTTTCCGCGATCCCAGATGGGGCCGCGGACACGAAACCTACGGCGAAGACCCTTACCTTACCGCCAGAATGGGCGTTTCCTTTGTTAAGGGCCTGCAAGGCGAGGGAAAATACAGAAAGCTTGACGCCACCATTAAGCACTATGCCGTGCACAGCGGCCCGGAAACCCTGCGCCACGGTTTTAATGCCGAGGTGAGCGACAAAGATTTATATGAAACCTATCTCTGGGCATTCAAATATTGCGTTGACCATGCCGACCCGTCGGCAGTTATGGGAGCATATAACCGTGTAAACGGGGAAGCATGCTGTGCCAGCAAAACCCTTTTAGAAGACATTTTGCGGGGCGAGTTTGGATTTTCCGGCTATGTGGTGTCAGACTGCGCCGCCATCTGCGACATTCACCAGCACCACCACATTACGAACAACGAAGCCGAGAGCGCGGCCTTAGCGGTGAACAACGGGTGCGACTTAAACTGCGGCGAAACCTATAAGTGGCTGAAAACCTCGGTGGCCTTGGGGCTGATTTCAGAAGAAACCATAACCACCGCGGTGGAACGTTTGTTTGCCGCCCGCTTCCGTTTGGGCATGTTTGATGACGACTGTGAGTATGACGCCATTCCCTACGACGTGGTGGAGTGCGAAGCGCACACGAAACTGAATCTTCAAATGGCGGAGGAAAGCATTGTGCTGTTAAAAAACGACGGCATTTTGCCCCTGTCGCCCAATCAAAACATTGCGGTAATCGGCCCGGTTGCAGACGATGTAACTGTGCTTTTGGGCAACTATAACGGCACGCCCTCCCGCTATACAACACTGCTCGCCGGCATTCAAAGCCAGGCAAAGGGCAAGGTTTATTATGCCCGCGGCAGCCACCTGTTTGACGACGAGGTGCACCGTGCGGTGGAGCGCCCCCTGCGTGAGGCCATTATTGCTGCGCGGCATGCAGATGTAGTAATTATGATGTGCGGCTTAAATCCATCTTTAGAAGGGGAGGAAACCGACAATTACAACGGCTCTGCCGGCGGCGACAAGATAGACATTGAACTGCCGCCTTCCCAGAGAACGCTGTACCGCGAAATTATAAAACTGGGCAAGCCCGTTATCTTTGTAAACGTCAGCGGAAGCTGCATCGCCCTAACCGAGCAGGACAAAGACTGCCATGCGGTGCTCCAGTGCTTTTATCCCGGAGCAATGGGCGGCGAAGCTTTAGCGAATATTATTTTTGGCAAAACCTCACCCAGCGGCAGGCTGCCTGTAACCTTTTACAAAACTACAGAAGACCTGCCCGATTTTGAAAATTATTCTATGGAAAACAGAACGTATAAATTTTTCCGCGGAACACCGCTCTACCCGTTCGGCCACGGGCTGACCTATTCTGAAATCACGGAAGAGCCAATTGACGAAAACACCGTGAAGCTGACGAACAAAGGGCCTTTCGACACCTGGTATTCCGCCCTTAAGTTTGAATATATTCCCCACAAAAATCTGTGCGGATTTCAAAAGGTGTTCTTAAAGAAAGGCGAAACAGTTACGATTAAATTTGACAGGGAGGGATAGCATGTATTTCATTGGAATTGACGTGGGAACCTCCGGCACAAAAGCGGTTTTAATTGACGAAACAGGCGCAGTTCACCGCACCCACACAGAGGAATATCCCATGCAGCAGCCGAAGAACGGCTGGGCGGAACAAAACCCGTCAGACTGGTGGGAGGCAACCAAGCTTTCGTTGTCTGCCGTGTGCGAGGGCATTGACAAAATCTGCGGCATCGGCCTCACCGGGCAGATGCACGGTTTGGTAATGCTGAACGAAAACAACGCGGTAATCCGCCCGGCCATTATCTGGTGCGACCAGCGCACAGGAAAAGAGTGCGCTGAAATGACGGAAACAGTAGGTGTAGATAAGCTGTTCTCCATTACAGCCGCTCCGGCCATGTCGGGCTTTACGGCCGCAAAAATTCTGTGGGTAAAGAATAACGAGCCGGAAAACTTTAAAAAATGCCGTCATATCCTATTGCCAAAGGATTATATCCGTTTTATGCTTACCGGTAAGTTTGCCACTGATGTGTCCGACGCAGGCGGCATGCAGTTGATGGACATAAAAAACAGAACCTGGAGCGACGAGGTGCTGGACGCTTTAGAAATTGACAAATCACTTCTTCCCAAAATTTATGAAAGCCCCGAGGTTTCAGGCTTTGTGAAATCAACCGATGTGCCTGCGTGTCTCCGCGGCGTGCCGGTGGCAGCCGGTGCAGGCGACAATGCCGCAGCCGCTGTGGGAACGGGCATTGTAGAAAACGGCAGGGCGTTTACCACCATCGGCACCAGCGGCGTGGTGTTTGCCCACACCGACGAGCCGCTGATTGACCCTAAGGGGCGCATTCACACCTTTTGCTGCGCCGTGCCGGGCAAGTGGCACGTTATGGGTGTTACCCAGGCGGCAGGGCTTTCTTTAAAATGGTTCCGCGACAACTTTTGTGAGTTAGAAACAATGAATGCAGAAAAACAAAACACCGACGTGTATGTGCTATTAGACGAAAAGGCAAAAACCTCCCCCATCGGGGCAAACCATTTGGTTTACCTGCCCTATTTAATGGGTGAGCGCACACCGCACTTAGACCCAGACGCACGGGGCGTATTTTTCGGTCTTTCCGCCATGCACACCAAGGCCGATTTACTGCGGGCTATTTTAGAGGGCGTGTCCTTTTCGCTTTACGACTGTGTAAACCTTTTAAAGGAAACCGGAGCCGAGGTTTCCGACATGACGATTTGCGGCGGCGGCGGAAAAAGTCCATTTTGGAGCCAAATGCTCTCAAACGTTTACAGAACAGAAATAAAAACCGTTGCCTGCTCTGAAGGCCCGGCCTACGGCGCGGCAATTTTAGCCTCTGTTTCGGCAGGGGCGTTTGACACTGTTGAAAGCGCCTGCAAGGCGCTGATTCGAGGCGGCAAAACCTTTGTGCCAAATGAAACGGAACATGGGGCTTATCAAGCAGTATATGGGCTTTATCAGTCCCTTTACCCCAGCTTAAAGAATTTATATCAACAGCTAAAATAAAAAAACGGCGGTATGAAAACCGCCGCTTTTTTATTTATTTTTTCACACAGGCCCGAATAGTGATTAATTTTTTTACCACATTTAACACATCGCCATCAGTTACCGCAATCATTAACCATCTTGCACCGTTAAACGGTTTTGTGTTCTCATAAAGCACTCTTAGCGCCTCATGCGAAGACAAAACCAATTCAGCCTCTGCCACTTCTCTCCTGCCGATGCATATCAGACACGTAAAGACATCTTTTTCCGGATACAGCGTGCAAAGCGCGCGGCCTCCTTTTTTTAACTTTACGTTCCAGCCTGGCGCTCCGCTGCATTTACTGTATTCAATCTTCGGCGTAACTCCATAGGTTTCTTCCATAAATCTAAGTAGTTCCGTCCACAGCGGGCTATTTATATATTCTGCAACTGCATTTAAATCCGGCTGAAATTCCTGTGTATATTTTTCGCTCCAAGTCATAAATCAGCACCCCGTTTGCTTTTATTGTACTGCCGTTTCAAGCTCTACATATTCCGTTGTGACAACACCGCAGGCATCGTCCGTCAACTCAAAATAAAAACCCTTTGTCCCTGATGGAAGCGTTAAGGTAACAGTTTTGTTTTGAGGGACGGTTATCTCCTTGGGCTGCTCCCAAACCGTTTTCGACGTGCTTCCGTCGTAACTGATTCCGGAGATGTTGTAAACCAGCCTGATTTTGCTGATGTTGTTTTCTGTTTTGAAAGAAAACGACGCTGTGTTCCCCTCAACAGACACCCGTCCAACCTCTGTAAAGCGTGGGCCGCCCCGCACAACGCTGTCTGCAAAGGTGAAAATCTCCGGCACCGCTTCTCCCGCAGGCTGGCTGTGTGTCAGTCCATATTTATAAGAAATCACAGAATTTTCAACATCAAGCGCCGATTTTGTGTTTTGGTCAATGGCATACATGTTCGCCGCGTTGCCGTTTATAAATAACGTAGGAATTTTCACATTAGAAAGCACGTTTTTCGCGTCCCACAGCAGGCGTTTGCCGGAAAGGCCCTTGTTCACGCCGCCCTCGTTTAAATAGCCGCTGTTGTAAACCGGCACGGCAAAGGCGAACCCGGGGTCAACACCAATGGCATAGCTTGTAATCATGCTGCCGTTTGAAATTCCCGTGATACCAATGGCGTTTTCGTTTACCTCAGGCAGACTTGCCAAAAGATTTTTCGCAAGAATTGGTTTTGCCACCGCCTGATACATATACTGGTCCTGAAGCGGCTGGTCGATATCGGTATAGTAGCCCGACGGCTGTCTTGCCCCCATGTTGTAGACAACGTCCGGGTCTAAATCGGTGTTTCTGTCCACCATGTAACAGGCAATTGCCGCATAGCCTTTGTCTACCCACGATTTCACCCAGGAGGGATATAGTCTGCTGGCGTTGCCGTGAATCAGCACAACTGCCGGAACCTGATTGACCGCGCTGGCCGTTTTGGGAACACCCATATAGGCGAAAACCTGGGTGTTTTCCCCCTTATGCGGAAGACCTTCAAACAAAATAGCCGAAACATCGTCATATCCTGTTTCTATTGTGTTCACCACCTCATATTCCGGCGTTTTTGTCACCGCTTTTGCCTGCAGGGTGTCAACAATCTGCTCAAGGGACAGCCCTGCGGTAATTTCAGCAGACTCTGTATAAGGCGTCACCGTTTTAAAATCCTCCCATAAAAATACCTTTGCGCTCATCGCGCCCGCAGGCTTATCGGCGCTGATTTCAGCTTCGCCCGCCGCTGTTTCCGCGCCGGACAGCGGCTTACTGGTAACGCTTATCAGCGTATTTTTTCTGCCGTAAACTGCGAGTATAAGCGTCATGTTTTTTCCCTCTAACGCTTTGTTTTTTATCACCGCCCGGGCGGAGAGGGTCTCGGCTGTGTCAAAATCGTCTGTGATAAAATAAACTCTTGTGCCCGTAACCTCCCGCGGCTGCGTGGAAACAAGATTTGAAACCGCGCCGCCGGATACTGCAAAAAAGTCAAACCGCAAAAACGCTCCTGCATCGCTGTCCGAAATGGTGTAGCTCACCGCACTGCCGTTTAAAACGCCGCCGGAGAGCCTTGCAAAATGCACGCCGTCTGTAGAGGTCATCAGCCGGTATTCCACTGCTGCGCCCGTGTCATTTTCAACGCTTGCGGTTACTGTGCTGCCGCAGGAAAAATCGCCGCTGACCGAGGCATTTTTCAGTCCCGGCTCCGTAATCTGAATATCGTCAATGCAATAGCGCACTTCCTCTGTGTTTTCCCCGCCTAGCAAAGACAGCCCCAACAGGCAGGTGCTAGGAGCAGACGCAAGCGAAAACGGTATTTGATGCTCTGTCCACCCCTCTTGAAGCTGTACGGGTGTGAGCGCATTTACTGTTTCTTGTGTTCCGTCATAGGTTGAAACAGAGGGCGTTAAAACCGCCCCCGCGCTGTCCGATTTTGCGCGGAAGCTTAAACAATAATCCGTGTTGGGCTTTAGATAAATATTCTGGGCAATCCTGCCGTTTTCTCCGCTGTTCGCCGCCTGGGTCACCTGAATAAATGCATTTTGCTCCTCTGTCTGGTCCGCCGCGACAGCCCCGCTGCCGGCAGTCCACGCCTGCACCTGGGTGGTGCCATCGTAAACGGCTTTTGCTGCGAACCCATCGTCAAAGCTGCCGCCAAAGGGTACATTTAAGCGTTCTATTTTCAGTTCGTCCACGCAATAGTCTGCAATGACCTCGGTGTAACCATCGCCCTGGCCGGACATTCTGAAATAAAAAGACGGGCGGACAGACAGGGAATTCACCACATAGTTTTGTGCGTTTTTTGAGGGCCGAATTATGCATTCAAACTTCTGCCATTCCTCCGTTAACGGTTTGTCCACATTAATTTTTTGATACAATGTCATTTCTGAAGTGTCCGCCCCGGTAAAATCCAAATATCCTCTAAGATAATACTTTCCCGCGTTCTCTGATTTTCCGATTTTGGCGTACCACGTCAGCTTATAGGCCGTGGCCGGCATAACGGCAAGATTGGAATATTTCATGGAAGAATATTTGTCTTGAGCTTCCACATAGGCATATTTCGCCGTTTGGTTTGCCCCGCCGTTGTTTTTTACCGTAACGGCAGTTTTTGAAAACAGCGTATATTCCGGATTGTTAAAGTCAAAATTTGCGTTTAACACCACCGGCTCGTCAGAGGTTGTGCTATAAGCCGGCCTGCACACAAACTCATCCAGCATATATTCAATGTCTGTTGCCTTTGCACGATATTGAAAGTTACAATCTGTTCCAAACACCGGAGCCTGCGTTGAACCGGAAATGGTACAGTTTTCGCCAACAGTATAATTTGCATAGTAACGGTACCACCCGCCGCCCAAATCTTCTTTGTTTTTTAAATATGTAATATGATAGCCGCTATAGTTTTTTGACGGCACCAATGTTCCGCTTCCGTCATCTGTTAAACACCGGTAATACGACACTACATATCCGCCGTCTAAGGCGTTTATATTGTCTGCCGGCGGCTTGGCGCAAATGGAAAGTTCATAGGTTTCTCCCACCACAGAGCGGTTTCTGTCAAACTGCACCCCGCCCATGTTGTTTGCATTATTTTTCATTTTCACCGCGCCGCGGCTGCCGCCGAAGCCCTCGGCAACCCAAGTCTTTTCTGCGGAGTAAATGGCAGTGCCGGAGGCTTGTGGGGTTTCAAAGTCTGCATACAAAAAATCTGACACAAAATAATCTTCCGCCCCCGCAATGGATATGCAGGACATCAACAGCACCACAGCCGCCAACCATAAACAAAAAACTTTTTTCATGTTCCCTCTCCTTTTCTCACAATGATATAATTTTATCTTCTTCCCAGGAACGGTAGGCCGCTTCCATAAACTCTGTCAGTGCCACAGCCTCGTCAATGCCATATAGCTTATTTTCCGTGTTGTTTAAAATGCTTGAAATCCAATATGCAATGGGGCGCTCTAAGGTCAGCTCCAAATGTTCTTCCGTCACCCACTCTTTGTTTGATGCTTCGTTTTTATAGCGGAAGCCATCCTGCACATGGATATATCCCTTCGTGCCGCTAATTTCCAGCGTAAACGGGTCGCAATATGACACGAACCCGGTTTCCGAAACGCCAATTGCACCGTTTTCAAAACTCATTACACTAACGGCGTTGTCCTCAACGCCGCGGCCGGTTACCTGTGTAAAGGCCGATGCCATTTTTTGAGGCGTTCCCAAAAACCACTCTAAAAGATACATGGGGTGCGCACCCAAATCCATCATGGCACCGCCGCCGCAAAGGGTTTTGTCATAAAAATAGTCCGGCAGCCAGCCTAAAATGCTTCCCCCATGAACGTTTCTAACCCGCATATAGGTCACCTGGCCGATTTCGCCGCCGTCTACCATTTTCTTAGCTTGAAGCACGCCGGCCATGGTTTTGTGAGGCAGAGAGATGGTAAAATGAATGTTGTTTTTCACAACCGCTTCCCGAATTTTTTCAGCGTCACTTTTGGAAAAGGCCAAAACCTTTTCGGTGTAAATGTGCTTTTTCGCATTTGCGGCTTTCATTAACAGCTGCGGGTGCAAATTTGTTGAGGATACCACCGCCACTCCGTCGATTTCCGGGTTTGCCAATAGCGCATCATAATCCTCATAAAAATCACAGCCCAGCGCCGAAGCCCACTGCTCCCCACGGGATATGTCGTCGTCCCACACCGCGGCAATTTTCACACCGGGCGTTTCCCCAATCTCCTTGGCATACTGGTCGGCATGCACATGCCACCGGCTTACCATTGCAATGTTCAGCATAGTTTCACTCCTTTTCCTGTTTTGTTTTCCACCTTATTCCCAATTCAATGTCGTTTAAAAGTGCGCCGTCGGCAGACAGCGACTGAATAAAATCTAAAGACTCCGGGCTCCCGTTCATGGAACTTGTTTCGTCCGTGCACGATAAATCCCGGCACATTACCCAAACCTTAACATCATACTTCATTTTCACATCCATAGGCTTTATTTCACTTAGCCACGGCTCCCAAAGCCGAATGATGCCCGCGCCGTTTTCCACAAATTCGCCGATATTGTGATAATCCGGCATAAATGCCAACACGTTTTCCTTTGAAAACGCCGTGCTGATTTTGTTTGCCGCCTGGGGACTCACCACGCCGCAGATAAACGGCAGGCCGGATTTTTCCAGCATGTTAACAAACCCGTCGTCTAACGTTTCAAACTTAATGTGAAGTAAAATCGGCGTCTTTTCCCGATACCGGCGGGCAAGCTCTTCAAAGGTTAAAAGCGCGTAGTTCTTTTCCGCAAGCTTTTCCTTCATTTCGCAGTATGTAAGATCTTTTACTAAAATGGGTTCCCCTGTCAGGCGCTCTAAACTGTCATCATGGAAAATAACGAACACGCCGTCTGACGTTTGTCTGATGTCGCATTCTGTAGCAGAGGCACCGATGTGCGCGGCATATTCCAAGCTCTCCACCGAATTTTCCTGCTTTACCAGCGATGCACCCCTGTGTGCAATTAAATCCATTATTTTCATCCTTTCGTCGTTCCTTACCGTTATTATACGCTAAATTCAGTCTGTTTTCAACCGCCAAATTAAAAAACGCTTCCTATTTTTTCAAATAGGAAACGTTTCGTTTATTGCGGCAGGCTCCACACAATTTGTTTAATCGCAGAACCGCCGTTCGTTTCTTCATAAAAGTTTTCCCAGCTTTCCTCCCGCTCATAAAAAACGGTGAGAATGGTTCCGTCCTTTCGTTCAACCGAGGCCGGATATCCCAAATCTAAGGAACTAGCCCCGTCATAGAGCACATAATCTGTGTCCCAGTTTTCTCCGCCGTCATAGCTTATCATGGCTTTAATGCCAAAAGGCTTTTTTCGGTATCCATAAACCGAAACCAACGCGCCGGAGGAATGTTTCATCAGGTGGGCCGGCGCGCCGCCTGTGTCAGATAAAATCTGCCGGGGCTTTGAAAACGTTTTTCCGCCGTCTGACGATTCGCTCTGAAAAATTGTAAACATGCCGCCGTCTTCACTCTGCTTTTCGTTTTGCACACGAATATGGACAATGATTTTTCCGCCAATGTCAATTGCCGCCGGCTCGCAGGATAGCACGCCTGGAATTGCTTCAATTGCAGAAACAAACTCAAATTCCCCGTTCACAAACTTGTGGCACTCAATCCTGTCTTCCTTTTGCGCAATACCATCTGACGCAGAACGGCCCACATATAAAATGTCTCCGTTTTCCAAAAGGCAGGGGCCGTGGGGTGCGGTCACAGGCGAAAAACCGATGTCGCCGAACGTGACACCATTGTCATTGCTGATTACATATGTATAGCCCAAATATCTGCTTTCTGCTTTCTTTGCGTCAATGCCTGCCAGATAGCCTTCAACCAGCCTCTGTTCCGGGCTTCCCTGCTCCCGCATTTTGTTGGTATTTTGCTGAAACGCCACAGTGTTGTTAAATGAGGTAATCATTACGCTGCTATCGCCAAACGGCAAAATTCCGGCATCCCTGTCGTCTAACGGAGTGTCTATCACCACACAAGGACTGCTCCACGTTTTGCCGTCGTCAGTACTTTTCGCCATAACCACCTTTCCAAAAGGGCATACATGGCCAATGCGAAAGCCCGAACACACAGCGGCAAGAGTTCCGTCATGAAGACGCGCCACCGACGGCCAGGCAAAATAATTAAATTTAGAATCGGGGTTTTGAATAATTGTTTTCATTTCATGAACAAACACTTTTTTCATGTTTGAAAACCGCCTTTCTTCAAGTTTACTTTTATTATATACGGCCGCTCCCCGCTTTGCAACTGCCGCAAAGGACAAAAACGAATTACTTTTGTCCCTTTTCATCACACCAGTTGATAAATTTCTATATTTTTTGACAAAAAGGCTTGAAAAAATGAAATTCATATGATATTATCACAATTGTAGTGATGAAAAAAAACTACAAAAATAAAAAAGGAGAGGTTGTTATGGAAATAGGAAATGTAAATGGTGAATTTGGCGGAATGCAGGCCGCGCCGCAGTCTGGTAAGAAAAAAATAATTTTGGTTATTGCCGTTCTTGTCGGGGGACTTCTCGTAGGCACATTATGTGGATATTTCGCTGGTGTAAATGCGAAAATAAATGCACAGTTACTGGCTGAACGCCAGGCTCAGGATGAACAGATTAATACCAAAAAAGAAGAACTTTCAAATCTTGAAAACGAAATTAAAGATAAAAGCGGCGTTATTTCAGCCGCAAAGGAATATGAAACAAATAAAGCCACATTAGATGAAAAAATTGCAGAAAAAACTTCCACGGTGGAGAATCTGGATTCGCAGATCAGCGCAAAGCAGAGCGAATTAGACATCCTGACAGGAAATGTGGTGAAAGCTAAAAGTGAACCAAAGGTACTGCCGGCCGGTGAATATACCGTCGGCGTAGATATTCCGGCCGGCAGGTACAGCGTGTCTGGTTCGCGCAACTTTTTTGCGTGGGACAAATCAGGTTCTTTAAAGGTCAATACCATCCTCGGAAATTCCAGTATTGGTGTTGGAGATTATGTCTGCTCTTTGGGGGATGGATATCGCATCGAATGTGCTGCAAAGACCACATTTACTCCAATCCAATAAAAAAGAAAGAAGCAAGACGGTCGCACCTTTTAGTGCGGCCGTCTTTTTGTATCTTGAAAAACAACGCGGGGCGCAATAAGCGCCCCGCGTTTATGATACCGCTCTGCGAATCAGCTCCGGCGGCGTTTGGTGCAGCAGTTTAACCGCAGCTTCGTTGTTAAACACCCAATCCAAAAGGTTGGACTTTTCTATCACCAGCGGCATGCGGTTGTGCACGTCCGCTATAGATTCGTTGGGTTCAGTGGTTAAAATTACATACTTTTTTGCGCCGTTAAACTCACCAAAAATTCCCGCCATGTATAAAGCGCTTTTCTCCGGCAGGGTGAACAAGAACTTTTGTTTGGTTTTGTCGTGCTTCCACTCGTAAAAGCCCGAGCTGGGAATAACACACCGCCGCTCTATCACCGCTTTTTGAAACATTTTTTTCTCCAACGCCGTTTCTGCCCGCGCATTGATAATCACACCGCTTCTGCCTCCAAACTGCGGAAATCCCCACGACATAACCTCCGGAGTCAGGGAATTGCCCCTTGAAACAAGCACCGGGGCGCTGTTCGTAGGAAAAATTTCGCCTGTATGAAACACCTGGCCGTTTAACGCGTTTAAAATCTCAAATAAATTGTCGTCATCGCTATCAAAATTATATCTTCCGCACATACAAAACCACCTCTCTTTCAGTATATCCGAAAAATAAAAAAATCACAAGATTTTTTTCAGTTCCTGTAAAACAAAACCAATATCCCCGTTAATACAGAGGGCCCTGTCTGCAATTTCATTGGGACAAAATGCCTCGCCCAAGTTCACACAGGCATACGCTGTGTTTGCATTTTCCGCAGTCATTTGCCAAAAGGGATATTTAATAATGCCCGGCGTGTTATTCCCCACGCCCAGCTCCAAAAATAAACAAGCGCTGTTTTTATGCGCTTTTAAATATGCTTCATAGCGGCGAAAGGCTTTATGCCAGCCGCTGTCCTCTACAAACCTGCCGTCCGACCGCAGGTTCATCATCATGGGCCGTGCGCAAACCGGGCACTTAGGAATCAGCTCCGGTGGAATTTTAAAATCCTTCTGCTCCGCCGCCATGCGCAAAATGATTGGTTCGTTGTCATACGTTTCCTGGCAACAGGGCACGGAGCACTGAAACAGGCCATAATCCCCCTGGGTGTAGAACAGGCGCCGCTTTGAAAAGCCTGACAATTGAAACTGGTGGTCCACATTGGTGGTCAGCACAAAATAGTCCTTATCCTGAACTGCTTCCAAAAGGTCCTGATATACCTTTAATTGCGGCACGTCATAGCGGTTTACTAAAATAAACCGGCTCATATATGCCCAATATTCCTCCGGCGTTTCAAACGGATAAAAGCTGCCCGAATACATGTCGCTAAACCCATACCGCGTTTTGTACCCGCGAAACTCCTTTAAAAACCGCTCGCCCGAATAGGTCAGCCCGGCTGAGGCCGAAAGCCCAGCTCCTGCGCCAATTAACACTGCATCGGCAGTTTTTAGCAGTTCCTTTAGTTTTTCAATCTGCTCCTTTGGCGAGCAGGTTTTTGTATAAGTCAAAGTCCGATTCTTTAAATACATTAAATATCACCTTTAATTCTTGTTTGCCTTTTATTAAATATTCCCGCACGGTGCGCACCGCAATGTGCGCCGCCTCCTCCGGCGGAAACCGGAACTCCCCTGTCGAAATGCAGCAAAAGGACACAGATTGAAGCCCCAACTCTTCAGAAAGCGTTAAGCAGGAGCGGTAGCACGAGGCAAGCAGCTCCCGGTCTGTGCGGCTTACCTCGCCCAAAACCATTGGCCCCACCGTGTGCAGCACATAGCGGCAGGGCAGGTTATATGCTTTTGTTCGTTTTGCCTGCCCCACAGGCTCGCTGTGGCCTTGCTGCTTCATTAAGCTGTCGCATTCCATTCGAAGCTGAAGTCCCGCCGCCGAATGAATGGCATTGTCAATGCAGCCGTGACAGGGATGAAAACAGCCCAGAAGCGCACTGTTGGCCGCGTTCACAATGGCGTCTGCCGCAAGTCGGGTAATGTCTCCTTTCCACAGCAAAATGTTTTCACCAAAACTCATAGTAATGTCTGAAACATAAACCACGCCTTTTTCTTCCCGCTCAGCTTTTAGAAGTTCGTCCTGCAAATTCACAAACGAACCGTCAAGCGGCATAGGCGGGCGCAGGTTCATCAAAGAACGCAAAAGCCTTCTTTGAGAAACTGCATTGCCGGAAAAGTCTGCCGCAAACGCCTGGTATTGCGGCATTTCGTTTAAAAGCATGGCATTTAATTTTAAAACCAATTCAGTTTTTTCCATGTTTTAGCCTCCGCCGTTAACTGCCGGCCCGCGTGAGCAAGGCCTTAACATACTCATTTGCCGGCTCATTTTTAATTGTTTGAGGAGGAGCAAACTGCTGCATTATAATATTAATATAACATCATTTTTGAACGTTACATAAAAAAAGGGGATGCATTTTCATGCTGACAAAAGAAGAGCTTCCGGCTTGTCCGGTGGCCACAACTGTGCAAATCATCGGGAACAAGTGGAAGCTGCTCATATTAAGAAACCTGCTTGAGCGCCCGTGGCGTTTTAACGAACTTCACAGGTCGTTAGAAGGCATCAGCCAAAAGGTGCTGACCGACAGCCTGCGCTCTATGGAAAAGGACGGAATTATTACGCGCACAGCATATCCCGTGGTTCCGCCGCGGGTAGAATATGCCTTGTCGCCTCTTGGGGAGTCTATGCGCCCCATTCTCAACTCCATGGAACTGTGGGGCACAAGCTATCAGAACATGGTAAACCACAAAGAATAATTACTTTTTTACGAGAAAACTTTTCTGACAGCCGGCTGTTACCACGTCGTCAGGCCCCAGGCTGCCCAGCAGAAGGGGCGAATTCGGGTCGTGCCGCCGGTAGTTTTCCAGCGCTTTTTGCGGGCTTTGGTTGGCATAGCAATATCGGCACCCATTGGGACAGGTGTCATAGGCGCCAATGTCGCGGCTTTCTATGCAGTGACATCCCTCCCGCATGCCTTTGTGCTTCAAACTGCGGAACGCAATGTTGTTGGCTCTGCCGATGATGTCCAGCGTCAAGCAGCCCGAAGACGCAATTCCATATCTGCTGAAATCGCCGTTGGTGCCGCAGGTTTGAATTGTCATGCCATATTTTTTTGCAATTGCGCCAAGGTTTTGTGCCAAAATATCTTTATCTTTCTCTGTCATGGGAATAATTTCCGGCATGTTGTATTTTAGCTTTTTATACAGCTCCACAAAGCTGAAAATGCAGCGGTCAATGTGGCCGGACAGGCGCTCTGCCATTGCTTCAAAGGTTTTTATGTGCCGCTCTATGGTATAGGTTTCCGTCAGCAAAATCGGGTCATACCGCCACGAAATTCTTTGCCTGCCCACGGCTTTGGAAAGCTTTTTCAGCGTTTCAATGCTCGTTTCAATGTCCGGCACACCGGGCTCTACATCTTTTCCATATGCCGTAATGGTATAGTGGCAATAAATATGAAACCTATTTTTAATCTCATCTATGTGCGGCAGCAGCGGCGCATAGTTTTTTGAGCAAAACACCACACAATCCACCGTTTCAGGGCAAAGCTCATACCGCGTTACCTTATTGGGAAACATAGGGTTGCGCGTGAGCACATACCCTTCCCGAAACCTGTTTAACAGCCATTCTGTATAATACTGCGCCGTGTCTGTCCGCGCTCCCGTGTTGATAATCAATCTGCTTCCCTCCTCTTTTTGTTTCAATTCTACCTGTTTCATAAAATTCTGTCAAGCTTCAAATTTTTGAAAAATCATATATTTTCCTCTTGCATAATCCCATATGCTTGTGCTATAATAAGTTTATCGAACATTTGTTCTATTTAGAGGCGAAAAAATGAAAAAGAACCGAATTATCCTCCATGCCGACCTCAATAATTTTTATGCGTCGGTAGAGTGCCTTTACAACCCCGGTCTGCGTGGAAAACCTGTGGCTGTGGGCGGCGACGCGGAAAAGCGGCACGGAATTATTTTGGCAAAAAACAATGAAGCGAAGGCTTTTGGTGTAAAAACCGGCGAAACATTGTGGCAGGCACGGCAAAAGTGTCCCGACCTGATTTTTGTAAAGCCCCGCTATGATTTATATGTAAAATATTCCCGTCTGGCGCGCAGCCTTTATGAGGAATATACCAGCCAGGTGGAAAGCTTTGGTTTAGACGAGTGTTGGCTCGATGTAACCAACAGCGAAACGCTGTGGGGCGATGGGAAACGCATTGCCGACGAAATCCGCCTGCGTGTAAAACGGGAGCTGGGGGTTACGGTGTCTATCGGCGTCAGCTTTAACAAAATCTTTGCAAAATTAGGAAGCGACATGAAAAAGCCGGACGCAACAACGGTTATTCCCCGCGAAACCTTTCAAGAAATTGTGTGGCCCCTGCCTGTGGAAAATTTGCTGTTTGTGGGCCGGGCTACCACCCGGAAGCTGAAATCCACCGGCGTTTGCACCATTGGCGACCTGGCTCAGACGAATGTAAACGCGCTGCGGCGTAAGTTCGGCAAGCCGGGCGAAATGCTTTGGAACTTTGCCAACGGGCGCGACGAATCGAGGGTGAGCGAGGCAGACGCGGCGCAAAAAATAAAAACCATTGGCAACAGTTCTACCCTGCCCCGGGATTTAATCTCAGAAGAAGATGTGAAAATTCCCTTATATATCCTGTGCGAAAGCGTTGCAGAGCGGCTTCGCGACCACAGCCTAAAATGCTGCTCTGTGCAGCTTTCCCTCCGGGACAACGGGCTGTTTCAATATGAGCGGCAAGGCCCGCTGATTTGTCCCACCTGCTCGGCCCAAGTGATGTTTGAAAAGGCGTTTGCACTCTACCGCGGAAACCACCTGTCGAACAATCCAATCCGCAGCATTGGCGTGCGGGCCTTAAAGCTTGTGCCGGAGAATGGAACGCAGCTTTCCCTTCTGCCGGAGCTTCAGCAGGTTCACAGGCGCGAGGCGGAGGAAGCGGTAATCGACTCCATCCGCCGGCGCTACGGACACTTTTCCATTCAGCGCGGCATTATGCTGTTAGACACCAAGCTTTCCGGATTCGACCCCAAGGGTGAGCACATAATTCACCCCGAAGTTTTTGTAAGATAACCTGACACCAGTGGCATTTGACATAAAACGATTTCATCAGGAGTTGTAAGTTATGTCAAAGCCCTGTAAAACCTATGTGGATGTTTTAGCAAAATTTGAACGTGACGGGAATGTTATGCCCCTCCGCGTGAAGTGGGAGGACGGGCGCGTATTTACCGTCGACAGTGTTGCAGATGTGCGCCGCGCCGCATCAATCAAGGGCGGCGGGCTGGGTATCCGCTACACTGTCTGCATCGGGGGACATAACACCTATCTGTGGCGGGACGACGACCAGTGGTTTGTAGAGCGCAAATAAACAGCAAAAAACCAGCAGGCGAAAGTGCCTGCTGGTTTTAACATTTATCCAGTTTTGCCCGGAAGGAAATTGCCCGGGGCGTGTCTATTTCGTCAAACTGAACAATGTGGGCGCCTTTTACAAAATCCACATCGGTCACCGTTCCCAACCCAAAAATAGGGTGTTTCACCCGCTGCTGCACGGCAAAGGCGGTTTGCTCTGTGTCTTGCTTTAAATGCCGGTCGCTGATTGCAATAAAGCTTTGCGCCTCTTTTACCAATTCGTCCTCCGGCTTTTGGGTGTAGGTGAGAAGCCCTTCGTCAATGTCAAACAAAAAGCGGGAGGGAAATCTGGGTGAGCCGTCAAAATTCCGGCCCTCCGCCTCTGAAAGATACAGCGCGGTTTTCGCTCTTGTCATTGCCACAAACGCCAGCCGCCGCTCCTCCTCCATTCCCTGAATGGTGTTGGTCTTTTTTGAGGGAAAAATTCCTTCGTTCATGGCACAGAGGAACACATGGGGAAACTCTAACCCCTTTGCGGTGTGCACCGTCATTAATTTTACCTTGTCGCTGTCTGTTTCGGCGTCGCTGTTGGTAAACAGCGCCACGTGGGCCAAATAGTGCTCTAAGGTGCTTTCTTCGCCGCAGCTTGTTTCATATTCATAAACCGACTGTTTCAGTTCCGCCAAATTGTCCAGCCGTTCCTGGCCGCCTTCTGTGCGAAGCATTTCTTCATATCCGCTCTCATTTAAAATTGCCGACAAAAGCTCTGAAATCGGCCGCACCGAATAGTCCGCGGCGAAGGCTTCCACTAAGGACAAAAACTGAGTAGCTTTCGTGCCTTTAAAAATTTCGTTGTCAATCTCCTGCGACAGTGCTTCATAAAGCGAGCATCCCCTTGTTGCAGCAATCTCCTGCAAAAACTGCATGCGCCGCTTTCCTAAGTTCCGTTTTGGACTATTGGCAATGCGCAGAAAAGAAAGATCGTCCTTATATGCAAGGATGCGCAGATAAGAAAGCGCGTCTTTAATTTCTTTGCGCCCGAAAAATTGAACGCCGCTGTAAATGGTATAAGGTATTTTCTCCCGCAAAAGCACCTCTTCAATGGTTCTGGTCAAATGGTGAGCGCGGTAAAGCACCGTCATATCCCGATATGAAACGTTTTGCCCGTGAAGCTCTTTCATTTTTACGGCTATCCACTCGGCTTCCTGCTCTGAAGTGGCGGCGTGGTGGCACAGCACTTCGCTGCCCTTAGGCAGTGTAGGAATTAAATCCTTTTTTATGCGGTTTTTGTTTTTGTCAATCAAAGAGTTCGCCACCGACAAAATTTGCGGGGTTGAGCGGTAGTTTTCCATCATCATAATGGTTTTTACGTTGGGAAACGCATTGTTAAACTCTAAAAGATAACGAATGTTGGCCCCGCGCCAGGTATAAATGGTCTGATCCGGGTCTCCAACCACAAACAAATTGCCGTGATAGCCGCACAAAACCTCCATCAGCTTATACTGCAGCTCGTCAATGTCCTGAAACTCGTCAATCATAATATATTCCAGCCGCTTTTGCCACTTTAATTTTATCTCCTCATCCTGCTGAAAAATATATAGAGTGAACTTAATTAAATCGTTGTAGTCAAGCCCAAAACACTTTTTTTCCTGATATAAATAGCCGTAAAAAATAATGTCCGACGTATTTTTCGCGTTTAAATATTTTTGATAGAGGGTATTAAGCGGCATAGCCAGCATGTCCAGATAATAGTCCGGCTCCTTAAAGATTTTACGAATTTCTATCATGTCCCGGGCATTGGAAAAGGTCATGTTTCTCAGTGTCAGCCCGCGTTCTTCATAAATGATTGCCAGCATGGCATCTATATCGGAATTATCCAGCACCAAAAAGCTTTTGGGATACTGCACCGCATAGCTGTCCTCCTGCAGAACAGACACGCAGAAACTGTGGAACGTTGAGATAAACCCCGTATCGTTGTCCCCTGTGAGTGCGTGAATTCGCTGGCGCATTTCGTTGGCCGACTTGTTGGTAAACGTGACGCATAGAATATTTCCCGGAAGAATTCCAACCTCATTCACCAAATATGCAAAACGGCGGGAAAGGGCCCGCGTTTTGCCCGAGCCCGCCCCGGCAATCACGCGGATGAACCCTTCGGTTGACGTAACCGCTTCCCGCTGTGCATCGTTTAATCCCTGTAAAATATCCTCCATGGACTGTTTCTCCTTTATCGTGCCGTTTATTTCGTGATATTTCCAGCATAATCGAAAACGCGATAAAAGTCAAGTCCTGTTGAAATATCTTTTTTCTGTTACAGTGCAGCCGCCTTTTTCCCAAGAGCGCGGCAAGCGGACAATGCGTCATCGTCGGGCGCTTCGTTTGCCATTAACCCTTCGGACTCAACTAATTTTGCGCCGCTGTTTGCCGTTCTTTCTGTCCATTCTCTCATCCATTCACCGTCTCCCCAGCCGTAAGAGCCGAAGAGAGCAACATTTTTCCCCGAAAGGTTTGGTTCAAGTTCGGCAAAGAAAGGCTCAAATTCACCTTCCTCCAAAACCTCTGCCCCCATTGCCGGGCATCCTAAAATCAGCGTGTCATAAGATGCTGCGTCGGCGGCAGAAATTTCCGACACTGCAAAAAACTTTGTATCGGGATTTACTTCCTTTGCTCCTTCTAAAATTGCTGTGGCCATAGACTCTGTGTTACCTGTGCCGCTCCAATAAATAATTGCAGTTTTGCTCAATTTATAAAACCTCCTAATTAATTTTGTTTTTGCGGGTTTCATGTCGGCCAGTGCCGAACTGTTCCCGCCCTTTTTCGGTTAGTTTCAGCTAACCTCTGTGTAAAAATTAATTTGCCTGGTCAAAATATTCTGTTAGCGCATCGCTTAGCGCACATGCGCTGGACGAGTGGCAGTGTTTTAAAAAAGCCCCTGCTTTTTCTGCCTGGTCCGATGCCACGTTTACCATTTTGTGTGCCACCGTTCCGGTAAAAACAATTACAATGTCGGGGTTTCCAATTTGATTTTTAAAATTGGCGGGGCACTGGGTAAACACCTTACATTTACATCCAAACCTCTTACATATTTCTTTATATCGGCAGTGCATTCTGTCATGACCGCCCACAATTACAATGCTCATATTAACCTCCGTGATTGCCGGCGCCATGGCATTTGTCCGACAGCGCACAATCTTTGCAGCCGCAGCCGCAGGAGGATTTTCCTTTTCGTTTGTTTCTTACCATAGAAAGGCAAACAAATGCCACAATTGCAAGCAGAACAACGCCCACAATCAGTGTTGATAAATTATTCTGTAACCAAATCAGCATTGTAAAATCCTCCTTTAGCTAAGCTTTTTCACGCGTTCATTTTCATGCTGTCTGCATTTAAAACATTCGATTCTTTATATGGACGGAACAGCATGTAAAGGATAAATGCAAGCACCGCGGCGGCAAATATAACGCCAATTACACTTCCGGCACCTGTAAATAACATCCCCAGCTGATACACAATCAGCGACATTGCATATGCAAATACACACTGATACCCAATTGCAAACCACGTCCATTTTGCGCTGTTCATTTCCCGCCTGATGGCCCCGATTGCCGCAAAGCAAGGAGCGCAGAGCAGATTGAAAATGAGGAAGGAGTAAGCCGCAAGACGGGTCATTTCCTCAAAGTCTAACACACCGAATACGCCAACCACCTCTTCTTTGGCAACAAGGCCCATAATGGTTGCGATGGTTGCTTTAATGTTGTTAAATCCCAGCGGTGCAAAAATCCAGCTGATTGCGCCGCCAATTAACCCAAGAACGCTATTTTCCAATTCCATTTCGCTGCTAAATCCAAAACTTCCGTCAACAAACCCAAAACACGAGCCTGCCCAGATTACGATAGACGACAGCAAGATGATGGTGCCCGCTTTTCTGATGAAAGAACTGCCCCGCTCCCACATTGAGCGCATAATATTTCCAAAAGTAGGCATGTGGTATGCCGGAAGCTCCATAACAAACGGCGCAGGATCGCCGGCAAACATTTTTGTTTTTTTCAGCATAATGCCGGAAATTACAATGGCCGCAACTCCAACGAAGTAAGCGGAGGGGGCAACCCACCATGCGCCGCCGAACAAGGCCGACGCAATCAGCGCGATAATCGGCACCTTAGCGCCGCAGGGAATGAAGGTGGTGGTCATAATGGTCATTTTTCTGTCGCGGTCGTTTTCAATTGTTCTGGAAGCCATAATGCCCGGAACACCGCAGCCCGTTCCAATCAACATTGGAATAAAGGATTTACCAGATAGGCCAAATTTGCGGAAAATCCGGTCCATAACAAACGCGATACGTGCCATGTATCCGCAGGACTCTAAAAACGCAAGGAAAATAAAGAGCACCAGCATTTGCGGGACAAATCCTAAAACAGCGCCCACACCGCCGACAATGCCGTCTAAAATCAGGCCGCTAAGCCAGTCAGCACATCCAATGGCATTCAGGCCGCTTTCTACCAGCACAGGAATTCCCGGCACCCAAACGCCGTATTCCGATGTGTCAGGCGCTTCCTCCATGGCCGCCTCCACTGTTTCTGATATGTCAAACCCTGCCTCGGCAAGAGAGTCGCCAAAGGTGCCATAGGCTTCGTCAAATCCGCCGAAATCCTCTTCCTCAATTGCTCCTAATAAGTCGCCGGCACCAACAACACCGGCAGCGGCAGCGTCCTCCACCGTTGCGGAAAGCTCCTCTGTCCAAATATTCTCCTTCGCATAATCCGTAATGGCTTCCTCATACTGGCCGGCGCCAATTCCAAACAGATGCCAGCCGTCGCCGAACAGCCCGTCGTTGGTCCAGTCGGTGGCCCACGTGCCCACGGTCGTTACCGATATGTAGTAAACAAAAAACATAACTACTGCAAAAATCGGAAGCGCCGCAAACCGGTTTGTCACAACCTTGTCAATTTTGTCCGACGTTGAAAGGTGACCGGCACTTCTTTTTTTGTAACTTCCTTTCATCAACTGAGCAATATAAACATATCGTTCGTTTGTAATAATGCTTTCCGCGTCGTCGTCTAACTCTTCCTCCGCCGCTTGAATGTCCGCCTCAATGTGTGCAAAGGTCTCTTTGGAAATATTTAATTTTTCCAAAGCTTTTTCGTCCCGTTCAAAAATCTTGATTGCATACCAGCGTTGCTGTTCCTCCGGCATGTCGTGCACGGCCGCTTCTTCAATGTGTGCAATGGCGTGCTCAACTGCGCCGGAAAAGGTGTGCATGGGAACAGTCTTTCCAGTTTCAGCCGCCGCAATTGCCGACTCTGCCGCTTCCATAATGCCTGTTCCTTTCAGTGCGGAAATTTCAACAATTTTACAGCCAAGCTCTCTGGATAACTCAGTTATGTTAATTTGGTCCCCATTCTTTTTAACAATATCCATCATGTTAATGGCAATGACAACAGGAATTCCCAATTCCGTAAGCTGCGTGGTAAGATAGAGGTTACGCTCTAAATTTGTTCCGTCTACAATGTTTAAAATGGCGTCCGGCCGCTGGTCAATTAAATAGTTTCTGGCCACAACTTCCTCAAGGGTGTAAGGCGAAAGGGAATAAATTCCCGGAAGGTCTGTTATGGTCACACCTTCGTGCTTTTTTAGCTTTCCTTCCTTCTTCTCCACCGTAACGCCCGGCCAGTTCCCCACAAACTGGTTCGAGCCCGTCAGCGCGTTAAAAAGCGTTGTTTTTCCGCTGTTTGGGTTCCCCGCAAGGGCAATTCTTACATTCATATTTCTATGTCTCTCCTTTAAAATTAGTTATGTCTAACCATAAAGCAAAAAAATTTATCCGGTTACTCCACTTCAATCATTTCCGCATCTGCCTTGCGCAAAGACAGTTCATAGCCCCGCACCGTTACCTCCACCGGGTCGCCCAGCGGTGCAACTTTGCGAATATGTATGTCCACGCCTTTGGTAATGCCCATATCCATGATTCTGCGTTTCACCGCACCTTCGCCATGAAGCTTTACAACCTTTACCGTGTCGCCGATTTTCGCCTGTCTTAGTGTTTGCATAAAAAATTCCTCCCTGCTATTTTAATGAAATTAAACCATAATTTTCTGCGCCATTTCCCGGCTGATTGCAACCCTTGCCTCTTTTATATTTACAATTACATTTCCGCCTAGGGCATTGATAACCGTAACAGTTCCGCCAACCACAAATCCAAGATTTTCAAGATGTTTTTTCACCTCGGGTCTGCCGCCGACTTTTTTAATGATGTTGTCTTCTCCAACATTTGCAAGTGTTAATGGCATCCTATTTTCCCTCCGTCTTTATTAAGCAGTTTAAGTTAGTCATTTCTAACTTCTACAGTTAGTTTAACATAACTAACTAAATTTGTCAATAGGTATTTTACTTTTTTCGGTTTGACAATCCTAACCCTATATGCTATACTGGACATAACGAAAAAGTTTGAAAGGCAATTGATTATGAAGATAAAAGAATCTGCTGAAAATTATCTTGAAGCAATTTTAATGCTAAAAAGCAAAAACGGCAACGTGCGCAGCATTGACATTGCAAACTATTTAAATTTTACTAAACCCAGCGTTTCCGTGGCAATGAAGTCATTCCGTGAGGAGGGCTACATCACAGTCGACGCAGACGGGGGAATTTTGCTTACCGAAAAGGGGCTTGCCATTGCCGAAAAAATGTTTGAACGGCACCAAATTATTGCAAAGGCGCTTATGGCTCTGGGGGTTGACGAAGAAACCGCCTATGAGGACAGTTGTAAAATTGAACATGATATCAGTTCGTTAAGCTTTGAAAAAATAAAAGAACACCTGACAAAACATAACATTTTTTAGGCGCGCAAGCGGTAACCAAAACAGTCCGTTTCGGAATGTTTATTTTTTCAAAAAACGATTGACTCTCACGCCGTATGATACAGTATGATAATGGAAAAGATGGAACGGATTAAAGAAAAAGGTTTTGTAGAAAAAAATGAGGAACTGACACGGCGGCTGGCAGCAGATGTAACGAAAGATGTTGCCGCAAGTGACGTTCAGAAAATGGTAAAAGAGTTGATTAATCTGCTGGACGAACAGCACCGTCCAACACTGGATATGGAAAAAATTATTGGAGTATCGTGATCGCCAGCTACCTGCACAATCCACAGATGATAAGCGGCGTTGACAAGCGGCATGGTGCCGGCGTATCTCATTTTTTGGGCATGGCACTTGAAGTTTATTTTCATAAAATGTAAAAAAGAGGCAGAAAATATCTGCCTCTTTTTTACTGTCATCTCAATTTAGCCTTGCGGCATCAGTGTAATTTCCTGAGCCAGTTCCGATTTAAATTCCGCTTCAGAAAAATCTGCACCGTTTTCTGCGCCGTCATTCATTTCCTGATGAATAGTTTCAAGGTATTCCGCTTGAATTCCTTTTGCCACTCCCTCTGTTGTTTTGGTGCAGGAAAAATATACGACAAGAACATTGCTGTTGTCTGCCAGATTTGCAACATTGCTCTGGGCCAGCGGGCAGGCCATTACGATTGCCGTCATCATGATCATTGACAAAATAAATCCTGCTATTTTTTCAAAGGAATCTCCTCCAATCTTCTGTGCAATTCATTTGTTATTTTTATTTTATAACCAGTCTTAAAAAATTGCAAATACCTATTATGAATGACTAACCATAGTTGACAAGAATAATCCCAAATGATAAAATTATGATGTAAATTGTTAAAAGGAGGGGGTTTTTTTATGATTGAAACAAGACATTTATATTATTTTCTTGCAGTTGCCCGCGAACAGAATATAACAAGAGCGGCGGATACACTGCACATAACGCAACCCACGCTTTCAAAACAACTTATGGATTTAGAGCATCAACTCGGCAAACAGCTGTTCATCAGAGGAAAAAGAACGGTTACACTTACAGAGGAAGGAACATATCTGCGCAGCAAGGCACAGGAAATGATTGACCTGATGGAAAAAACGGAAGCAGCGTTTCATGAGGATAACAAGACCGTCAGCGGTGATATACATTTAGGCTGCGGTGAGACCCGAGTTATGGAGTATATCACAGATGTGTTTAAACAAATACATTTGGAATATCCCAAAATCCATTTTCATATTTACAGCGCAGATGCCGACAATGTTCTAGAAAAACTTGATAAAGGACTTTTAGATATCGGTTTGCTGCTCGGCCCTCTCCGGCGGGAAAAATATGACTATATTGACATTCACCAAAAAGATACCTACGGACTGCTTATGCCGAAGAACTGCACCCTTGCTTCACAGTCTGCCATAACAGTCGAACAAATGAAAGACCTGCCGCTTATTTTTTCTCAACAAGCCTTTTTAGGGCATCAGGAGCTTGAATGGTTTGGAGTCGATTACTCCGCGTTGAATGTGGTTGCCACCTATAACTTGATTTTTAACGCGACATTTATGGTTGAAAAAGGCCTAGGCTATGCGCTATGTCTTGACAATCTTGTAAATATAGATGGCAATAGAAAATTAACGTTTCGTCCGATTGCTCCTGAACTGTCGATAAAATCCTATATTGTAATGAAAAAATATCAGGCTTTCTCTCCCCCGGTGAAAATTTTTATGAATAAGATAAAAAATATTTTGTAAAACTTATGGTCTGTTAACGCAGCAAAAGGATGTAAAACACAGTCTATTTTGCGGTTTTTATAACGATTTATCGCCGCCTTGCATATAATGTATATATGAAATAATATGGAGGGGATACGCATAGAAAGTTTTGTAAATTCCGGTGAAACACCTAATTTGAATAGTTTGCCAGATGACGTCCGTCAGCAGCTCAATTTATTGGACAGTGCGGAACAAAATCTTGCTTTCATTCTTGCGTCACTCCTGATTCGGTTTAAGGTCATAGATGTTCAGCGAGATATGCTGCTAACAAGTGCGCTCTGTCCGGAGGAATTTGCACAGGCTAATTACCCCGATGTATTAGACTTACAAGTTGCTGCATCAATACTTGTTCTTTATGCTTTACTTGAGTTTCATAAAATCGCAGAGCAAACCGCAAAAGAGGCAAAAAATGCGGGTTCAGAAGCCGGCCCTGAGGAGAAAGAGGTCTTTCTGAGCCTACTTGTCATTACAGTCAATTTAATCCGGTTTGGGTTTTTATTGGATACCGCGCCGGAAGAAAAGCAATCCCAAATAACGCCGGAACAGATTGATAATGATATTGAAGCCATATAAAAACGCATGAATGTCTTTTCGGAGTCAAGAAACGTTCTCCACACAAAGAAGAACCAACCGAAAGGGCGTTTTGAAACGCCCTTTCGGTTGGTTCTCATCAACTTTAGTCTAATATACATCGGTTTGACATATTATCTATATTTTTACCAACCTATACGCAGAATTATTTAAATCTTTATGCTTTTTTGAAAATTTGCTTAATACGCCGATAACGGCGTCAAAATACTTCCCGTTCAGACTATAAAGTATGGTTTTTCCTTCTTCTCGCGTTTTTACAAGCCCAATTTTCATCATCATGGTAATGTGATGATATGCCGTGGAGCCGGAGAAGCTGAAAATCTTTTCTAGGTCCTTGCAGGTAACTTCCTCTCTCTCCAATAATAATTCTAATATTTTAACCCGGCTTGCTTCGCATAGTGCATTGCCGAAGTCTAGAAGACTCAATTCCTTTCTGCTTTTCGCGAGATCTACAACAGAAAGATAATCATAGCCAAGAAGAAATACTGCACCCTCCTGAATGCCAAAAAAGTTAATGACGTATTTTGATATAAGACAGTAAGAAACGTATAAATTCTGGTTGTTTTTTTTAATAAAGCTTAAGTCCCTTAGCTTTTTCACATTTTCACTCAAAGTTTCAAATGGGTTCTGATTGTTAACGTCAAGTATTTTTTGATAATTTTTTTTGTAATATTGAGAAAGCATAAGTTCTTTCGCCATCAACTCAAATTGAAGCGTTTGTAAATATGGCTCAGGGTCTAGAAAAAATTCATATAGTCTGCTTTTTTCCGTATCGGAATAGTTTGAGTTTTTGATGCATAAAAAAATTGCAGTCTCTGAATTTATACATTCAATAAGCTTTTCTTCTGAAAGTTCGCAAAAATAAAAGCGAATTAAATTCCGTATTAATCTTTCTTTGTCCAATAATTCATTCTGAAAAAATTTAAAATTAAAGGTTGTCGTAAACTGTTCTTTATATGGATAAAAATACTGAGTAGTTAAAAAACATCGGCCGTGTTCAAGAGTATGAAAAAAAATGTATAAATCCTCGGGAATATCAGAAAATTGTTCCAGCAAATCGTCAAAATACTCAATATTTTCTGATTGCTTCCCATTGGTGTTAAGTTCATTAAGCAAGAACTGCTTGTTGAACCGAAGAATAAAAATAAAAAGTAAATCATAAATATACCCTGGTTCTTTTAACAGTCGAATTTTCGGCATAAAATCACCTCTTTTTCAATTTACTCCCCCTGAGTAACATTAATTATATCAAATAAGTTAACAAAAAACAAGTCATATTGTATCATAAAAGTTAAAATAATTGAATATTTTGAAGCTGTATTTCTTAAATACATCATTTTTATGTCTATTTTTCTCGATTTTTTGTTACAACAAATTTAAGCAAGCAAAATGCGGAACAGCTATGGTGCAATCGTAAAAAGATTCGGCAAACAGCATGTCAATTTGGCAGGGATAATAGTGGTTAATAGTCTTTAAACCATCAGATCTTGTAAAATGCGATAAATAGTTTGATAACCCTGAACATTTCCGAGAACAGACAGCTCTCCCTGAAATTTCTATTTTTCAGTCTATTTTAGTGATGATTGCCTCCCCAAAAAATATATATCCCCATAAATATACTATAAAATATCTGTAAGTATATCCATTGTATGGAAAAAAACGCCGAAAATTGGTTACTTTTGTAAGCTGTAGAATTAATTTCTATTGACATCAAATAGTATTTCCATGTAAACTTAGAAATGTTGGTATTCCAATCAAACAACCAAAAAAATAAGGAGCGATGATTATGAACAAGAAATTTACGAAATGTATGATTGTACCGGCTGTTTGTTTGTCTATACTGGCATCTGCGCCGGGAAACATTTTTGCAGCAAAGTTTAATGACGCAGACATTCACTGGGCAAAGGATGCAATTACAATATGGGCAGACCACGAAGTAATACAAGGGTTTGACGGATTGTTCCGTCCTGACGATACGATTACCAGAGCAGAAATGGCTGTTATGATAAATCGTATTATGAATTATCAGGTTAGGGCTGAAAATACGTTTATAGATTTAGATGATAACTGGTACACCGATGCAATTCTAAAACTAGTGAAACAAGGAGTCATGCTTGGGCATGATAACCAGATTCGTCCTGAAGATCCTGTTACCCGCGAAGAAGCCCTAGTTATGATTGCAAGAGCGTTAGGTATTGAAGAGAATCAGAACAAGTCTGCTTCTTTCATCGATTCTGGCAACATCAGTGAATGGGCTGTTGGCGCAATTCAAGCAATGACAGAAAAAGGGTTTATTAATGGATATGAAGACGGTTCATTCCGGCCGCAGGACAAAATGACGAGAGCCTGCTCTGTAACTGTAGTAAATAATGCTGTTAAAGGTTTTTATAACAAGCCGGGAACGTATAAAGTCGAAGAGGAAATAAACGGCATTGTAATCGTTAACTCACCAGATGTCATCCTGGAAGGAATGACAATCAACGGTGACCTGATTGTTACCCCCGGTGTAAAAGAAGGTACGGTTACCCTGCAGGGAACGACGGTATCCGGCCAGCAAATCGTTATGGGCGGAAACGTGGAATCCAAACCGGGTACTTCAAATCCTGGCGGTGATTCTGATAATGGTTCCGGCGATGGCTCAAATGGAGGCTCAAACGGCGGTTCTGGCGGAAGTTCAGGCGGGGGCGGTTCAACTATTCAAAACGCGGCTGCTACAGATATCATTGTAAACAGTGCATATGAAGACGAAACCGGCAGGGTTACTGTAAGCGGAAAACGGTATACCATTGGTGAAAATGCATTTGATACACTGGAAAAGGCAGTTGCACAGGCACAGACTCTGAATAAAAAAGCAAGCGTAACACTGATGAGTAACTTGAATATAGAACAAACAGTTGTCCTAAAAGCAGACAGCCTGACACTGGACGGTAATGGACACACGCTTTCCTACCGTCAGGGAGTTAAAGATGGCATTCAAATAGAAAATGGGCAAGATGTTGTGTTAAGAAACCTTTCAGTTGTAATGAACGATGAAATAAACAAATGGAACGGCTCTTATGGGATTCAAGCATATCAATCTAAAGTTACGTTGAAAAATATTTCGGTTACTGGTGCGGATGGCGGTATTTTGGTAAACGGCGCCGAAGTAACTTTAGAAGGCGTGGTTGACGTCAGCGGCAATGAATTCGGTGGAATTGAGGTTTCAAAAGGTTACGGCGTAGAATCTATGCCGGAACTGATTGGTTCTGCGGAAAATCTGAAAAACGATACGGAAGAAGACGGCAAGCCAACCGTTTGGATTGATAAAGTATCCGAATTGACCAATGCTGTTGTGGCCATTTCTGGCCTGAACGAAGTACCGACTGACAATGACCAGACCTATTTCTTCCTCAGACAGAATCTAGCAGAAACAACAGCCAATGTTTCTAGCCAGCAGGAACTTGAAGCAGCTTTAGCTAATGAAGATATAAAGGTAATTAACATTCTGACAGAGTTAACATTAGACAAAACGCTGGTGGTAAACCGTTCTGTTATAATAAACGGCAAAGATCACATGAAAAAGCTTTCTTTCGATAATAAAAATGCGATTCAGCTGGTGCATGCCGGTGAAGTGACGCTTGAAAATCTGATAGTCGAAATCAGTGGAAATAAAGCAGGATGGCAAGGACTTTACGCATTGCAGGCATATGGCACAACAAACGTCACTTTAAGAAACGTTTCGGTCACCGGTGCGGATGGCGGTATTTTGGTAAACGGCGCTGAAGTAACCTTAGAAGGCGTGGTTGACGTCAGCGGCAATGAATTCGGTGGAATTGAGGTTTCAAAAGGCTCCGGCGTAGAATCTATACCGAAACTGATTGGTTCTGCGGAAAATCTGAAAAACGATACGGAAGAAGACAGCAAGCCAACCGTTTGGATTGATAAAGTATCCGAATTAACCAGTGCTGTTGTAGTAGTATCAGGATTAAATGAAGGTTTTACAGAGAAAGACCAGGCTCATTTTTACTTGAGTGAGGTTTCGTCAGAAACCTACAAATAAAGATATTTTCTAAGCACTGCCTGTATAGGAGGTTGCCATACGGCGGCAATTGAGTACAAGTCCAAATCTAAAGGACGGCACGGGGATAATAGCGAACGATAGTAGGGATAATACTAATTCATAATTTTAAGGAAAAGAAAAGAGGCATATACAAAATGTATATGCCTCTTTTTTTGTCACCTCAAATTGTGGTCGGATACCTGCGGCCCCGCGCGTCTTGAAACCAAGTCGTCTCGTCAAGCCGCGAAGCTCTTGCCTGCGACTCCGGTTTCTGCGCATTCTCGCATTCCCTTCCTCCGCCACTGGCGGCGGTCATGCTCGAATCAGTTATACCCCTCCGGCATAAATGCCTCCGGGGCACGAGAACCTCTTCGAGGACAGCCGCACAACTGTTTTTTACACAACGCGCGTTGGCCGGGCATAAATTTAAGAATAAACAAAGCGAACACACCTTATGGTGTGTTCGCTTTGTTGGAAATAGTGAACAATTTAGATATCTTTTACGCCGCAGGCGCACCCGCAAAAAGTTGTTAGCAAGCCAAAGCGTCGTGAGCGCGTTTACAAGCGAACAGCGTAGGCGCCACGTTACTTTTTG
>NZ_JACRSU010000007.1 GCF_014384785.1 Congzhengia minquanensis
AAGGTGGGCTCGCCTTGAAGATTATACTCAAATGTCTGATACTTTCCGCTCGAACCATAAGATACTTTGCTGAGCAACCCCTGCTCGTTCTCATACTCATATTGCGTGGTCAGTCCGTTACTTGCTGCCGAGATCATCCTATTGGCTGCATCATAGGTGTATGTGGTTTCTGTTCCAGAGTAATCCGTAACCTTGCTTATATTGCGCCTTGCGTCGTATTCATATGTGATTGTTTTGTTATCCGGCGTGGTTTTTGTCTTTAATAAATTGTTGCCCGTGTAGGTGTAAGATGTAACGCTGCCCCCGTCGTTTATCTGCGCATAATTCGCCCAGTCGTCATAGGTGTAGTTTATCGTCTTATCACCAATAATTTTAGAACTGAGCCAGCCGGATTGATATGCATAATTATCTTCTACATAATCATACTCATACGTTGTAATGACGTTATTTTTATCCTTTGTTTTTCCCAACCGTTCGTCAACATTGTAATACGAATAATAGTCGCTGTTGCCCAGCGCGTCTGTTTCTTTTATCAGCCTGCTTAAGGTATCATATTCATACTGCGTTACGCTTCCACCAGGCGTTGTCATCTTGGTCGTGTTGCCCAGAGAATCGTATTCATAAAGCGTATTCTGCAAAAGCGCATCTGTTACTTTCGTCATTTGTCCTAAATCGTTATAGGTATATCGTGTTACATTTCCTTTCGGGTCTGTTACAGTGCTAACATTGCCCATGTAATCGTAGGAGGTTAACGTTTCGCGATACAGTTTCGATATGATATAGTTTTTTTCGCTAACAACTCTTCCTGCAACATCGGTCGTGACGGATTGATATAGGGACTTTGAATTATTTGAACCATAATACTGGGATGTGGTAAGGCTAAAATCATCATAAGAAATGCTCTGCTCGTTGATTTCAGTATCGTCTTCACCCATTATTGCAGTATATGCCGGCCTGTCAAAACTGTCATATGCATAAACAGTCTTATTGTTCTCGGCGTCATAAACCTCGCTTACATTATGCCCGTCATATACGAACCGCGCCAGCGTCTTTTCTCCGCCGCTGCCGGTATATTCCTCACTGCGTTTCGTTACTCTGCCCAAATCGTCGTAATATTCGATAAACGAATAGTTTAGGGGAAAAATGGGGTCACTATGGCCGGTTATTTTTCTGCACTTATATTCCGTTTCTCTTTTATTTACACCGTCCTGCCCTAATGTGTAGGTATATTCCTTTACAATAAAATCCGGTGTTTGTTCGCTTGCAATCCAACCATTTGCAAGATATGTATACTCATACCAACGATCCCATAATTGATGATCTTTTAACAAACGCCCGTGTTTATCGTAATAATATTCGTGCACATTGCTGGAACGTGACGTTTTTTCAAAATCACTGTTATGCGAGACAACATTATTAATTGATTTTCTTGTAATGTATGCATTTCTGCCCTCTGCATTGTAGGAGTTATATTCATAGGATATATTTTGAAGCTCTTTTTCTGTTTGAGCAGGCCGGACTTCTTTTAAAATTTCTCCAACGATATTTCCAGGATAAGTTGTATCGTAGGTATATTCTGTTGTCAGCGTTCTATCGTCATAGAGTGTACTGGTGCTAATGATTTTCTTTTTATCCGAGGACAGCGTATTATTCGTTATTAATGCATTTGCCGTTCCTGCAAATTGGGTAACTTTTGTTGGTATATAATAGGTTGAGTTTGTATATTCATAAGTGGTTCTGTTCCCCAGCCTGTCTGTAGTGCTTAACGGCACATCATGTTTCTCTACATATGTACGGCCTTCCGTATACATTTGGCTAACGGTGCTTCCCTTTGCAATGCTGTAAGCCATGCCTGTTTGCTGGTTATAGTCATTATACGTGTAGTCTGTCTTTCTGTTATAGGTGACCTTTGTGCTGTCCGTCAGTGTCACCTTTTCAAAACCTCCGGCAAAATCTAACGCAGTCCCTATGCTGGAATCATTTGCGCAAAGAGCGATATACATGGTATCCAATCCCATAATAACGTTTGCTGTTTTTGTTGGAAAAAGCCGCTCGGCATACTGAATAGCCGTGTTAGGACTAGACATGGATACCTTATTTATTTTTGTGTAAACATTGTTATCTTTCACCAAATAATACAGATGACTATACATATCAGGGTAGATCCGTCCACCAGACGGCAGACCGGAGAGTGTGCACAGACTCTGAATGGTACCCTGTTCGTAATTTACCATATATAACTGCGTATCCGTATATACAAATCCCTGTTCGTTAATACCAACGCCTTTTGTAACTTCCGGAAGGCTGGCAAAGGTTTTAGAAACTGCTGTTCCGCCAAGCGGTGTATATTTAATGATAGATGAACCCGTTCTAAAATAGTGGCTGCCTCCCAATGAATAAAGATAAAAAGTGGATTTATTTGTCCAAACGGACGATACGGTAATGTCACTCCAACAGGATTGAGCTGAAACAGGATTCGGATTGAAGATGATAGATTGCAGACCGTTTGAACCAATTTGGTCAAAAGAAAATACATTGCCGCTGTAATAAAATCTTGCAAAATCTATCGTATCCGCCGCGTGAGTATCGGCGTACTTTTCCCATGAATCCGAAACTATATCATACTTATAGACACTGATTGTTCCTCCGGATAAATTTGTATTGCTTCCAAATAAATAAATCGCATTGCCTGCTGTTTTTACCGCTTTCAAAAACATTCGTTCATCAATTGAACTTAAAAAATGTGTGTTCCCGTCTAAGTCTGTTTTATACACTAACGTGCGGAATTCATCACCGTCTAAAACGGACGGTGCTACAATTCTGTAAAGCTCGTTATTAACCGATACATTCCATTTTGTATCACCGCCGCTTCCGGCATATGAGACAAGTTTTTCATTTTTATCATAGGTTTGTTCCTTAATCATGTTGTGATTTCGGTCAAAGGTATAAACTGTTTCATAGTTCGGATATTTGACAATGGTATGATACTGCATGTCCACATTTATTGACTTTGACGTTGTTGAATCAACGATATATCCATACGGGTAACCGCTATAATCATTTTCATATTGATAAGAAATGGAATGTCCCGATGAATCTGTCTTTTTGCTTAGTTTATACATTAGATACCAGTTTTGACGGTAAATCCCCGCCGGCTGATAAATCCGCCTGGCAGTTGTATACTCATAATTGCTGTATCCTCCGGTAGGATAATTTACTTTGGTCAGCAGAATATATGCCCCGGAATGTACGATAGATTTATCGCCGATTTCATTCGAAATTTGCGTATACGTTTGATTTTCATTATATTCATAACTTGTTACAAAATTGGAGGCATCCTCCACAGATGTAAGCGTATACACCTTTCCCTTTGATGTTTCCTTAGTATCAAGATTTAACTTTGATAAAACGTTTCCTTCATATTGAAATGTAATGGAATTAATCCGTTTGCCTGAAAAGGATGATTTATGACCATACTCTACATTAATTTCACGGCCCGTACTGTCTGTTATCCTTTTTAGAGCCCTAAGTGTTCTGGAGTAATAATTTACTTTAAACAAATAATTAAAAAATGAACCACTATGATATTCAATATCGCCATATTCAAAATGAATTGTGTTGCCAAAAACATCTTTAATGCTGACAATATTTCCATATTCCTTATCAAACCTTTCTTCACGTCCGTTTGAATAGGTTAACACATATTGGTTGTTTGCGGCATCTTCTGTCAGAACCATATCTTCTAATTGATAGTTTAAAATATGGGTACCAGATAGCTCATATGAGCTACCGTTTGCCAAGCTTAGGCTAAATTTTTTTCTGTATCCGTTTCCGTGTTCTTCATTGGCAATATTAAGATTAGAAAAATTAAAAATCCAGCCAGCAGCAAATTGTCTGTAATTCATTTTATCTAAATTTTTACCCAGTTCATATTCGTCAATTGTTGCAACCGCGTCTGAAGAATTATAACGAATGGATACATCTAAATCAAGGCCGTTTCTTCCGGGAAATGAAAACAAAGATTTTGTATACATTAAATCGCCTGTTTGTAGGGAAACGGAATCATCGTTACCATTGTTAAAATACATTGGGGAAGCTACAGGATCAACTTTATAAATCGAGTCTTCATCCACACTTGCAACGGCTGAAGAAGACGCAGCTAATTCTCCCAACATTTCGTCCGAGAACAACATTTCATCATTGTTTTTAATATAGTTCTCTTCCTCTAAGTTGTCTGCAATGGCGTCTGTGCTGTTTTCACTTTGTGCTGGCAAAAAGGAATAGTTGTTGTTCACGATGTCGACCATACTTTGATTGTCCAACGGGTTGCCATAACGATTGATAATATCCTGATTGTAAAGTGCTTCTGCGCTTACCTCAGGTTCTATTTCTTCGTTAAGCTCATCTTCTAATTCTTTCTGTTCATAATTTTCCTCTAAAGCACTATCTGCTGCCAACTCTTCTTTTTCAGCAGGATAGCGGCTTTCTAAGTCATCTGAATCCTTTAATCGTTCTTCATCATTTTCCGGCACTTCTGTTTCCTCATCCTTAAGATCCTCCGGACCTAATTCTCCGCCTGGTTCTTCCTCAGGAACAAATTCCGGCTGTTCCTGGCTGATACCAGACGTTGCTTCCTCCTGCACCTTTGACTCTGCAAACACATTTAAGCTCAGCAAAAATGTGCTTGCCAAAAGCACTGACAATAATCTCTTCGTCATTTTCATAATAACCCTCCATTTTGTGAATTTATAATTTTAGCTTACAAAAAAGGACGCAAAAATAACTGCGGCCTTTTTAAATGCGCTTATATAATCACCTTTTGCACCAGAACATCCCCAAATTCTGACACGCATTTCGTTTCCTAATATGTACTTATTTGTAATAATTATACATATTTTAGATGGATTTGTCAACAGAATTTGGGATATTTGTAAAATTGAATTATGGCTATTCTATAACATAACGACAAAAAGCCCCAAAATACGCAAAATAACGCATTTCGAGGCCTTAAAGCTTGGTGCGCCTGATAGGATTTGAACCTACGGCACCCGGCGTCGGAGAGCAAATTTTGATATTTTTAGAAATGCCTCTATATAGCCTAAAAACCGCTTTGTTAAGCGATTTCTGGTTGTTTTAAAACAAACAGTGATATACAATAATAAGCCATAAAAAATCAGTCATTTGGTCAGTCAATCAGTCAAAAATCAGTCAAAAATAATTTCGAGTACATACAATACCAAATTAGATTTTATCAACTTAATAAAAATTCTTACACGTATTTTATTGAACTTATAAAGTTTAATTTTTATATATTAATCTGCATTATTATTCATAATCGTAAAAAATAGGGTAGTCAAATGACTACCCTAAATTATTTTTCATATACCTCAATCTGTTTAATCAGTTTATAAATCATCTGACACATCTGCGCTCTATTCAAAGATTCATCAGGACAAAATTTATCTTTCTCAATCCCATTGATAATTCCTAAAGAATAACATATCTGAATTTCGTTATAGAATTTATCATTATCTGCAATGTCTTTAAAAGGCATTTTTGTTAGAGAAGGATTAATCATGTCTTTTGATTTACAAACTAACTGAATAAAATTCCATATTGCATTACAAAATTCACCTCTTGTTAAGGCTTCATCTGGACAGAAATAATTATCGTGTTTCTCACTAATAAGTAATTTTGAAGAACAATATCTCACCGCGTTGTAAAACCAATGTTCCGGCATTACATCACTATATGTAACAAGAGTATAAGGATCTTCAAATATCTCACCATTAGCCTCAGTAAATTTAATTGCTAACTTATATAATGTTTGACAAATCTGTGCTCGCGTTAAGACACCTTCAGGATTAAAATGCGTAGCATCAATACCATTAATAATACCAGCCCCATAACAACGCCGAATTGCCTTACTGCCCCAATGTTCGTCTGCAACATCAGTAAAGGGGAATACGGGAGAGTTCTTTTCATCTAACAACAAAATAGCATATGTTAATGTGTCATATTTTGAGCTACAAATGCCATTTTCTCCATAAGTTGTTCCCCAAGAATTCATGTAATACCATTTCTTTTCGTCCCAACCTATAATCGGAACAGCGTGATATGCGCCACACATGCGAAAGTTTCCAAATACCGGAATTTGATATTTTAAAATAGCACGTTTTATCTCTTCCGTACGTTTTTCTTTATCTGCTGAACAAAAGCCAATATATGTTTTAATTTTTGTTGCGGAAGCAACTTCGTCAAGTTTGTCTAAATCTGGATGATTTTGAACAAAATCATAAGCAAGAGGCACTTCATAAAGTTCTGGCATCATTTCATTTGGAACAGAACCTAAGAAACAAGCTCGTTTTACTAAACTAAAAGGATATAAACCTTCCATTCTTCTTTCTGTACTAGCACGATGCCTTCCATATGCATATGTAGTAGAGAATTGTATCCATTCTCCTGTTTCTAGATACCATAATATTTGTAAAATTCCAGTTAAGGCAAAACAAGTACATTGTCCTGTAGTCTTTTGATTCCTACAATCTGGGATTCTATCTTTTGGAAGTCTAAAAGACTTTGGAATTTCTAAATCATCCGATTTACACACTGCTCCATATTCATATAATAAAGCACTCGGCTTTTCATATAATGAACCTGCCGAGTGCCTCATCTGTATTTTTTTTAAAGCAAATTTTAATTTAGATAGCATAGTTGTCCCCCTCACTTTCCTGTAATATACCGCACAACGTTCCGTGCAATGATAGCCGCCTGTGCTCGCGTTACCGGCTTATCCGGCTCAAAATGGGTTTCATCCACCCCGTTCATAATCCCCATTTCAAACACTTCCCGAATTTGCTTCTCCGCATAATGCCCGCTGATGTCTGTAAATTTACATTCTGCCATTTTTATTTCCTCCCTTATCAACTGTTTAAACTTTTCCCACAGCGCCCAGTTATTTGCGCTCATTGAGGCCGGACAGTTCTTTCT
>NZ_JACRSU010000008.1 GCF_014384785.1 Congzhengia minquanensis
CTTGATTCATCTATATTTTACCTCCACAAATTCCCGATTTGTCGTTCTGTTTAGTCCCCAAAGAACCTACTAAACCAGCTACGCTTTTGAACCGGTTCTGTCTCACGCTCCGGCTGATCGGCTCCGGACTTGCCGGAAAGAAGCTGCTGATGCATTGTCCCAGCATGGAGAGCCTGGGCCGCTGCCGCAGTCTGCTGTGCCGTCACCAACGCCGAGCTGACCTCCGCCAACCTTGCGTTCAGTTCCTCGATCTGCTTGTCCTTTACAGCAAGTTGCTCGCTTTTCCGGTCTAATTCTCCCTGCAGCATAGCGATCAAAGTGGTTTCGCAAGTTTCGCAACTTGCTTTCGCCTGTTGCGAAACTTGCTTTCGTTCAACACCTAAATAATGCTGATATATGGCGGTTTTTTGACTTTCGCTGATTGCGAAACTTCCTTTCGCATCTTTCGCAACATGGTTTCGCCTACACCATGCACGAACTGCCTGTTCCGACACGCCACATTCTATTGCAATTTCCGTTATTACACCCGCCAAATATCATCACCACTCTTTCATCCGGAGTTAATCTCAAAACAAATCGCTATGAGATCCCGTCCTTATCAATTTCAAAATCAAAGTCTGCCGAACAACTTTATAGACCAACAGCCAGTCCGGCTCGATGTGACATTCTCTCATGTCCTTATAATTTCTGGAATTAGTGAGAGCATGATCTCGATACGCCTCCGGCAACGGCTGCTCGTTACACAACAGCGTGATCACTTCCTCCAACTTCTTCGGATCGCAGCCTCTCTTGATCGCAAGCTTGTAATCTCGTTTGAACTGCCCCGAAAACTCCGGCTTAAGCATTCAGCGCCTCCATCAGATCTGCAACGCTATCAAACGGACCATACATATCCTCTCCCTTTTCTGCCGCCTCCATCGCCGCATAGGTAACAGCATTCGGCTCGTCAACCTTGACTTCAAAGGGAAGTCCATGACACCTAAGTGCCTGTCGATAAAAAATACCCGTTGCCGTACTCAAATCCATTCCGAGGGACTTAAAGAGAGCTGCCGCCTGTGCTTTCAGCTCCGGCTCCATTCTTATCGTCATATTTCCTTTAGCCATAATAGCACTCCTTTCCTCGTCATTTTTAGCTTGCACTAATATTATATTCAATATTCGTGACATTTGCAAGTGCATTGCAAATGTTTTTTTGCAACTTTTCTATGAACAGTGCTTTCTATATGCTAACACCGCAGCGTGTACATTTAGGGGGTGAAAAAGCCTTATTTCGCGCGGTTTTCAAGCCTCGTTTTCGGTGGGGTAATATAAAAACCCTTACCCGCCCCGAAAACGCCTTGTAGGGCGTTTCTGGGGCGTTTACAGCCCTTTCTTAAATTCCTCCACCAACAGATCGCTCAAAGCCTGTGATGGGCGTATTTTGACCGTTATATGCCCCTCCGGTACGGTGTCCCACCATTTGCGGATCGTTTTCGGATCAAGTCCGGTGTCCCTATGACAATCGGCCTTGCGTCCCTCTGGATGCTCCTGCCGCCACGCATAGACTTGCGCTTTCTTTTCTTCTGCCCCTTTTCTTCTCCATGTGCCGCCAGGATAATCCACTTCCTGCACCGCCCTTGCTCTTTTCAAATGCTCTTTCTGTGATCTACCATTCCTCTTGTTGCGCTCGATGCGAACATCGGTCAGAGCTTCAATATCGGAAATCGTGAAATTGTAATACTCCTTGTCGTAGGCTTCCAGCGCACTCCGTATATCTTCCTCGGTCAATGCGTTCTCATGCTTCACCATCTGCAGATCATCAAAAGCCTCTTTCATATCCTGCCGGAGCTGCTGCTTCGACACACCGCATTTGTAAGCATAGATAGCAAGGCACATCAAAAAGAAATACCGATGCCCGCCCTTTATCTCTCCGATCTGCCGCAGCCACCAATGGTAGAGCGCATACGGATCATCACCATGCACCTTTCCGGCAATATCCCACTTCTTGCGTCCTTTCTCGCCTCTCACAACAACACGCTCATACCACTCCGGATATGCCTCCCTCGCCTCAGCTCGTGTCATTTTGGATGGGCTGAAAGGCTTATTGACATCCACCCTGTTTTCTGGCTTTGCGTAGGCGTTCAGATAATCCAGCGTTACCCGTTCTCCGGTACGGAAAGCGACCAGCTCCGTCCCATGCTTGTCATTGATGCTGCCCACCATGCGGAAGCTCTGATTGATGGATTGATACTGGATCGCCTTGACCTGCGAAGTGCTGCCATACTCCCATAGCCGGAAAGTGAGGTCATATTTCAGACTTTTAAGCTGAATTTTTATATTCGGGTATAGGTCAATCGGCTGCTGGAAAACATAGTAGATATGCAGCCCTGTCCCCGACAGAACAAGGAAAGTCGGCATCGGCAACCGGCGCACTCGCTCCGGATCGCCGCCAAAGCGCAGAAAGAGGTTGCGCAGCTCGGCAAGACCTACGCCATCCAGATCGAAGATCAGAGCATACATCCGCTGGGCGTTCTCCAGCCTGTTCTCCTTTCTGCGATATGCAAGACCGCTGCACAAAGTAAGGCTGTTCCCCTCGACAAACTCCATGTAATCCTGTTCCCATGTGTCGTTATACATCTTCCTGCGCCGGAGCTTCTTATCCTCGCTCTGTTCGTCCCGATACAGATACACAGCGTTCGGATGGGAAAAATCCGTGTGCCGTTCTCCGGAGTTCTCATTGTCCGGAAACAGCTCTTTATAAAACTCATAGCCTCCGACCTCCGGATATTGTGCGCTCAAATACTCGTAGCAGCCTCGATAATTCTCGGTCATATTACCACCTCACAAAAGAAAAAGTACCAAAAAGAAAATCCGCTGCGGCGGGGATCGCCTGCGGGCGGGAAGGGGGAAAAGGGGGAGCAAAAGAGCGGCGGCTACGCCGCCTTAAAGAGAAAGTCACCTCCCCCTTTTCCCCCTCGCTGCGGGGCATTGAAAGTGCCGCCACTATGGAAAACCCGATGGGTTTACCACAGTGGCTTGGAAAACCTCTAACGAGGTTTACCACACTTCCAACACCCCTCCGCTCACCCCCCTTTTCCCCTCCGACTTTCTCCCTTTCAGAGAGAAAAAATATAGGTTGGGAGTACCCTTACAGGGGGCTTAGATTATCAATACAGCAATTCCCTATTTTCAGTTGTTATTATAGCCTGTCCGAAAGAGATTTTCAAGCCCTCCGGACAGGCTTCTTTTACAGCTCCATGCCGCCCATTCCTCGCTGGTGCTGCTGTTGCTCCTGCTGCTGTCCAATCTCCGGATCGGGCAGCAGCTCCCTCGCCTTTTCAAGCAGAGGACGCAGACGCTCCGGCAAGTGTTCTTCCAAGAAGTCCAGCATCCGACCGATGCCGTCCGTCAGACGCTCGGTGAAGCTGCGTTCCTCCTGCAGCTCGGATTGCAGATAATAGTTTTCATCGCGCAGCCTCCGGTTTTCCTGTTCAAGCCTCTGCTGCCGCTGCGCTTCTTCCAGCCGCTTCTTCATGGACGGCACCTGTGACCGCAGACGGGTGTTTTCCTCCGTCAGCTCCTGTACCTTGTGCCGATCCGTCACGCTGCGCAGTGCCATTTTCTTTAGCTGCTCGACCTGATCCACCGTCACGCCCTTTACTGCCCCTGTGAGCGTCTTTTCCGGCTGAATATCATGCAGGGGTGCATTTACCCTGTCAGCCTCCTTTAAGAGCCGCACAGTGCCTTTCAGAGCGTCCCGCTGCCGTTCCAGCTCAGCAACCTCCCGCTCTACTGCCGCTGTCTGCTGCTGCACCGCTTCCAGCCTCGCAGCCGCTTCCTTGAACTGCGGCAAGTCCATGTGCGGTCTGTTCGTGCCGAGAGAGATAATTTCAAAATCGTGCCGCTGGGCGATCTCCGTCAGAGCTTCTTTCTCCCGTTCCATCCACGCCGCCCATTCGGTCTGCTTTCTGCCGACACCGACAAACCCCTGCTGCTTCAATGCCTGTTTCATAGATACCCTTGTAGAAAGTCCTCTTGACTGCTCCGTTGCCACAGGGATAAAATCGACATGGAGATGGGGCGTTGCCTCGTCCATGTGCAGCACCATATTGAACACCCGCAGATGGGGGTTGCGTTCTGCAAAAGACTCCGCAAAATCTTTCAGAGCTGCCGCCGCCCGTTCTCCGTCCGGCGTACCGCACCCACAGTCGCTCATGTTGCCGATCTGGAAGATCGCTTCATGGAACAGCTTTTCCTGTTTACTCTGCCGGATATGCTCATAGTAGTCCGGTATCTTATCTCTCGTTTTGGTTTTCTTTGCGTTGTAGGCTGCGAGAGCTTCATCAAAGACCATATGATAGACCTGCTTCAGATCCTCGTTGCAGAAAACAATGTTCTGCTCCGTCCGGCTCCGGTCTACATTCGCCGCTGAGAAGCTGCGGTTGTTGTGCCGGATGCTCCCTGCACCTGTCATACCCGAAATCGTAACTCCCATAAAATCGCCCCCTTTCCGCTTATTCTTCCGTCCTCTATTTTATCATAAATTTCCGCTAAAAACAACCTCTTTGTTACTTTCTGGTGAGAAAGTAACGCAAAAGCACTTTCACACCGCCACCCCATCGGTGCAGCGGTGTGAAAGTGCTTTGCGCCCCTAAAGGGGAGGGGTTGCCGGAGCTGCTTCACTGCCGGCTCGTGCCTGCTGCTCTGCCAGCTCCGGAGGGGCGCTGCCCCTGCCGTCTGCGGACGGCTCCCCGACCTTCATCCCACCGATAAACTGGAATTGTCTAAAATAGTAAGGCCGTACCGCTTACTATTTTTTCTTTTACTGCTGAAACAGTATCTTTGATTGAATGCGTAGTTGTATCTATAACATTTAATTCATAGATTCCTAAATTGGAAAATTGATTCCACATTGTTTCAACTAATTCAATATTTGTTTCTCTGTCTAACTTTGAGCGTTCGATAGCTCGCTTCATAGTTTCTTCTTTACTTGCCCTTAGTGTACTTCATAATGCTCTTGAACAATGTTGAGCCACGGCTCTAAAAACCACGGTCCTACAATGCCATCTACAATTACATCATATCCACCACGAGCATATCGCTTCGCAGCTTCTAAAAACGCTTCAATGACAATCAAATTTTGCTCATTTGATTCTGGCAAATGCGGTGGTAATCACTCCTTCTTAATTACAAATTTTTAGCATCTAATTTAACTTCAATTCCTATTATACAAAATTTTAAGATACTGCACTAAAACGATTTTTTTAATACAATATTGTTGCCACACTTAGGACATTTTCCTACAAGGGGTCCCGAGCGCTTAGTGGGAATTTGTACCCCTTATCGATACAAATTCCCCGTAGGCGCTAGGGACCTCTTTAGCTCCTTGGAAGCTGTCAGTAGTATACCTAATAATTTATCTACATTCCCTTTAGTAACGTGTAACTTTCCAAATTTACAAAAGCGACTCATAGAATTATTTCCTCCCGTTAAATAATAGATAACTATTAAAAATAGACAATACTTGCTCATAAGTAACGGTACTTAAATTGTTTACTTTGGCGTGTTTCATTGCTTGATGAAACTGATTTTTAGTAAACAGTTGACGATATTCTCGATTGACCCATTTTGAAACAAAGTACGTATATAGCTTCCAATATTTATCTGGAACATCTGTGGTATGGCGGGTAAGTTTTATTAAGACACTGTTTACTTTTGGTTTAGGATGAAAGCATTCCGCTGGCAGCTTAAGCAATTGCTGAATCGAGACTTGAGTGTGCAAGAGCAACCCTAGTGTTCGGTGAATATCCAAGGTACGCTTGTAGAATCCTTCTTCAACAATCAGATAGATGTCAGACGCATGGCTTTCAAAAACCACTTTTTTAATAATTTGTGTGCTTAAATGGTAAGGAATACTCCCAACAATTTTATACCTCTGTTTGTTAGGGAATTGAAACTGTAGAATATCTTGGTGAATTAAAGTGACACGAGTATTCAGTTTTAATTTTTCTGACGATAAGTTGAATAGATGACTGTCTAATTCAATAGACGTTACCTGTTTACTTATTTTAGCCAGTTTCGTCGTTAAATGCCCTTTACCTGTTCCAATTTCGTAAACGGTATCGGTTTCTTTTAAATTCAATTGTTTTATTATTTGGTTGAGTACTTTTTCACTCGTTAAAAAGTTTTGAGAATATTTTATATTTTTGTTCATGTATTGCCCCTTTACTCAAATAATGATAAAAGTCATCTGTGTGCATATGCACAGACTTTTCCAAATCTGATTCTTTTGCAACAACAGATGCCGTTGTAGTTTTTCCTGTCCCCGGCGCACCTGTGATTACAATAATTCTACCTTGATTCATCTATATTTTACCTCCACAAATTCCCGATTTGTCGTTCTGTTTAGTCCCCAAAGAACCTACTAAACCAGCTACGCTTTTGAACCGGTTCTGTCTCACGCTCCGGCTGATC
>NZ_JACRSU010000009.1:0-2500 GCF_014384785.1 Congzhengia minquanensis
CAGAACCTTGAAAAATGAACAGTGCAGGCTTGAAGATTCTTTGAGAGAAGAATTCCGAGTAATTTTGGATAAAGACAGAGATATCGGTCAAAAGGATATCGCTCCGCAAGCGGAGTTGAAGGAGAAGAATTAGACTTCTCGTTTTAGGGTATATAACTCATATAGAGTGATATAACAATATACGAGAGAGTTTGATCCTGGCTCAGGACGAACGCTGGCGGCGTGCCTAACACATGCAAGTCGAGCGGGAAGCTCGACACGGAGGCTTCGGCCGAAGTGTCGAGTGGAGAGCGGCGGACGGGTGAGTAACGCGTGAGTAACCTGCCTACCAGAGGGGGATAACACATAGAAATGTGTGCTAATACCGCATGAAACCATAGTATCGCATGGTATAATGGTCAAAGATTTATCGCTGGTAGATGGACTCGCGTCTGATTAGCTAGTTGGAGGGGTAACGGCCCACCAAGGCGACGATCAGTAGCCGAACTGAGAGGTTGATCGGCCACATTGGGACTGAGACACGGCCCAGACTCCTACGGGAGGCAGCAGTGGGGAATATTGCGCAATGGGGGAAACCCTGACGCAGCAACGCCGCGTTAAGGAAGAAGGCTTTCGGGTTGTAAACTTATGTCTGGTGGGAAGATAATGACGGTACCACCGGAGGAAGTCACGGCTAACTACGTGCCAGCAGCCGCGGTAATACGTAGGTGGCGAGCGTTGTCCGGAATTACTGGGTGTAAAGGGCGCGTAGACGGGTAGATAAGTTAGATGTGAAATACCGGGGCTTAACTCCGGGGCTGCATTTAAAACTGTTTATCTTGAGTGCAGGAGAGGGAAGCGGAATTCCTAGTGTAGCGGTGAAATGCGTAGATATTAGGAGGAACACCAGTGGCGAAGGCGGCTTTCTGGACTGTAACTGACGTTGAGGCGCGAAAGCGTGGGTAGCAAACAGGATTAGATACCCTGGTAGTCCACGCTGTAAACGATGATTACTAGGTGTGGGAGGTATCGACTCCTTCTGTGCCGGAGTTAACACAATAAGTAATCCACCTGGGGAGTACGGCCGCAAGGTTGAAACTCAAAGGAATTGACGGGGGCCCGCACAAGCAGTGGAGTATGTGGTTTAATTCGACGCAACGCGAAGAACCTTACCAGGACTTGACATCCCGTGCATAGCGTAGAGATACGTGAAGTCCTTCGGGACACGGAGACAGGTGGTGCATGGTTGTCGTCAGCTCGTGTCGTGAGATGTTGGGTTAAGTCCCGCAACGAGCGCAACCCTTACTGTCAGTTACTAACATTGAGTTGAGGACTCTGGCAGGACTGCCGGTGACAAATCGGAGGAAGGTGGGGACGACGTCAAATCATCATGCCCCTTATGTCCTGGGCTACACACGTACTACAATGGTGAGAACAGAGCGAAGCGAGACAGTGATGTGGAGCAAACCGCGAAATCTCATCTCAGTTCAGATTGCAGGCTGCAACCCGCCTGCATGAAGTCGGAATTGCTAGTAATCGCGGATCAGCATGCCGCGGTGAATACGTTCCCGGGCCTTGTACACACCGCCCGTCACACCATGAGAGTCGATAACACCCGAAGTCAGTAGTCTAACTTTTAGAGGACGCTGCCGAAGGTGGGATTGATGATTGGGGTGAAGTCGTAACAAGGTAGCCGTATCGGAAGGTGCGGCTGGATCACCTCCTTTCTAAGGAGACTTAGAGACAAAATGTCGATAAGGTCTGTACTGTTCATTTTTGAGGGTTTAAGAAATAAATAGAGGAAGAAGAAGCCTCGTGCTTTAGATGAGGGCTTATAGCTCAGGTGGTTAGAGCGCACGCCTGATAAGCGTGAGGTCGGTGGTTCGAGTCCACTTAAGCCCACCACCGCGTCGTGATGGACTACGCTAAGTTCGCTTTTAAAACAAGTTTAAAAGCTCACAATGCTTCGTCATCACTCCTTAATCCCAAAATGCTAACGCATTTCGGGAACCCGGAAAAAAGCATGTGGGGGTGTAGCTCAGTTGGGAGAGCACCTGCCTTGCAAGCAGGGGGTCAGGAGTTCGACTCTCCTCATCTCCACCACGTCGCAACAGGCTGCGCAAATCAGAAAATTAACAAGTTAATTTTCCTCAAAGCTCCGCCGTTGCTCCTCAATCCCAAAATGCTGACGCATTTCGGGAACCCTGAAGACTACGCTAAGTTTGCTTTTAAAACAAGTTTAAAAGCTCACAATGCTTCGTCATCACTCCTTAATCCCAAAAAGAATAGTTTCATTTTTCTAAAGGAAACTTTAGAGGAATGGAAGTGTTCTTATGAACACAAAGAAAGTACCTTGAAAACTAAACAACGACAAGATTTTTAAAAATTTAAGTAAGAGTTTTTCCGTAAAAGGGTAAGAAAAGAGGAAAAGACTCTCACGTAATTTTCAAAGAGAACCAAGAGATCAAGCTATGAAGAGCATAGGGCGAATGCCTTGGCATCAGGAGCCGAAGAAGGACGC
>NZ_JACRSU010000010.1 GCF_014384785.1 Congzhengia minquanensis
GAAACCGGTATTACGACCCCAAGCTCGGCAGGTTTATCAGTGAGGACCCGGCAAAGAGCGGCTCTAACTGGTATGTTTATTGTGAGAATAATCCATTGAAGTTTGTGGATCCGTGGGGGGCTGGTTGCGGGAGAACATTTTGCTACACTTGAATTATTAATCAATGACTGGGCATGGAATTGGTATGCGGATTCTGATTTTATCATGATGGAATTGGGTTCTATCATCTATACGGTCGTAGGAGATGACGGCAAAACATATTATACATATACGGAACCGATTATTGGCGAACCTCACCATGTTGATTTTAATGAATTAAAGGGAACGTATCCGGAAGATAGATATGTTGGTGCAATCCATGCCCATCCGCAGGGCGGTGGACTTTCAAATGACGATAAAAATTATGCCGATTACCACAACAGTGTAATATATTCTGTTGAATTTAATCCGGGAGATGGAAAGATTAAAATATATGGCTATGGTGCGGGAGGGGAACAGGTAGTAGAAAATGAAGATACACCCATTCGCTATTTAAATGACGGACAGAGACAATGGATGTATGATCATTACTCCAACTATGGAAATATTTGGTATGCTCATAGATCAGCTTGCAAAGCCAACAAAGCCAAAACTTGCAAGTATTGGATGGATTGGAAGCCCGATATATGGAAGGCAGCAAAAGATAAGAGAAAAAGATAAGATGAAACAGCAACACATTTAACTTTATAACTTCGGCAAGGAAGAAATGTCCCCTGCGGGCTTCAACGATGGGTTCTTATTTCAACATTCAGCAGGAGCGCGGTCTCCTGCTGAATGTGTGCGGTATAAGCCGCACCTTGCCAAGCTGGGTGACGGGGCAAGCCCCTTATGAAAGGAGTTGTGACTTATGTTAAAAAAATTGTTATTCATGATTATTTGTTGTTTGATGTTAACAGCGTGCGGCGGCGAGGAAGTTCCTGACCAAAGACCAAAATATATCGGAGAATCTGGGGCATTGTTTTACATGGAAGTCAGTAATAAAGATATTGAAGACTACAAGGTTCCGGATGGTTTTATCACACGCAAGATGTCGTCAGATATTAAAAAGGTGATGAAAGAACATCAATCAAAAGACAATTCTGAAGATGGTTCTATTGATGAGGAGACGGCGGTTGATATTGCGATGGCGATTATAAAAAATAAGGTTCCATCTTATTTTCAAAAACCAACCTCCTATAGTCTTTCCTACAGCTCTGATGATGATGCCTATTTTATTTCAATATCCCAAGATCATGAAAATGTAAATCTAATTGATGATAGGCAGGTAAATCTAGTAATCAGCAAAAAAGATGGGGCTTTTCTTGCAATTTGGGGAATATTCTAACAAGTTCGCACGAGTAAAAACAATCGTTTTTACCACACCATCTACACGTCCCGCATATCCCCAAATAGATGGGCGCTCTGATATATTAGGTACTTTATACAATTTAGGAGATAGAGCAAATCCTCCAAATACAAATCCTAAACCAAATCCGTTTGGGGAAAATGTAAAAAAAGAATATCATTATATGCAAAAGTTATTAGGGCATAATCATTAGGGGGACAGAGTAAGATGATAACGAAAAAAATAGTTCGATGGATTGTTTTATCACTACTGATTATATTTCTTGTGATATGGCTTTTTTCACTTGCAAAATGTGAAGTGTTAACGATTTTGCACGGAAAGGAATTTAATGAAATTTACAAAGAAAACACAATGATTGGTGAAATTGATTATTTAAAAATTTTAGACTATCATGATAACTTCGCACGAGTTTACTATGTATCTAAAGAACGATCAAACGCAAATATTTTGATATTTATAAAAGAATCCGACGTTTGGAAATATCATGCTTGGGAAACCACCGTTTGGTCTTCAAGTGGGAGCGCCTCTGATGTAATTTGGCCCTATTGGTGGCATTTTATTTATGGCGGATTTTAATGAATATGCCTCAAGACTCGGGTAGTCATTTGACTACCCGAGTCTTTTATTGTTTCAAAAAACAACGATAATTAAGACGATTGAGCTTCGAGATTTGTCAGATTCTGTTGACAATGATATGTAAAATATGTATAATTAACAGCAAAAGAGGGTTTTTTTTGCATTGGCAACGGCGGGATTGTGTCAAGAAAGGTGGGCACGGCTACGCCTATGTATTTGATGAAGGACGTTCACGGCGACACGACAGCGGTTCTGCAAAACGGCGCGACTGTGAGGACGTATGATTACGACATGTTCGGCAAGCAGGTTACAAGCAGTGGGACGGCGGAAAATCCGTACCGTTACTGCGGGGAGTATATCGACGGCGAGACAGGGTTTATTTACCTTAGGAACCGGTATTATGACCCGCGTATTGGGAGGTTTATGAGTGAGGACCCGGCAAAGAGCGGCTCTAACTGGTATGTTTATTGTGAGAATAATCCGTTGAAGTTTGTGGATCCGTGGGGGCTAAACATCATAGAAGAAGGTACGGCAATGGTTTTTGCCCATGGTTTCAGAGCAGCACAAAGGGCAAATGAGCTTTCGATTTTTGCAAGGGAAAGTTGTGAAAAGTATGCAAGTGCATTTGGACTAAGCCAAACATGGGATAATGAGGCAGATGCATATCGCCATTTTTACTGGAATGTATTAATGACAAGAGAATTAGGTTATGGTGTTGCAAGAACTGCCGCAAATAATCATGAAGTTTATGCATTGAAAGATTTAGGATGGTCAAAGGGTGATGGAAAATATAAAATGAATCAAGCGACCTTAATGGATTTGTGGAACAACGAAACCGGAAGAAATATGGCGAGTGATTTTAATTATAGGAATGAACCGAGCGCCTCTTTATTTTATGAAGCGAAAGCTCAAAATTTTGTTATATTAAATGCTGAGGATACATTTGAATTTTTGGGAGTTACGGATTATATTAATAAAGAGGATTGGACAGTTGATGTTTATTGGAATATGGAAAACAGTACAATTACATTTCAAAAAGAGGGACTGCAAGATTTGACATTACGTATAGGAGTTAAATTATGAAGAGATTAATGAAATTTATTTTGTTTTTTTTATTTTTTATACTAACCGGAATCATGTTCTTTTATATACCAGAATTCCATGAATCATATTTCAAACTAAATATTGCATCAAGAATTGTAGGAGATATTTTATTTTTAACGCCTTTATGGGTTGCTAATATTATTGGTGGGCTGGTTATTGGTAAGATTTTAAAAATAATAACTTTTCAATCTAAAGTGAAATCCATTGTTTTTATATTATTAGGATGTATTATATCACAATGCTCTTTCATATTAGTGTTAGCTATTAATTTTACAAAAACAATGTCTTATTTTTAAGGCAACACAAAAAATGCAATATGGCATAGATATAAAAACCGGAAACAGGACGGTGAGTTTTTAGGACAGTCATTTTTATGGCTGTTCTTTTTTTGCGTGTAAATTTAGCCGATAAGGAGCGGTTGGCTTGTTGTAAACTAATGTAAATTGATTTTTTTAAAGGAGGTTTTTGCATGAAAATAGCAGATGTGATTGACAAGGCGGACCGTTGGCAGCCCAATGTGTTTGATTTAAAAGACAAGCTGGACTGGTGTTATGAGGTGACCCGGGATTTGATGCTGGACAACCCGGAGTTTTTGTCGGCCACAAAAACGGTTACTTCGGATGGGGGAATTGTTCCCCTGCCGGAGGGAGTTTTATATTCTGACGTGGCGGAGGTTTATGTGAACGGCGCGCGGGTGGAACGGTTAGACGAGCGGACCATGGAGGACGCGCAGTTGAAGCGCGGGGACCAGGTTTATGTGGTTTATCGTTATTTTCCGCCGGTGTATGCGCTTTCCGATGACGGCGAGGTGCCGGAGGATTTGGAAACTGTGTGCGGTGCACCCTTTGATTCGATGTATATTGATTATGTGTGTGCCCAGGCGGCGTTTCAGCAGAATGACGCGGAGGAGTATAACAAGTTTATCTCTGCTTATAACGCCAAGTTTTATGCCTATAAGAATTTTTGCGGGGCGAATTCTCCGGTAAGCGTGCGGAAAGGTTTTGTAAACTATTTTTAGGAGGTGGGATTGTGATTAAAAAAGAGAATTTTATTTCGTCTGTGGGGGCAAACACTCAGCCGGGGTATGTGGAGCAGATGATAGCCCAGCACAACGAGGACTTTACTTCTCACGGGGCGCATTTTCATGAGGTGGCTGAGGATTTGAATGTGCATGAGCAAAAAGACATGCATTTGCAGGAGGGAGAACGCGAGAAGTGGGATTTGGCGGCGGAAACTGTGAGCAAGATTCCAGCGGCGGTGGCGGAAAACGCAAGTCGGGCGGAAAAATGTGCAGCAAGCGCTTCTGTTTCGGAGCTTACGGCAAACGCCGCGGCAGCGGCGGCGCAGCTGGCCAAAGCGCATGCCGCATCGTATCGGGACCGGGCGGAAAAATATGCCGCGGACAGCCAGGCGGCGGCGGGAATTGCGGTAAATGCGAAAACGGAGGCGGAGCAAGCCTATGGCAACACACTGAACATGGCGGGGCAAATGTCGATTGAACACAATGAAATGCGGACTGCCTTTGAAAACTTAGAAGATGCCTATGAAAGTTTTGAATCAAATTTAGATAAAAAAGCGGATAAACAGACGGAAGGCGGCGGTTTTGTTGGGGGATTGGACGCGGTTTCGGAGGACTCGGCGGTAAGCGTTGGCAAAGGTGCAAAGTCGAAAAACGGCGGGTTTGCGGCAGGGTTAAACGCCGAAGCGAATGCCGGGGCCGGTGTTGGTATGGGCGCGAAAGCGTATAACTACGGCGGCGCGGTGGGAAGAAACGCCGTTGCGGGAAAGGGCTTTTCCGGCGGTGACGGCGCTTTGGCGGCGCAAAGGACGCATGGTGCGGACAGAGTAAATTGCATTCAGCTTGGCGAAGGCGTAAACAATGTGGAGAAGAGTTTGCAGGTTTATGAATTTCAGCTGATGGATGGAAATGGGAAAATTCCGGAAGAGAGATTGCCGGAGCTGGAGAAGCATTTTGTTTTGCGGGGGACGGTTTCGGATTTGGATTCTTTGCCTGATTCGAAAAATGTTGGCGATGTGTATATTGTAGAGAGCGAGCGGCAGTTTAGCAAACCGTGTGCGCAGGTTGTAGGCGGGATGGAGCTGTTTTCAGAAGATTCGCCCGGAAATAGGTATTACCAACTTTCGGATGTGTTTGCTTCCGCATATTCTGAATTTATTTCTACTGACACGGCGTATCTCTATAACCCGGACGGGAGCTTATGGGGCCCGATTTTTTACAACGCGCCGGCGGCGGGGCAACGGCTGGAGGGGTTAAACGGCTATAACACGAAGTTTGAGCCGGACAGCAGCTTTCGCTTTTATGTGTGTAAAGAACGGGGATTAAAGATGAACGGCGGGCAGTATGTTTGGAACGGCCTATGTTGGGACAGGATTTCGCCGGAATTCTTTTTGGAGGATTTAGAAGAAAAGCTAAGCGAAAAAGCCGACAGGCAGACGGAAAGCGGCGGTTTTCAGGCAGGCGCAGCAACAACAGTCGGTAACACGGGAGCGACAGAAGGCGGCGCAATTGGAAAAAATGCAAAAGAGACCAATGGCGGGTTTGCCGGTGGCGCAGGTGCTAA
>NZ_JACRSU010000011.1 GCF_014384785.1 Congzhengia minquanensis
AAGGTGGGCTCGCCTTGAAGATTATACTCAAATGTCTGATACTTTCCGCTCGAACCATAAGATACTTTGCTGAGCAACCCCTGCTCGTTCTCATACTCATATTGCGTGGTCAGTCCGTTGCCCAAAAAGCACTCTTTGCTGTTAATTATATATAGTTTATATATTATTGTCAACAGAATATTGAACGAATAATTGTTCTTTATTGAGTTAAAAAAACGAAACAATAGGGTAGTCATTTGACTACCCTAAAATTTTATGGATTAAATTAATTGCGGTATTGTAAATCTATCTTATCTGCTTATTGGTGCGTTCAGTACTAGCGGCATAACCGCCCCTCCATTTGTGTTACTGTATGGTCTCAATGAATAGCTTAATATTATTTTTTGAAGGCTCACAAGTAACAGAAAATGAACTTTCGTTGTAGTCAAATAGGAGCTGTGTTGACTGTTTTTCAATATTTTTTTTTAACACATTACTGTCCGCCATAGAAAAATAAAAATCTACTACTTCTTGCTCTGATACATTTGTTAAATACACAGCTTGTATCTCTGAGGTACGATATAGAAAAATAGTTTTAGGGGGAAGAGGAACTTTTCTTGTCTGATTGTCAATTACATATGTATATTCAGTACTATTGTTGAATTTAAAATCAATAAATTGTTTAAATTGTGGATTCAATAGATACATAGCTTGGCTGGTAATAGTAATAAAGCACACTGTAAATATTCCTATTATGATTATTTTTTTATATTTAGGAAAAAAATAAATCAATAAAACAATAAATATAACAATGATGAACGTAATAGTTACTAATAATCTAATACTCAAAAATCTCACCTCAATTAATTAAAATTTGCTATTGAAAAACTCGCTAAGCTTTGATTAACAAATTTGTCGTAATCAATATATCTGTTACCATCAACCCAGCCATCATATACTTTAAGAAATTTTTTGGTTTGGCCATTTTTTTCAAACTCACTATAACCTACAACTGTTACTGTATGATTTTCATAATATCCAGATGCAATATTAAGTAATAAAGGCCTTCCTGCATCAATCTCAGTTCTTACAGTATCAAAATTCCAAATATAGATACTTCGGCCTTTACCTTCATATCCATATTTTTCGATAGCATCATTTAGAACATTATTAATTTTTGTTGGGCCTAAGCCATCTTCATCAGAATATCCATATCTTTCTGCAATAGTCTTAAGGTCATTATACAGAGTCATATTGTCTGGTATATTGCTTTTTCCATTTATGTTCCTATGATATGCAAATATTCTTGTGATAGCAGTTAAAGTACAATTATTCGCGTTACGCTGAAAACGATTCATTACAAATCTAGGAACATTTGGTTCAAGTGTTCCCCATCTTTTAGATGACCAACCATTTTGATATTTGTCATTCACATATGCAAAAGAGTCGTAAATACCTCCATACCCATTTTGACCGTTAATTTGTCCTGCTGTTAAGCCTGTAGGATCCACAAACTTCAACGGATTATTCTCACAATAAACATACCAGTTTAATCCGCTCTTAGCCGGGTCCTCACTGATAAACCTGCCGAGCTTGGGGTCGTAATACCGGTTTCTTAAGTAGATAAACCCTGTTTCATTATCGATATACTCCCCGCAGTAGCGGTAAGGGTTATCCTGGGAACCAGAGTGCGACCACTGTTCGCCAAATGCAAAGTATCTATATCCGGCATCCTTTGTGCCGTTTGTATTCAGCGTATATGCTGTGTCGCCGTGGATATCTTTCGCCAGATACGTTGTTGCGGCAGACGTTTTCCGCGCTATAATTCCTCCTATGCCGATTGTGTTGCGGGCGGTGAAATTGGTCCCGTCACTTTCATTAATCGTGTAGCCTCTGTCCCAATAAAACCTTGTGGTTGCGCCGCCGGCTGTTTTCGAGCTTCTGAACCCTTCCGGGTCATAGGTATAGGCACCTTTTTCACGTTTATTTTCTTTATCCGCAATTATTTGGCTCCGGTCGGTCGTTATATGTCATCTATCAGTTTTTAGATATTCTAATCCTACTTATCGTTAATTTAGCAAGCGACATTGCCACTTTTCTTAACAATGTCGCCTGCCTTTTTTATTATTTTTTTATATAACCGATGTCTTCAATCCATTTATTTGCTATAACTTCTGCAGCTTGTTCACTGTTTAAACCAGTTATATCTGTGGTACTTAAAAGTGAATTAAATTCTTCTGTAGTAACCAGCGTAAGTTGAAAATTAGTGTTATCCATACCACCACTTGTATAGACACATGAAACACCGATAATATTAAACGGTGTTACCTTGTTTGAAAGGTACATAAGGCTTTCGAATATCCCATAAACCTCTTTATAAGATCGGTCTATTTTAAAAGCATTTACAATACTTGCATCAATAAATACAATTCGATCTAAGTCTCCTAAGTCTCCAACTTTATTTCTAACTTCATCATTAAATAAATAGGTATCTATCTCATCACTTCCCACCAACTCACAGAAGGCATGTTTATTTGTATGTTTTTTTGCAATTGTATTTATATTATTTCTAAGTTGCTCCTCTGTAACTTCAATTATTTCCATTTGCTTATTCTGCTTTACTTTTTTATTATTTGTATGAATTACAACATATATCCCCGATGTTATAAGTACCAGTGCCAGAAGTATAATCATTATTTTAAATACTTTATTCATAGCCTTTCACCTCCTGATTGGTTAACGCATATTATATACGATATGTGCCACTGTTTTATTTAAATTTCTATTCCAAGGATTCCAATATTGAGTATGTTTATTAAACCCATTACCATTTGTTGTTAAGTCATAAATATAATGTTTTATTGGTGGTGTATACATTCGACCTCTAGTAAAGGTTATTGTCTGAATGGGATCATCAATTAACGCTAAGTCCACAGTCCTGTTGACAAACCAGTTACCTACATACAGATTTGGAGATCCTACCCGTATTATTTTGTTAATGGATGCGCCCCACCCATCTTCATTGAGTTGTTCTGCAGTGCGACTTGCCGCGACACCGCCTCCGCTATATCCAACAAAATTAACAACTTCTTCTCCATTGTATCCATTTATAACCTGCTGTGCCATATCTTTCACTGCATTACCAGGTAAATTCAATGCATTTATACCTACTTGTATAGAATCATCAATCAAACCACCTGATATGGAATCGTCATATGGATAAATTGTGTTTACGTTAACGACACTATTTGGACTTTGGTTTAAAATCTGTGACTTAATTTCTTCACCAACGTATTCAAACGAACCCTGGTTTGTATTAATACCTGCAAAAACAACAATATAATAACTCATCCCTGACGGTTCCAACCCCCACGGATCCACAAACTTCAATGGATTATTCTCACAATAAACATACCAGTTAGAGCCGCTCTTAGCCGGGTCCTCACTGATAAACCTGCCGAGCTTGGGGTCGTAATACCGGTTCCTTAAGTAGATAAACCCTGTTTCATTATCAATATACTCCCCGCAGTAGCGGTAAGGGTTATCCTGGGAACCAGAGTGCGACCACTGTTCGCCAAATGCAAAGTATCTATATCCGGCATCCTTTGTGCCGTTTGTATTCAGTGTATATGCTGTGTCGCCGTGGATATCTTTCGCCAGATACGTTGTTGCGGCAGACGTTTTCCGCGCTATAATTCCTCCTATACCGATTGTGTTGCGGGCGGTGAAATTGGTCCCGTCACTTTCATTAATCGTATAGCCTCTGTCCCAATAAAAACAAGTCGTTTTGCCGCCGGCTGTTTTCGAGCTTCTGAACCCTTCCGG
>NZ_JACRSU010000012.1 GCF_014384785.1 Congzhengia minquanensis
TTCTGTTGCGGTTGCAGGCCTGCCAAACGTGTCGTAGGTATATTCATACACCGTTTTAAATCCGCCCTCGTAGTTCACCTGTGAGGCCTTCAGATTGCCAAAACTGTCAAATTGTTGCTAAGTCATGATTTTAAAACAGAATTTTATGGAATATAAATCATATTTTCATCATATTCGATTTCTGGAGGATTTGGCTTAATGAAAAAATCAATATATTTGATTTGTCCTGGTAACCCACCATAGTCTTCGTGTGGAAACGTAGGAATATATAATGCAGTATAAAGTAACTGCATAAATTCATATGCAGGAATAGGTTCATTTAACTGTGATTCGTTCACTGTCAAGGTTGAATAATTAACCAGATTGTTACTGTTAATTAAACCTATTTCCTCTGCAAATCTGAAGTTTTTATAATCATCTTCCCATGTGCACAACGCATCCCATAGATCGTCACGAATTCTATTAAAAACAGTAAATAAACGGGTAACCAAAGAAATCGCCTCATAGTATGTAATATTTTCATCAAGAGCTGCAAGATGTTTTCCTTCTGAATCTTCTCTACCAGAAATCAATGGGTCAAAACTTAATGCTTCTAATAGCGAACAATCATACGTTCCCGGGACAAGATCCGTGAAATATGTAGAATTTTGAAACCATTCCATCACATTTTCTGGTTTGCTTAGTTCTCTGCTTCCTTCATACCTTACAATACACACCATTTCGAAGGCGTTTCTTCGGTTTATTGGGTCATCTCTATCCCATTTTTCAGTGGGGTTACGCACAATATCTAATTGTGACAGTGTGTTTGCCGCGTTTCGAAGATTATCTCTAATAATAGCTTCATGATCATCTTGTTTTAAATTTCTTGGATTATCATTATAGTCGGCAAAAACAGTGTTTATTGATATTAAAAAAATCATTATACAAATACATATACAACATAATTTTTTCATCTAAAATTTCCCTCCATATAATTTAATTGTATATCATACCAAATATACAAAGACTGCATTAAAGACACGCCATAGCTTTCAGAAAATATCTTCCTACTATATTTTTGGGTAGTCTGCCATGGCCATGTCCCATATGCATTTGGATGAACGCCTATCCCGTTATATTTTGATACATCGCGCGGCGCATACCCCATTTCCTGTCTGAATTTTTCTTCAACTGTTATTGCAGCTGCTTCCTTATATCCCTCTAATGCTTTATTATGGATATCCCCCTCAACGTCATCAAGTATATTTTTTCTTACCTCACTGTCATATCCATTTCTTAAGGAATATACATGGGTGGCTTCGTGTATTAACCGGGACTGTACTTCAGAATCCGGTATTCGTGTCAAATTACCTTCTGAATCTTCCATTGAAAGCCCAACGTCAATCGAAGTACTTGAACTGCTTCCTTCGAGAGTTGAATTCTCATTAAAATTTATATTAAATTTTACAGGAGATTCAATTAACCAATTCAGCAAGGCCATTCCAGTTTCAGAGGCATTTTCACCGCTTCCTTCAATTTTCATCAATTTTTTATTTTTATACTCAAAAGTCAATTCATCTGTTCCATAAATGGCATACGCCTGTTGTTTAAAAAATTCATACTCATCCTCGTTTCGAAATTTTAAATACAGCCCCCACGGATCGGTAAACTTAACGGGAGTGAAGTGTTGGTAGGGATACAAACTTCTTTATAAATGCTTGCTTTTGTTGTTTTTGACTTTTTTCTCTTATGGGGGCAGAATGCTCTGCCCCCATAAAGGAGAATTTTTATTATTGTTCAGCCATTTGCCTTTGTGTTAAAAATTCCAAATATGTCATGCATCGCTCCTCATCAATATTTCCTTCCATCTTAAACCTATTATTTTCCCGATCGTAATATTTGTATCTTTTTTGTTGCAACAACCTTTCAAGCAGTACAAAAAAATTGTCTTGGCTGATAAAGTCATTAAGATTTTGAATAAAATCATCTTTATCATTTATCAGTCCATTATCTTTCGCTTTTTCAAGGATCAAATCAAAGTCTGTTTTGTCAGATTGCAGACATCTAACCATAAAAGCTAATGTTTCTTTAACTGTTGCTGCACGATTCGGAAAAAAGAAGAAGTCTGTATTTTTTCCTGTATGTGACGTCCTATACGTTGGATAATCAACGATACACTCTTCTCCATATGCAATCTTCGCTCTGTATGCACAACCAAAATAGGAATAAGAATCCGTATCTTCAAAAGCTACAAAATCGGCTCCATTTAATTTTTCTATGTCCTCATTAGTTACTCCAATCACTCTCGTAATTGCAACTATGCATTCCGCGCGAGTTACTGTATTGGAGTTTGAAAGGTAGCTTTCATCAATAATATTAAGTTCAGTCAACATATCTCTTTCCACAGAAATATCACTATCCGCATACACTGTATTCATCCCCAATAAGCAAATTACTAACAAAGCAATCGATATAATTCTTTCCAAAGCAAACACTCCCTTTATTTAATACGCAGTTCTTTTATTGAGCCCTTGTTCCGCCCGCAACGTATTTTCTGTTAATGATCCTGGCCAAGGTAAATAGAATCTGCGGAAGGCGTAGACACCATTTGGATTTGGAAACTCTACAACATGGGCTAAACCTACAGTATTATATTCCTCTGATATGTTTAATTTATCTCCATTTGCATTATATCTATCATCCATAACCAGCCCTTTATTTGTATAACGATATACCGTTCTTGACGGATCAGCTAAAGTACCATTCATATGATGTGTTGCGTGAATCAACTCGTGCCCAAGGAGTATATGTGCTACGTCCTTATGGTCTTGCCATACCGAACCACCATTACCGTCGGAAACCATATATCCCCAATTACCACCTTCTTCATCCCAATCATTCATGCGCACAATGGCACCACCATCTAAGTAATCCACATAACAACCATCGTTTTCTACGTATTCTCGTTGAATCTGGCAATCAAAATCATTATTGCCAATCATATCAGAAACCATTTTTGAACCCGCCGTTAAGGTTTTATCCGTGTTCATTGTGCCAGTATTCACAATCGTTACAATGCCTGTTTCTTTATCATAGGTTAGTTCATCATTTGTCAATGCTTGTAACTGGTCAAAAGACCTTTGCATTTCGTCTTCAGAACCAACAAGCGTAATTATCAATCCACTCGGATCCACAAACTTCAACGGATTGCCACCACAATAGCTAAACCAGTTCAAACCGTCTTTTGCAGGGTCTTCAGTTAAGAACCGTCCTGATGTGGGGTCTAAGTATCGCATGCGGAGGTAGATATAACCCGACTCGGGGTCGTGGTATTCTCCACGGTAGCCGAAGTTATCAGCAAATTTTTACTCGTAATCTTATACAAAATTTATTAATCGTGCTTTTAATATCTTTATATTATCACATAAATTTACAAAGTACAAGTTTTTTTCTTTCTATATTAATTAAAAGGGGTAGTCATCACGACTACCCCTTGGCCTAAATACATCAGCGTTTGCCCTCATAAAAATTAAATTGTGAATCAATATAGCCTTCCACACCATTTAAAATTACATTCGCATAACCATTTTTAAAACGAGAGGCC
>NZ_JACRSU010000013.1 GCF_014384785.1 Congzhengia minquanensis
TGCCCGCTGATGTCTGTAAATTTACATTCTGCCATTTTTATTTCCTCCCTTATCAACTGTTTAAACTTTTCCCACAGCGCCCAGTTATTTGCGCTCATTGAGGCCGGACAGTTCTTTCTGCTTGCATCATAGTGACGCACAACCCGGGACGCGTCAATCCCTAACTGCTTCATCAAATATTTCGTCAGCTCCGCAGCTTTCAGGTACGCCGTGTCGTAGTTTCCGTCAGCGTTTACACAAATTTCAATGCCGACGGAATTTTGGTTTGTAATGCCGTATTTGCCCTTGCCGTCCCCCACGTGCCAAGTGTAATATTTTGTGTAATCATTCACCTGCAAAACGGTTTTGTCGTCCACAAAAAAGTCCGCCGAGCTGTTTCGGTTTCCGCCGTTAAAATAGTTAAAATGCGCCTGCGCATTCGCACCCTTTGATTTGTTCCCCGTGTCATGGATAACGATATACTTAATCGCGCCGCTCCGCGCAACACGATTATACGCTATCTGCTTCTTTTCAATCTGCATTTTCCACTTCCTCCTTTATGCTAAGCTAAAAGTCCAGTTTGGTTTCGTTCCAATTAATTCTGCCCATTCGCTGTCCGTAAACGCGTTATTCTTTGCCGCTTGGCTAAATGTAATTGTTTGCCCCTCCGCTGTGTCTGACAATGCTTGAACAATACTCGTAATACTTTCTTTTTTTAGCACCACCGACCAGCTTAAATTTGTGCTTCGCCGAATAACGCCCTCAATGCGGATATGTTCCAGCTTTTTAGCATTTTCAAAACTCTTATCCGCAAACCCCGCCGAATCCATTTCCGGCATAATTACTTTTTCTACGCTTACAAGCTCCTTCGCGCTCGAAAAAATATAGGACAGGCTTGCCGACTGCGCTGACGAACAGTCTACCACGCCAATGTACTTAATTGTAGAATTGGAGCATAAATAATAAAAGCTAGTGCATTTAGAAAAATCGACATCAACTCCTATTGTTTGTGGTCTGATGTCAACAATACGTGAGCTGCTAAACATACTTGTCGGTGTTACAGGCTCTATGTTATATTTTGGCTTAAATACGCTCTGCGTCCACCCGACACCAGCAAACGCGTAGGCATAGTATGTCATGTTCCCGTTTTCTTGATAAACGTCCCAAAATGTATCATATTCACTCTTTTTCCCCGCCTCAAACACAGCTTGCTCATTTTCAGCTATCTTAGCCAATTTCTCCGCTATGCTCATTTGCTTTCGTCACCGCCTCATATTCCGCGTCCGTAATTTCGCGAAAACTTTCCGCCGTCAATCCCTCGGCAAGGTAAATCTCCTTGCCGTAAATTTCGCCATTGGTTAAAACTTTTCCCTCGTCTGCATACAATATCATTCTTGTGGTCATGCCTGTCCCTCCTTTACACTAAACTAATTGTCCAATTGGGCTTTGTTCCAATTAATTCTGCCCACTCGCTGTCCGTAAATGCCACCTGTTTCGCCGCGGCGTTTACCGTCAGGGTTTTCCCCGTCACTGTACCAGACAGCGCACCGATAATGCTCTCTATGCTCGCCTTTGTGAGCAGCGCACTGTCGGGAAATGAAATATCATTTCCAATTGTTCCCTCAATCGTTATGTCCTCTAAGGCGGTACAACCGGCAAACCAATTTGTATAAGTCACCTCGTCTGTAACGATTAACTTTGATATGGTTTTTAAAAGCGAAGCGCTTTGAAAAATCTGAGAATATCCAACCGCTCTAAAATCTATATCTACATCAATATGAGTACCGCGAAAATAATAAAAAGCCAGCTGCTGTTGCTGCCCCTTATACATTTTTATCGGGTACTTAGGATGAAATGTTGTATCATTCCAGCTCGAACCATAAAAGGCGAAACGATAAGATATTTTATTTCCGTTTTCTTGATAAACGTCCCAAAATGTATCATATTCACTCTTTTTCCCTGCCTCAAACACGGCCTGCTCATTTTCCGCAATTTGTGTCAGTTTCTCTGCTATGCTCATTCGCTCCCGCCTCCAATCAAGGCGTTTTGTATCGACAAAATCCCGTCTAAGGCGGTTTCAATCTCTCCGACAGTATCAGAAGAAGCCACGCCGCACCATTTCGTGCCGTTCCAAAAAATCATACTCCCAGCCGAAAATTTTTCAATCTTTGCAGGAAAGTTTGTCCCGTCCCAATAACCCAAGTAAAACGTCACTGTGTCGTCCATAGACGTTAATCCAAGTTCTTCTCCTCTAATAAAGTCGGGCAATCCGGTTGGGTTATATACCAATTTGCCTATTTTAGATCCGTTTTCAGTGTAAACGCACACATACCCTTCTGCAAAGGAAGTGCCATAAGGCTCAATGCAATTTTCTGGTGCGGTAAACTTAATCGGACCCAAAGGCAGAATTTCAGAAGGATATTCATTCGACATACTGAAAAACATATCCGAAGCTTTCCCCGTATATTTTTCCCCGTTCGCTATGTCGCTTGACACATAACAATACATTCCGAGTTTTGGAGTTGACGGAAGTCCTGCCCAGCTCGATACCACACCTCCCCAATTGGAATTAGTTACCGTCTCCGGCAGCCTCTCTACCGGAATTTTTCCACTTCCGTCCATTAACTGAAACTCATAAACCTGCAAGCTTCCCGGTACTTCGTTTGTGCCTGTTCCAAGCTGAACCGCGTCAATATACGTCCCCTTGCTCTCGTCAATCGGGGCCGCTTTTGCTCCTTTCCCGCCAGAAAAACCGCTTCCTGCAACCGCGCCACTTCCCACGGCGCCGCCGGCGTTTGCATAAGTGTCAAGCCCAGCTGCACCACCGCCGTTCTTTTCCGCCGCACGCTTTCCTATAACACCTCCATATGATGCATTAGCACCTGCGCCACCGGCAAACCCGCCATTGGTCTCTTTTGCATTTTTTCCAATTGCGCCGCCTTCTGTCGCTCCCGTGTTACCGACTGTTGTTGCTGCGCCTGCCTGAAAACCGCC
>NZ_JACRSU010000014.1 GCF_014384785.1 Congzhengia minquanensis
AAGAGCGGCTCTAACTGGTACGTTTATTGTGAGAATAATCCGCTGAAGTTTGTGGATCCAAGCGGGTTAGTTGCTGGAGAAAAGTTTCGTACTTTACAAGAGTTATCTAACGACTGGGGTTGGAACTATTTTCCAACGTCTGAATATATTATGATGGAACAGGCATCTGCAATATATAAAGGCTATGATGAAAAAGGCGTTTATTATTCTTATACAGAGGCAATAGTGGGCGGCCCGCATAAAACCGATTTAGATGAAGCGGAAGCAATGATTCCTTATGGGGATGGTGTAACATATGTAGGCGCTATACACAGTCATCCGCAGGGAGGAAATATTTCAGACAATGATATAAACTATGCAGATAACAACGATAAATTTATAATTGCGGTTTATTTTCAGCCAGACGACAAGGGCTGGGGTAACGTAATTGCAAGAACGTATTCTGCCGGCGGTGCACCTGGGCCTTTAGTAAGCAATATGCCTATGCCAAATCCGTGGCTATCAGAGGAAAGAAAGGCATATTTAAGAAGTTTATCTCGCTATCGAAACGTATGGGAAAAACACGAAACACCCGATTGCAGGAAGGAAACTTCTACATGTGATCCAGATGCAATATGGAAACCTGATAGATGAGAGGAGTAGATATTGTGTTAAAAAAAATAGGCCTAATTTTATTATGCTGCATACTTTTTATATCATGTGAGAAGCGTCCGCCGGATTTAGAACCCAAATACCTTGGCCAATGTGGGTCAGCTGCTTATATAAGTGTTGAAGACTATTTAGTTCCGGAGGATTTTATTCATGAAGATATGGCAAAAGATATTAAAAAGGTTTTAAAAAAACACAAGGTAAAAGATGGCCCTATTGACGAAGATACTGCCCTTGATATTGCAATTTTAGTTGTGAAGCATCATTACAGAGAGGATTTTTTTCAAAAACGAACCGTATACCGCATATCGCCCAACTCAGATGACGGCGTATTTTGGCTTCTGATTTCTCAGGAAGTAGACCGCCATAGAACGCAAGACCCCTCAATACACATGATAGCAATTCATCAAATGAGCGGCGAGGTAGTTGCGTATCAAGTAACTGATGACCCGCGTTAGACGTGCAGGAAGAAAGATTCTACATGTCAGGCAGATCTAGAATGGAAGCCATATATATAAGGAAGGTGAATCATATGTTCAAAAAAATAGGTCTAATCTTGTTATGCAGTATGCTGTTAACTTCATGCGGAAACAAAGCCCCATACGTAGAACCACGTTATGCGGGCAACTATTGGCGGACTTTTGATGTCGTTCTGGAAGATCATTTGGTACCAGATGATTTTGTTGATGAAAAAATGGAAAAAGATATTAAAAAGGTTTTAAAAGAACACAAGGTAAAGGATGGTCCAATCGACAAAGAAACCGCCGTTGATATTGCAATCGCCGTTTCAAAAAATCTTAATTACGATGATTTTTTCACAAAACCGACGGAGTATCGTATATCCCCCAGGTTAGACGCCAATGCATATTTGGTTTCTATTTCTCCGGTATTGGAGAATCCAAACTTGCTTGTTGAATTGAATACAGACAATGTAGCAATTAGTCAGACAGACGGAACAGTGATTGCATATTGGGTAAGTTAGCGATGATAGGGTGGTCAGATGACTACCCTATCTTTTTTGTTTTTAAATCGGAGCAACGCTTTGTTATGCTTGCAAGGAGCAAAGCTTGCGACAGATTGTAACCTGTACAGCGTTAGCTCCTCAGAATTTCAGCGGGGGACATTTGTAGTTAGGTTATAAACTTAACAAGTTTTTTCAATGTTAAGTTGACAATGATATGTAAAATATGTATAATTAACAGCAAAAGAGGGATTTTTTTGCATTGGCAATGGCGGGATTGTGTCAAGAAAGTTGGGCACAGAGGCGCCTATGTATTTGATGAAAGACGTTCACGGCGACACAGCATATACACTGAATACAAACGGCACAAAGGATGCCGGATATAGATACTTTGCATTTGGCGAACAGTGGTCGCACTCTGGTTCCCAGGATAACCCTTACCGCTACTGCGGGGAGTATATTGATAATGAAACAGGGTTTATCTACTTAAGAAACCGGTATTACGACCCCAAGCTCGGCAGGTTTATCAGTGAGGACCCGGCAAAGAGCGGCTCTAACTGGTATGTTTATTGTGAGAATAATCCATTGAAGTTTGTGGATCCGTGGGGG
>NZ_JACRSU010000015.1 GCF_014384785.1 Congzhengia minquanensis
ACTTAACGGGATTGCCACCACAATAGCTAAACCAGTTCAAACCGTCTTTTGCAGGGTCTTCAGTTAAGAACCGTCCTGATGTGGGGTCTAAGTATCGCATGCGGAGGTAGATATAACCCAACTCGGGGGCGTGGTATTCGCCACGATAGCCGAAGTTATCAGCAAATTTTTACTCGTAATCTTATGCAAAATTTATTAATCGTGCTTTTAATATCTTTATATTATCACATAAATTTACAAAGTACAAGTTTTTTTCTTTCTATATTAATTAAAAGGGGTAGTCATCACGACTACCCCTTTGGCCTAAATACATCAGCGTTTGCCCTCATAAAAATTAAATTGTGAATCAATATAGCCTTCCACACCATTTAAAATTACATCCGCATAACCATTCTCGAAACAAGCCTCATCATCAAACTCAAAATTAGTTGCAAATTCTCCATTCATATCAATAAAGGACCACTTTAAAGGATGCTCTAAAGATCCCAATCCACTGGTAACAACACACGCGTATCCCTCACTAAAACGATGTGCCTGCGAAAAACCTTTGTTAAAAAGAAAGTTACCGTCTTTTTTCAAATAATATTGTAATAAATTATTTGGACAATTTTGGTCCTTTGCACCGACAATTGCTATTCCATTATCAAAGTCTCCGGCAAAATCATATATACATGGTATTACAACTTCTCCCTTATCATTAATATATCCATATGTTGTTTTCAATGTATTTTTATCAAATTTTGCCACTACAGCGTAGCCTTCGGAAAAAGGGAAAGCCTCATAAAAATTTGGTTCTATGACAATGTTACCATCACAATCTTTAAACCCCTCTTTCTTTGTTACATTATCACGATATGGAATTAATAGCTTTGATACATCTTCATTACGTTCAATAACACGAATTTTATTTTGTTCCGGAAGCCATGTTGTAGTTCTGCCAGTCCAGGATGCAAAGTCAGTTAAAGCAACATATGCCTTATCGTCAATGGAAACAATCGGATGATAAAAATTTCGTTCAACGCCGTCTATTTCTATTTTATAATTTGCTTCAAATGCAGTATACTGTTTTAAGAATTGACCGTAAACTGTTAATGATGCAAAAACAAATATTAAACTACCAAATAATATTACTTTTTTCATATTCTTTACCTTCTTTCTTATTTTAGCCTATACAAAGCATTATATTTATCTAAAAGATCTAAATTTTTACTGTAAAATTGTTTTTCTCCACTATTTTTGGCGCGAAGCATTAAAGCATAGTCAATGTTAGTGGCTTTTCCATCGAATTTTAAGCCACTATTCATGATGGAAAAAGGCGTATAAGAAAATTTTTCATCATTATATAAATCTTTCAATCCAAGGGCATGCCCAAATTCATGTGCGGCAATCCAAGAAAAATAATAGTCTTGTAATTGGTATGTTTCGTACCTGTTTAGGTTGGGATTCCATTGGGTGTTTTTCCAATACATAGTTATTCGGCCATTATGAAGTTCACCATTATAATTGGAATCATTAGTTGTAGTGCTAATATAAATATCTAAATTTTTATGGTTTTTAAATGAAGCGTTAGCTGAATCATTTACATCTATTAATACAACGCTAACCTTTTTACCGTCAAAATATCCTCCCCAGCCATTCTTAATTCCTTGGGTTACAAGATCATAAGAGTTATCGGGGGCATTAGCATCACCACTAATACTAACACATGCATATATTACGATTCCATTTTCGTATTCTTTTACAGTTACAGCATTCTCTGAGAATTCTGATTTAAATGCATTAGATACATTAGTAATATAATTTGCTGGATCTGCTTTCATAATTTCTTCCGCTTTTCCAGGGTTTGCATCTAAAAAAGCACCGATATCTTTCAATGTATACATTCCCCACGGATCGGTAAACTTAACGGGATTGCCACCACAATAGCTAAACCAGTTCAAACCGTCTTTTGCAGGGTCTTCAGTTAAGAACCGTCCTGATGTGGGGTCTAAGTATCGCATGC
>NZ_JACRSU010000016.1 GCF_014384785.1 Congzhengia minquanensis
TAAATAATCAGTTTATTTGACATATCATTGTTTCTTTCTGCAACCCTAATTTTATTTTGTTCCGGAAGCCATGTTGCAGTTCTGCCAGTCCATGATGCAAAGTCAGTTAAAGCAACATACATTTGTGGTAACATATTTTTCTTCCACTGTGCCGTCTGCGCCCAAGCGCGCGTTTTTGTTATAAAAAATCTCATTGGTTATTTATTAAAATTTCACCAAAGCTCATATAAAAAAAGATTAACCCAATATAAACTTCCCATCTGCCTATTTTTATCTTTTAACGCACACCATTACTATACATTGATAAAAATCCATCTGAACAATTCATGACTAAAATGCTTGTTCCGCCAAGATGCGAAGTAGTGAAATCATTATAGAAAATTAAAGAATTAGATTCAGAATCATATGAAACAATCAGTGGTATTTCTGCATAATTGGATTCATATTGAAAAAATAACTGTATTTCTTCTGCTATTTCTTTTATTGTTGTCGAAGTTATTCTTTTATTATATGTATATTTATACTGCACATGTTTATTTTCAACATAATCGTTAAGTGAATAGTCTTTAGCATCTGTACCGTAAAAAATATATTTTCTACCATTATCCAATGTTCCTTCGTGGCCTTCGGATATGTTATCGGTAAAAATTAGATTTTTTTTTGAATACATAGAAACCACTTCACTTTCCTCATGCCAATCAACAGAATAACCAATGGTGCCGCAAAATTCACGAACAGGCAAATACGTTGAATCATCTATTGTAACAACAGGCAATTGAAATTTTTTCTCTTCTCCATTAACTATAACTCTAAAATTAACCTCATTTGCTATATATTGCTTTTTAGATAGCGCATAGCTAACTGTTATGATAGTTGCTATGTTTATAAATACCAATAACAATGAAATAACTATTTTTTTAATCATTTTCTTCTCCTTTTTAATGGGGTAAATTATTTGCAATGATTCTAACGGCAGGATCGTTATCAGGCAATATCTCTATATCCCTTTTCTTCCATAATTTGCTCAAACATTTAAAAGAACCACTTGGAGTAATTACATAACCATCTACACCTAATAATAAAGTATAAACCCCGTCGCCATTCTCAATTTTCTTCCCATTCGTATCGAAATCAACAATACACCCTGAAAATTTTTCTGACTCATACTGCGGAGAGGATGCTCCGTGTGTATGCACCCATGCCGCTAATAGTCTATTTTTATCTGGCGAAGGTAATTGGACGGAATCTTGATTACCTTTTGTAACGTTTCTAAATGTATACGCACGTTTTTCAGCAGAACTTTCATCATATATAAAAGCTCCATATTCCCTTCCTATTGGGTAATTATATGAAGTTTTTGTAGATTTAGGATTATACATCAAACCAAAACCCATTGCCGCGTCATCTGCAGTATCAAATTTATCTCCTTCATTATGCCAAAAGTTTTTTTCATCCATTTGAAACAGATCTGCTAATACAGCTGAATCTACTATCATTTCACCATTAATTAACGGTCCAGCAAAGGTATGCGTTTGACCGAACATAGTAACTTCCATGCTACAAGAAGCTGTATCATACAGAGTGGTTCCATAGTTTTTTTCAGTTACATACCTAAGCATTACTTCTTCCAGCCCCCACGGATCGGTAAACTTAACGGGATTGCCACCACAATAGCTAAACCAGTTCAAACCGTCTTTTGCAGGGTCTTCAGTTAAGAACCGTCCTGATGTGGGGTCTAAGTATCGCATGCG
>NZ_JACRSU010000017.1 GCF_014384785.1 Congzhengia minquanensis
TAAATAATCAGTTTATTTGACATATCATTGTTTCTTTCTGCAACCCTAATTTTATTTTGTTCCGGAAGCCATGTTGCAGTTCTGCCAGTCCATGATGCAAAGTCAGTTAAAGCAACATATGCCTTATCGTCAATGGAAACAATTGGATGATAAAAATTTCGTTCTACACCGTCTATTTCAATTGTGAAATTTGCTTCATATGCAATATACTGTTTGGCAGAAGATATACTGCCGATACTAAAAGCAGTTATGGTTGTAAGTATAAGCACCATAAAACATATTAAAATAAATTTTTTCATATTAATATCCTTTCATTATCATTTTAATTCATAATAAACTCCTAAATTATCCAAAAGATCAAGATTATCGCTGTATTTTGTCCACATACTTCCACGATTTCCAAATTGTGCCTTTTTCATCATAGCAAAATCAATCGGTTCTGCCTTACCACCTGTCGCCCATTGATTGTTCATAATGGATTTTGGAGCGATTTTGAAATTTTTATCACTATAGGCATCGTCAATACCGAGGGTATGGCCAAATTCATGTGCAGCAACCCATGAAAAATCATCATCCGAATATGACTTGTTATTTCTGCTGTCACCCCAATATAATGTCATGGTATTACCAGATACGTTTGAAATGCCTTTTCCTGCTCTTACATCTATTTGGAATGATTGGTGCTTTTTTAAAACAATATTGTTTGTAGCATTTACATTAACCATAATAACACGATGGGCCTTTCCGTCATATTCACCGCTCCAGCCATCTCTTATGCCATTTAACGCAAGACTTTGGGAGTTTTCGGGAGCTGATTTATCTTCACTGTATTCGTAAAAGGCAAATGTAACAACGTGACCATCGTATTCTTTTGAAGTTACCGGATCATATCCTGCCTGACCTGCAATCCAGTTTTCAGCATCTCTGCTTATATTATATTTGTAATTTTTCGGATCTTCTTTAATCATAGCCTCAACATCAATGTTATTTATCTCGATATATAAGGCAATATCTTTCATTGTAACTAATCCCCACGGATCGGTAAACTTAACGGGATTGCCACCACAATAGCTAAACCAGTTCAAACCGTCTTTTGCAGGGTCTTCAGTTAAGAACCGTCCTGATGTGGGGTCTAAGTATCGCATGC
>NZ_JACRSU010000018.1 GCF_014384785.1 Congzhengia minquanensis
AACGGACTGACCACGCAATATGAGTATGAGAACGAGCAGGGGTTGCTCAGCAAAGTATCTTATGGTTCGAGCGGAAAGTATCAGACATTTGAGTATAATCTTCAAGGCGAGCCCACCTTTACCCAAAAGGATAGTCTGCCCTACAGATATGACTATGATGACAACGGCAATCTGTTAAAAGAAAGCATGGGCGTCACAAGAATTAATGAATATACCTATGACGAACTGAACAGGCTGAATACCACATTAGATGAGTTTTCTGCAACAACGCAATATGGATATGATGCGAACAACAATATTGTATCGAAGGAAATATCTCATTATCGCGGCGCGACGGTGAACCTGTCCAACGCGGGAACAACCGTTCCGTTTACCAATGTTACACACCATACGGAGGAAATGACATATAACGCTGCGAACCAGCTGACTCGGCGGGAAGAAACCGTTACAGGCACGAATAACGGTACAACAATAACACAAACGTCCACGGACACCTATACATACACCGCCAACGGCTCTATGAGTACGAAGCAGGAAACGCTGGGGTCTTCGGCACTGAGCAAGACATACAGCTACAACGACAGGAACCAGTTGATTCAGTATAAAGAAGGCAGCACGGTTAAAGGTACTTATACCTATGACCCGGAAGGGTTCAGAAGCTCGAAAACAGCCGGCGGCAAAACGACTTGTTTTTATTGGGACAGAGGCTATACGATTAATGAAAGTGACGGGACCAATTTCACCGCCCGCAACACAATCGG
>NZ_JACRSU010000019.1 GCF_014384785.1 Congzhengia minquanensis
ACTACCCCTTGGCCTAAATACATCAGCGTTTGCCCTCATAAAAATTAAATTGTGAATCAATATAGCCTTCCACACCATTTAAAATTACATTCGCATAACCATTTTTAAAACGAGAGGCCTTTTCAAATTCCAAATCAGTAGCTCGTTCGCCGCTCAGGTCAATATAGGAATATCTTTTATTACCATCATCGGAAGTTGGTGCTGGTATACCTTGTGTAAGAATACATGCGAACCCTTCAGAAAAAGAATCTGCCCATTTAAATTCTTTATCAAAAAGCAAACTTCCATCTTTTTTAATAAAAGTCCAGCAATCATTGGTATAATCAAAGCCTTCGTTAGGATACGGCGTTCTTACTGCGGCAACTCCGTTTTGAAAGTCATTGGCTGTTCCATATTTTATAGGAATTACTAAATCACCTTTTCGATTGATAAAACCATAACGTGGGCTGGGATTAATTCTTCGCGCATCGCAAACCATGGCAAGACCTTCTTTAAAAGGATATACGTTTGTATACTCATCTTTAGCTTCAATTACAATATTTCCTTCACTGTCTTTAAATCCCTGATGCCCGGTGACCTCATCTGTATAAATAATCAGTTTATTTGACATATCATTGTTTCTTTCTGCAACCCTAATTTTATTTTGTTCCGGAAGCCATGTTGCAGTTCTGCCAGTCCATGATGCAAAGTCAGTTAAAGCAACATA